>JBFMHS010000134.1:0-5372 GCA_040751765.1 Pseudomonadota bacterium | reverse complement strand
GTAGCGGTGCAGCAGGTCGACCAGGCAGTGGCCGAACTTCGACACCATGATCACCACCCGGGGCTTCTTGCCGGTGTCGTGCAGGTTCCAGATAATCTGGAACTTCTCGGCGACCATGGCGAACAGCTTGCCGACCTCGGCCATGGGCGGGGTCAGGGCGCCGGTGGCGAAGACGATGCGCATGAAAAAGCGACGGCTCAGCGGGTCGCCGAACTGGGCGGCCTCGGTGATGAAGCAGTCGTGCTGGGTCAGGAACCCGGAAACCGCCGCCACGATGCCCACGGTATCCGGGCAGGTGATGGTCAGGACATAGGTCGGCTGGTCGGACATGGTGATCCCTTCGTTTTCCCCGGGCGCGCGAAGCTTGATAGCAAGCGCGCGCGGCGGAGAAAAGGCGGCAATCGTGCCCTTGCCTTTTTTCCTCGAATCGCGGATGGTCCGCGAAGGCGCGGCGGCTGTCGCCGCCGCTCTTCGACCCACCGGCGCCAGGAGGCCTGGATGATCACCGTCTACTACAAGTCCGGCACCGCCCAGTGGAAATACGAGCTCGACGAGGGCGAGCACGACTACATCATCAAGAACGTGCTCGAGGACAACCCCGACATCGACGAGATGTTCGACGACAGCCTGGAGATCCTGCGCGACGTTTCCGCCATGTCCGAGGAGGAGATGGAGGAGGACGACCAGATCGACCAGACCATCGCCGTGTCGTTCCTGTGGCACTACTTCAACAACCTCGCCGAGGGCGAGGATCGCATCCAGGGCGATATCGTGCTGATCGAGGACGAGGACGGCACCGGCGTGACCGTGCTGCCCGCCAGCGATCTCGCCGAGGAATAGAAAAGCACAGCTTGCGACTTCGATCGGGGTGCCTGGGCTCTCCGTTTGGGGTATGATGATGGCGAGGACTGTCCCCCGAGGGGCCTCGCCATGACCTTGGTGCAACACGCCCGGCCACCGGAAACTGCGCCCGCCGCCGCCTTGGAGGCGGAAGTGGCGGAGTTGCACGCCACCATCTCTGCCTTGCGCGACATGGTCGACGCGCAGCGGGTGGAGGAGGCGGAGAAGGTCCAGGCTGCCGTCAACCAGCACCTGGACGAAATCCGCCAGCTCAAGGCCACCATCGACGCCCTGCGCGAGCAGCTCGACGCCCAGCGGGTGGGCGAATCCGAGCGGCTGCAACAGGCCGTCAACGCCCGCGACGACGAGATTCGCCAGCTCAAGGCCACCGTCCAGGCCCTTCGGGACGAAATCGACGCGGCGGCGGCACATCATCGCGGCGAGGTGGATGTGTTGCGCCAGACTCTCGCCGGCGAAGCCGAGCAGTTGAGGGCCACCATCGTGGCATTGCGGCGGCGGTTGGAGGAGGGCGGCCATGAATGACATGCGCCCCACGGCCCGCCGGCCCCGCCGCACCAGCGACCCCCGCGTAACCCCCGAGTTCCTGCTCAAGGTGTCCAACCGGCTGGCGGCGGCGCGCACACTGACCGACGCGCTCGACACGCTCCGCAACATCCTGACCGAGACCATCGCCGCCGAACGCGGCTCGGTGTTCCTCAACGACGAGAGCACCGGCGAGTTGTATTCGCGCGTCGTCGCCGGCAAGTTCACCCGCGAGATCCGTATCTTCAATCACTCGGGCATCGCCGGCCACGTGTTCAACAGCGGCCGCGCCGCCATCGTCGACGACGCCTATGCCGATCCGCGCTTCAACAGCGCGGTGGACATCCAGACCGGCTACGTCACCCACACCGTGCTGTGCGCGCCGCTGGTGACGCTGAAGGGCGAGCGCATCGGGGTGGCCCAGCTCCTCAACAAGAAGCGCCGCAAGCTGTTCACCAAGGGCGACCTGGAGGTCACCGAGGCCATCATCGGCCAGGCGGCCATTGCGCTCGATTCCCTGCGCACGCTGGAGAACGTCGAGCGGCAACGGGCGCAGGAGCTGGAATTCCTCAACGTGGTGTCCGAGATCAGCTCGGAGCTGAAACTGGGGCCGCTGCTCAACAAGATCATCGCCGCCATCACGCACATGCTGGACGCCGAGCGCTCGACGCTGTTCATCAACGACGAGAAGACCAACGAGCTGTTCACCATGGTGGGCGAAGGGCTGGGGGCCACCCAGATCCGCTTCCCCAACCACCTGGGCATCGCCGGCGCGGTGTTCACCAGCCACGAGACGGTGAACATCCCCCATGCCTATGCCGACCTGCGCTTCAACCCGTCCTTCGACCGCAAGACCGGCTTCTTCACCCGCTCGATCCTGTGCGTGCCGGTGCTCAACAAGGACGGCAAGTGCATCGGCGTCACCCAGGTCCTCAACAAGCGCGGCGGCGCCTTCACCGCCGACGACGAGGCGCGGCTGAAGGCCTTCGTCAGCCAGATCTCCATCGGCCTCGAAAACGCCAAGCTGTTCGACGACGTCCAGAACATCAAGAATTACAACGAATCCATCCTGGAGAGCATGTCCAGCGGCGTCATCACCCTGGCCGAGGACGGGCGGGTGGCGACCTGCAATGCCGCCGGCCAGCGCATCCTGGCGGTGCCCGCCGAGGAGATGGTGGGGCGCCCCGCCGTCCAGGTGTTCGGCGGGGGCAACGCCTTCCTGGTCGACAAGATCGAGGGCGCCACCGCCACCGGCCGGGGCGACGTCATCATGGACGCCGAGCTGGAGGCGGCCGGAAAGCCCGTCTCGGCCAACGTCACCGTGCTGCCGCTGGTGGGAATCGACGGCAAGAAGCTGGGCGCCATGGTGATGATCGAGGACATCTCGTCCGAAAAGCGCATGAAGTCGACCATGAGCCGCTACATGGACCCCGCCCTGGCCGACAAGCTGCTGGCCGGCGGCGAGGCGATCATGGGCGGCCAGGCGTCCATGGCCACGGTGCTGTTCTCGGACATCCGCAGCTTCACCACCCTGACCGAGGAGCTGGGACCGCAGGGCACCGTCAGCCTGCTCAACGAGTATTTCACGGTGATGGTCGACTGCATCACCGACGAAGGCGGCATGCTCGACAAGTTCATCGGCGACGCCATCATGGCGGTGTTCGGCACCCCCATCCCCCACGAGGACGACGCCGACCGCGCCGTGCGTGCCGCCATCGCCATGATGCGGGCGCTGCGGGCGTTCAACGCGCGGCGAGCCGAGGAGGGCAAGAAGCCGGTGGACATCGGGGTCGGGCTCAACACCGACACCGTGGTGTCGGGCAATATCGGCAGCCCCAAGCGCATGGACTACACGGTGATCGGCGACGGCGTGAACCTGGCCTCGCGCCTGGAATCGGCGACCAAGCAGTACGGCGCCAAGATCCTGATCAGCGAGTTCACTCGCCATGCCGTCAAGGGCACCTACCGCATGCGCGAGGTGGACAAGGTGGTGGTCAAGGGCAAGACCAAGCCGGTGGCGGTGTTCGAAGTCCTCGACTTCCACGACGAGGCTAGTTTCCCCGGCATGATGGAGGCCCTGACCGACTTCGCCTTCGGCATCGACCGCTACCGCCAGGGCCGCTTCGAGGAGGCATCCCAGGCCTTCCGCAAGGTGCTGGAGCTCAATCCGCGCGACTTCTGCTCCAAGATGTACGTGGACCGCTGCGCCCACCTGATCGAGGAGCCCCCCGGCCCCGACTGGGACGGGGTGTGGGTGATGAAGAGCAAATAGCCGTCACAGTCCACCCACCGCCACCACCAGCGCCGGCAGGGTCAGCGCCGCCAGCAGGGTCGAGGCGGTGATCATGGCGGCCATCAGGCCGGCGTCGCCGCCCAGCTGGCGCGCCAGCACGTAGGAATTGGGGGCGATGGGCAGCCCGGCATAGGCCACCGTGACCACCAGCGGCACCCCACGCACGCCCAGCATCCAGGCGATGGCCCCCACCAGCGCCGGCAAGGCCACCAGTTTGACGGCGGCGGTCAGGCCGACGGCGGGGCCGGCGGCCCGGAACCCCTTGAGGTCGAGCCCGGCCCCCACCGCCAGCAGGCCGATGGGCAGCGAGGCGCTGGCCAGAATCTTGAGGAACGGCCCCACCACCGGCGGCAGGCCGATGCCGGTGGCGTTGAGTGCGATGCCCACCAAGCAGGCGGCGATCAGCGGGTTCCTCAGCACCGGCATCACGGTGTCGCGCCAGCGCCGGGGCGGCGCCCCCTTGGGGCCGGCCCAGCGCACCAGCGCAACCACCGACAGCAGGTTGACCAGCGGAACCACCAGCGCCACGCACAGCGCGGTGATTGTCACCCCTTGCGCGCCCCACAGCCCCGCGGCGGCGGCCAAGCCGACATAGGTGTTGGGGCGGATGACGCCCTGGAAGACCGAGGTGAAGCCGGCGCCGTCGAGATGGAACGGCCGCCGTCCCGCCACCCCCATCAGCGCCACCGCCAGTGTCGCCATCACCAGGATCCCCAGGGCATGCGCCGAGGTGATGGCCGCCACCGGCAGCCCCTCCAGCCGCGCCTCGGCCAGGTTGGCCACCAGCAGGGCCGGGAACAGCACGAAATAGGTCAGCTTCTCGGCCGGCGGCCAAAAGGCGTCGGGCAGGAAGCCTCCGGCGCGGATGCCCCAGCCCAGCAGGATCAGCAGGAAGATGGGCGCCAGCGCCACGAAAATGGTGAGCATGGGCGCAGCACAGCGCAAAACCGGCCGCCCGGCAACTGGGGAAATCCGGAACTCACTCCGCCGGCTCGGGCGCCGGCGCCGGATAGGCCCCCCGGGGCGGCATCAGCCGATGCACCGCCACGCCGACGGCGACCATGGTCACGCTGCCGGCCAGCACCGGGAAGAACAGGTAGTCCAGCCCGGGATGGACGGTCAGCACCACCAGCGCGTCGGCACCGGCCGGCGGGTGGGTCAGGCGGGTGACGGCCATCAGCCAGATGGCGACGCCCACTCCCAGCGCCACCGTCCACCAGCCGCCTGGCAGCACTGCGTCCATGGCCAGCGCCACCGAGGTGGACAGCAGGTGGCCGCCGATGACGTTGGCCGGCTGGGCCATGGGGCTGGCGGGGGCGGCGAACACCAGCACGCAACTGGCGGCCAGCGGCGCGATGGGGGCCAGGCTGCCGACCATTTCGGCCATCACCGCCACCAGGGCGATGGCGACCAGGCCGCCGATGGCGGCCTTGAGCGCGCACAAGCGGCAGTCTTCGGGCGGGCTGCGGCGGAAGAACGTGCGCACGGGGGTTCCCTCCTGCGAAATATGTGTATTTCGCATACCTAATATAGAAGGGAAAAACAACTGGCCTTGAGGATGGTTAGCCGCCCAGCTCCATCACCTGGGCCCGGGCCGAGGCGAGGTCGTCGCCCATCACCCGCATGGTGGCGATCAGCGATTGCAGCAGGTTGGTCAACCCCGGCGGGGCGTCGTCGAGCATGTGGCGGATGGCGG
>JBFMHS010000133.1:0-4667 GCA_040751765.1 Pseudomonadota bacterium | reverse complement strand
CGTCGACGGCCGCCGGGTGTCGTGGGAGGTGGTGGCCCGCGACGAACTCGACGAGATCGGCCGGGGCACCCAGCGCAGTTCGTGGGTCATGCCGGGGGCGAGGGTGGACTTCACGCAGTGCTCCTGTTGCGGCGGGAGGGATGAGAAGGCATGGTAGCGGCGGAGCGCGGCGCCGCCAGCCGGGAAATTCCCAGGAAACCGGAGGACAGTCCATGATCCAGGAGACTCTCGACGCCCTCGACGATGGGGTGGCGCGCTTTGATGCAGATATGCGCCTGCTGGTCTGGAACCGGCCGCTGGAATCCCGCATGGGCTACCCGCCGGAGCTCATGCGCCGTGGCACGCATTTCCTCGACTTCGTGCACTTCAACATCGCGCGCGGCGAGCACGGGCCGGGTTCGGCCGGCCGGCTTGTCCGCGAGCGGCTCGCCACCATCGCCGACCGCTACCAGCGGCGCAGACCCGATGGCTCGCTGGTGCGGGTCTGCGGCCGTGGCCTGCCGGATGGAGGCTTCATCAAGGTGTTCACCTTCCACCCGGCGGATGCGGGCACTCCTTCCATGACCGCCCGCGAGCGCGAGGTATTGCTGTGGGCGGCGGAGGGCAAGACGGCGTGGGAAACCGGGGCCATCCTCGGCCTGTCCGCAAAGACGGTGGAATTCCATCTCGCCAATTGCGCCCGCAAGCTTGGCGCCACCGGGAAGGGCGCGACGATCCTGGCGGCCGCGCGGCTCGGCTTGCTGCCCTTATAGGGCCTCACTCCACCACGTTGATGACGCCGGTCATGCCCAGGAGCGCGTGGCCGGGGACCGAGCATTCGAAGCGGTAGGCGCCGTAGCGGGCAGGGACGAACCACAGTTCCTGGACCACGCCGTCCTCGACCGACACCTTCTCGACCCACGGCGCCTCGACGGTCTGCTGGGGGGTGACCAGCTTGAGGACGGCGATGCCCTTGAAGAACGGCTCGGAGACGAAGGTGTGGTCGCTGGTCGAGGTGTTGCGCAGGATCAGGCGCACCGGCTCGCCCCGACGGAAGGTCAGTTCGTCGGGGCGGAAGGCGTGGTTGACCAGTTCCAGCTCGACCACGCGCGGATTGGACCAGTCGGCCTGGGCCACCACCTCGCGGGCATTCTTGAGGAAGCCCGGCGGCTGGTGGTGGCTGACCTTGTCGGGGCCGGCGCAGCCGGCGACGGCGAGCAGCGAGAACAGCAGGGCCAGGCGCTTCATGGTCATTCTCCCTCGGGTTGCCAGCCGGGCGGGGCCAGGGTGAAGCCGGCGAAGTCGAAGGCCGGCGCCACCACGCAGCTGACCAGCGACCACTCGCCCAGCGGCTCGGCGGCCTGCCAGGCATGGGGCGGCACCACCGCCTGCGGCCGCTGTCCGGCGGCGAGGTCGGGCCCCAGCACCGTGTCGGCGGCGCCGGCGACGCGCAGCCGCAGCGGCGCGCCGGCGTGCCAGGCCCACACCTCGACGGCGTCGACCTTGTGCCAGTGCGACCGCTCGCCCGCCCTCAGCAGATAGTAGATGGCGGTGCAGGCGCCGCGTTGCCCGTCTTCGGCCACATGGCGATAGGTCTCGGCATAGGCGCCGCCTTCCGGATGGGGGGCCAGCCCCAGCCGGGCGGCCACCTCGTCGGCCGTCATTCCTTGGGGGCGGTCAGGGCCAGCGACGGCCGCGCCGACACCTTGTCGAACCATGCGGTCAGGTTGGGGCGGCCGGCGCGCCAGTCGGCGATCTTGCGCAGGTCGATATAGCCCAGCGCGCAGGCCACGGTGATCTGGCCGATCAGGAACTCGTCGCCCCAGCCGGCGCATTCCTGCTCCAGCGCGTCGCAGCCGCGCGCGACGGCCGCCTGCTGGCGCTCGATCCAGGTCGGCCAGCGGCCGGCCTCGGGGCGCATGGCGGTCTCGACGCGCACCTGCACGGCGGCGTCGAGGATGCCGTCGCCCAGTGCCTGTAGCCGCAGCTGCCGCCAGCGCTCACCGCCCGAGGCGGGGAACAGCTTGCGGCCGTCATGCAGCGAATCCAGGTACTCGCAGATCACCGGCGAGTCATAGAGCACCTCGCCGCCGTCGGTGACCAGGGCCGGCACCTTGCACAGCGGGTTGTCCTTGGGCAGGTCGGTGTCGGCGGCCCAGGCGTTGGTGACCACGGTCTCGATACGCTTGTCCAGGCCGGCCTCGAAGGCCACGGCCAGGCACTTGCGGGCGAAGGGCGAGGTGGTGGAATAGCGCAGCTTCATGTCGATACTCCCGCTGTCAGGTGCGGTAGGCCCCGTTGATGTCGATATAGGCATGGGTGAGGTCGCAGGTCCACACCGTGGCCTTGCCCTTGCCGAGCCCGATGTCGACCTCGATCAGGATGTCGCGCCCCTTCATGTGGGCGTTGACCGGCGCCTCGTCGTAGCCGGGGACCACCAGCCCGTTGCGCGCCACCTCGACGCCGCCGATGGCGATGGACAGGCGGTCGCGGTCGGCCTTCTCGCCGGCCTTGCCCACCGCCATCACCACCCGGCCCCAGTTGGCGTCCTCGCCGGCGATGGCGGTCTTGACCAGCGGCGAGTTGGCGATGGCCAGGCCGATGCGCTTGGCGGCCCTGTTGCCCATGGCGCCCTTGACACGCACCTCGACGAACTTGGTGGCGCCCTCGCCGTCCTTGACGACCTGGTGGGCGAGGTCGAGCAGCAGGTCGTCGAGCTTGGCCTTGAAGTCGGCCAGGCGCTTGTCCTTGGGATCGGTGATCCGGGCGTGCCTGACCTGGCCGGTGGCGAACAGCAGCAGCGTGTCCGAGGTCGAGGTGTCGCTGTCCACCGTGATGCAGTTGAACGATTTGTCGACGCCCTTGGTCAGCAGGTGCTGCAGCACGTCGTGGGGCAGGCTGGCGTCGGTGAAGACGTAGGACAGCATGGTCGCCATGTCGGGGGCGATCATGCCGGCGCCCTTGGCGATGCCGTTGATGGTGACCTGGCGGCCGTCGATGACGGCGGTCCGCGTCGCGCCCTTGGGGAAGGTGTCGGTGGTCATGATGGCGCGGGCGGCGTCGTGCCAGGCGTCGGCCTCCAGCTTGGCCAGCGCGGCGGCGAGATTGGCGGTGATCTTCTCGTCGGGCAGCGGCACGCCGATGGTGCCGGTCGAGCTGACATAGACCTCGGTCTTCTTGCAGCCGGCCAGTTCGGCGGCCTTGGCGACGGTGCGGCTGACCGACGCCATGCCGGCGGCGCCGGTAAAGGCGTTGGCGTTGCCCGAATTGACCACCAGGAGCCGCGCCTTGCCCTTGGCCGCCGCCTCGCGGCACCACACCACCGGCGCCGAGCAGGTCAGCGAGCGGGTGAACACCCCGGCCACCGTGGTGCCGGGGGCCAGCTCGGCCACCAGCAGGTCGGGCCGGCCCACATAGCGGATGCCGCATTCGTGGCCGGCCAGCCGAACGCCGGCGAGCGGCGGCATGGTCGGGAAGGCGGCGGGGGCGAGCGGGGAGATGGCGGTCATGGCGCGGATCCTCGTGGTCGTTCCAGGCGGCGTCAGTTCTTGGCGCTGCCGTCGGGGTTCATCATCTTGATCTTGGCCTTGGACCGCATGTCGGCGACGATCCGCTCGGCGGTCTTCTCGGCCACCTGCTCGCGCAGCATGGGGCGCGCCTGCTCCAGCGTCGGCGGGCTGGACATGCGGCTGTCCTCGACCTTGATGACGTGCCAGCCGAACTGGCTCTTGACCGGCGCCTTGGAGATTTCGCCCGGCTTCATGGCGAAGGCGGCCTCGGAGAACTCGGGGACCATCTCGCCCTTGGAGAAGTAGCCGAGGTCGCCGCCGTTCTGCTTGGCCGACGGGTCCTTGGACTTGGACTTGGCCAGTGTGGCGAAGTCGGCGCCCTTGTTCAGCTCGGCAATGATGGCCTTGGCCTCGTCCTCGCTGCCGGCCAGGATGTGGCTGGCCTTGACCTCGGGCTCGGGCTTGTAGTCCTTCAGCGCCTCGTCATAGGCCTTCTTGACGGCTTCGTCGGTGACCTCGGCGCGCAGCTTCTTGTTCATCCACGCCTTGACGGCCAGCTGGCGCTCGAACTGCTTCAGGGTCTCCTTCAGCTCGGGATCGTCCAGGGTCTTGTCCTTCTTGGCCTGCTCGAAGATCAACTGGTTGGTGACCACCACGTCCAGCAGGTCCTCGAACGGGTACTGCATGGCCATCTGGGGCGGCAGGGCGCGCTGGTAGGCGGCGACCGCCGAGGCGCGGATCTCGGTGCCGTTCACCACGGCGACGACGGGGTCCTTGTCGGCGGCGATGGCGGGCAGGACGGCCAGGCCGGCCACGAGGCCGAGGGCCAGGGCGCCATGGCGGGCGGAGAACATCTTCATCGAATGCGCTTCCTTCTGGAGTGGCGGCGGACGGATGTCGCCGCGCGGGCGTCGCCTTGGGTTGAAGCACAACCCGGACGCCGGCACAAGAGCAGGCTGCGGCACTTGACGAAAGCGCAAGCCCCCTTGGCCCGCCGGTGCTATGATCCGGATGTAACGACCCTGCGGAGAAGAACATGCGGGGGATTGGAACGGGAAGGTTGTCGCCGGCCGCCTTGCTGGCGCTGGTCTACGGCGTTTTCGGCGCGCTGTGGATCGTGCTGTCGGATTCTGCGTTGGCCACCCTGGTCCGCGATCCCGACCTGCTGACCCTGATGCA
>JBFMHS010000132.1:0-4564 GCA_040751765.1 Pseudomonadota bacterium | reverse complement strand
TCTGGCGTGGCCTGTCGGGGCGGTCCTACGGCTTCATCTACGCGCCGATGTTGGCGCGCGCCCCCCACGCGGCGGGGGTCTATCTGCTGGCGGCGCACGGCGGCGGCCTTCCCCTGCCCTTGTTCGTCGGCGAGGCAGAGGACATCGCGGCCACCCTGGCGGCTTCGGCGCCGCTGCTGGCGTCTGCGCACGGCCTGGGCCTGACACACCTCCACAGCTTCGCCGCCGATCCGGTTTCGCGAGCCCGCATCCGCGCCGACCTCGTCCACGGACTGCGGCCGCCGCTGAACGGTGCCGCCGCGCGGGTTCTGCCGCCCGATGCGCCTGCCGCCTCCCCGGCAACCACCGCGCGCCCCGGCTGGGGCAAGGAACTGCTGCTGTCCGGCGACCCGGCCCCCCTCAAGCACTGACCCCAAATCACCAGGCACAGTCCGCCAACACTTGGAAATCCTTGACGATTATCATCGGCCTGTGCGCATCCACCCCGCTGTAAACAAGCCGTTCATGGCTGTTTCAATCCGGGTTCACCCCCATACCAAATGCAGTTCATAAGGAGCGGATAATCTCCCCAAACGTATGGGGGGTAATAGCCCCCGTTTGAATGCGAAGGGGGAAAGAACATGAAGATAAGCTGGTTCGGAGCCGGATTGGCGACGCTCCTGATCGTGGTCGGCAGCACCGCCTCCGCCGAGGGGCCGAAGGATCGCGCGGCGCTCTTCGCGGACTACCGCCGTCCCGCCGAGATCCCCTTCCCAGCAGACAATCCCTTCACCGTCGAAAAGGCCGAATTGGGGCACACCCTGTTCTTCGACCCCCGGCTGTCCAAGTCGAACGTCATTTCCTGCGCCACCTGCCACAACCCGGGCCTGGGTTGGGGCGACGGCCTGGCAAAGGGCATCGGGCATGGCGCCACCAATCTGGGCCGCCGCAGCCCCACCATCCTCAATCTGGCCTGGGCCGAGCTGCTGATGTGGGACGGCCGCAAGAACAGCCTGGAAGACCAGGCGCTGGGTCCCATCGAGGCCGAAGTCGAAATGGCCCAAAACGTCGACGAACTGATCGTCGAACTGGGCGCCATCCCCGACTACCGCATCCGCTTCAACTCGGCATTCCCGGGCGAGGGCCTGACCAAGGCGACGCTGGCCAAGGCCATCGCCACCTATGAACGTACCGTCGTTTCGGGGCTGGCGCCGTTCGACCGCTGGATCGCCGGCGACGAGGCGGCCATCCCGGAGTCGGCCAAGCGCGGTTTCGACTTGTTCAACGGCAAGGCGAACTGCGCCGCCTGCCATTCGGGCTGGTCGTTCACCGACCACGGCTTCCACGACATCGGGCTGCCCGACACCGACATCGGACGCGGCGCCATCCTGAAGCTGCCCAGCATGCGCCATGCGTTCAAGACCCCGACGCTGCGCGACATCGCCCGCCGCGCCCCTTACATGCACGACGGCAGCGTCGCGACCCTGGAGGCCGCCGTCCGCCATTACGACACCGGCTTCGTCCGCCGCCCCAGCCTGTCCCCCAGCATCAAGCCGCTGGGACTGTCCGACCGCGACGTGGCCGACCTGGTGGCGTTCATGGAGACACTGACCAGCCCGCCGGCCCCAGTCATCCTGCCCGTCCTTCCCATCGGCAAGCACTGAAACCCAAGCGAGGATCACGCATCATGAAGCATCTGGTCGCCGCCCTGCTCGCTCTCGCCGTCGCCGCGCCCGCCTGGGCCGCCGAGCACGAGATCATCCAGCAGAACAAGAAATTCTCGGCGAAGGAAATCACCGTCAAGAAGGGGGACACGGTCGTGTTCAAGAACGCCGACCCGTTCGTCCACAACGTCTATTCCCAGACTCCCGGAATGGAATTCGACCTTCAGCAGCAGCAACCCGGCGGCTCGTCCCCGGTGAAGTTCGACAAGGTGGGCGAGGCCGACATCCGCTGCGCCATCCATCCGACCATGAAGATGACGGTCAAGGTCACCGAGTAACAGCGACGGGGGTTCGAAGAGAATGGCGATCACGATCAAGAAGCGACTGTGGGGAAGCTCGATCCTTTTCGTGCTGATGACGGCGGCCTTGTGCGGGTTCGCCGCCTACGCCCTGAACACCGTGACATCGATGGTTTCCGGGATCTTCGAACGCCCCTTGATGGTCAGCGGCCAGGCCGGCGGCATCGCGACCTCGTTCATGCAGATGGACCGGGAAATCACCAACGCGCTGCTGTCGGCCGACCCCAAGGCCATCAAGGAGGGATTCTCCAACGCCGCCGACTGGCGCGAGCAGATCGAGGCCAGCATCGAAGTGGTCGAGGAGCGGGTCGTCTCCGATGACGGCCGCGCCGTCGCCCGCGACGTGCGCGCCCGCCTCGACGACTGGAACGCGCTGGTCGATGCCCTTCAGCAACAGGCGCTGTCGCCCTTCGACGGCAGCGCCGACATCAAGGCGATGCTGATCCGCAAGCAGGAGGTGGCGGCCTCGTTGGGCGACGCCATCGTGCTGATGGTCGAGTTCAGCCTTTCCAGCGGCCTGAGCTTCAAGCTCGAGGCCGAGCGGGTGTCCAAGCTGACCGAAACCGCCCTGGCCGTGGCCGCCGGCGCCGCGCTGGCTTTCGGGGTCGGCTTTTCCTACCTGCTGATCCGCGGCATCGTCATCCCCCTGCACCGCATCACCCGTGAGGTCACCCGCCTGGCCGAGGGCGACACCGGGGTCGAGATCAAGGACCAGGGCCGGGCCGACGAGATCGGCGAGATCGCCGACTCGCTGTGCGTGTTCAAGGAGAACCTGCTGGAGAAGCTCCGCCTCGACCGTCAGCGCGAGGAGGAGAAGCTGAGGGCCGAGGAGGAAAAACTCCGGGCGCTCAGGGACATGGCCCAGACGGTGGAGCGCGAGACGCTTAAGGCCGTCGAAGCGGTGGCCCAGCAGACCGACCGCATGGCCGTCAACGCCTCGCGCATGGCCGGCTCCGCCAGCGCCGTCGGCGAGAACAGCCAGAACGTGGCCGCCGCTGCCGCCCAGGCGCTGGCCAACGCCCAGACCGTTGCCTCGGCCACCGACCAACTGACCGCCTCAATCGGCGAGATATCGTCCCAAATCACCAACGCCAACCGCATGAGCACCGAGGCGGTGGAGGCGGCGACCTCGTCGCAGCAAGCCATCGAGGCGCTGTCCGAGGCGGTGGCGCGGATCGGCGAAGTGGCGCGGATGATCAAGACCATCGCCAGCCAGACCAACCTCCTGGCGCTGAACGCCACCATCGAGGCGGCGCGGGCAGGCGAGGCCGGCAAGGGCTTTGCGGTGGTGGCCAACGAGGTCAAGCACCTGGCCAACCAGACCGCCAAGGCCACCGAGGAGATCACCGCCCAGATCGCGGACATTCAGACCACCACCGTCGATGCCGTCGACGCGGTCCAACAGATCGCGACCATCATCCGTGACATCGACATGGTGTCGACCACCATCGGCGCCGCCGTCGAGGAGCAGGCGGCGGCCACCCGCGAGATCGCCCGCAACGTCGCCCAGACCTCGTCCGCCGCCCAGGAAGTCTCGCAGCGCATTTCCCAGGTGTCTTCCGAAGCCGCCTCCACCGGCGAACGTGCCCGCGAGGTCAGCGACATCTCGGCCAGCGTCGCCGACAGCATCGTCGACCTGCGGACGGTGCTGGTGCGGGTGGTGCGCACCTCGACCACCGGCGCCGACCGTCGGAAGTTCCCCCGCCATCCGGTCCATCTCGACGCCAGACTGGTGGTCGGTGGCAGCGAGACGCCGGCCAATGTCGAGGACCTGTCGGAGGGCGGCGCCTGCATCGTCGTCGCCGACGGGCAGGTGGAGCCGGGCGGCAAGGTGGCCCTGCGCCTCGAAGGAATGGAGTTGCCCTCCGTCGTCAAGGCCGCCGGAAAGGACCACGCCCATATCGAGTTCATGCTGGCGGGCGAAGCCGACGGGGAATTCCATCGGCGGTTCCCGCGCCTGGTCCAGGGCACCGCGCCGCTGCCCGATCCCGGCCGTCGGCCGCCGTTGCGCCTCGTTTCCTCGGCCTGATGACGAAGGGGCGGATCGCAACCGTGGTGGCGGTGACGGGCGCGCTCGCCTGGGCCGCTGCCACCGCCGCGGTCCGGGTGGGCGACCCGCAGGCCCGCGCCCTGGCCTATCGCGTCGCGACCATGGCGGTCATCCGCCACGGCTGCATGCGCCAGATGGGGCTGGCCGAGGGTGACCACACGCTGGAATCCTGCGCCTGCACCGCCGAAGTCTACGGGCGCGTGGCCCTGGAGCCGCGCGGCCTGGAGCCGGGCGAGCGAGCGCTTCTCGCGGCGGCCGCCATGCTGCCCGACGCCGACCGCCGTGCCCTGAGCCAATGGTTAACCGATCGCGCCGCCTTCCACGCCACCCGCGAGGCCGCGGTCTCCGCCTGCCGGGGCGAGGCCAGCCCGGTCGGATGCCTCGACGGACTGCGGCGCGAGCTCGGGGCCCTGGCGCCCGAGCACGCCGGCGACAATCCGGCTTTCCTGGCCGTCCTTGACCGGGTCGGCCGGCTTCCCTGACCGGTGACCGAATGGGAGACCGGAGGCGCC
>JBFMHS010000131.1:0-8196 GCA_040751765.1 Pseudomonadota bacterium | reverse complement strand
CGAAGGCCACCAGCATGAACAGCACCGCGGCCACCAGCAGCTTGTCGGCGATGGGGTCGAGGAAGCGGCCGAAGGCCGAGACTTGGTTGCGCGAGCGGGCGATGTAGCCATCGAACCAGTCGGTGACCGCCGCCGCCACGAACAGCCCGCACGCCACCCACCGCGCCAGCGGACCGTCCACGTAGAACGTGGCGATCACCAGCGGGATCACGACGATCCGCGACAGGGTCAACAGGTTGGGCAGGCTGGTCACCATGGGGACCTTCACGGCTGGGCGGAGGCGAATATTAGCCCTGGGGGTGGAAATGATCATAGATTTTTTTGGCCATCGCCCGGGAAATGCCCGGCACGGCCTCAAGGTCGGCCAGACCGGCGTCGGCCACCTCGCGCGCCGAGCCGAAATGGTGTAGCAACGCCTTCTTTCGCCGCGCCCCGATCCCCGCAACCTCGTCCAGCTGCGAGCGCGACAGGCCGGCCGAGCGCCGCGCCCGATGGGTGCCGATGGCGAAGCGGTGGGCCTCATCGCGCAGGCGCTGTAGGAAATACAGCACGGGGTCCTTGGGCTCCAGCGAGAACGGCTCGCGGCCCGGCAGGAAGAACCGCTCGCGGCCGGCATTGCGATCCGGCCCCTTGGCGATGGAGGCGATGGCGACGTCGTCGATACCCAGGTCCTCGAACACCTCCAGCGCCGCGTTCAACTGGCCCTGGCCGCCGTCGATCAGCACCAGGTCCGGCCACAATCCCCGATCCCGGTCCGGGTCCTCCTTGCGGGCACGCTGGAAGCGCCGGGTCAGCACCTCGCGCATCATGCCGTAGTCGTCGCCGGGGGTGAGGTCGGCCGAGCGGATGTTGAACTTGCGGTACGACCCCTTCATCAGCCCCTCGGGCCCGGCGACGATCATCGCACCCACCGCGTTGGTACCCTGGATGTGGCTGTTGTCGTAGACCTCGACCCGCGCCGGCGGGAGATCGAGGCCGAACAGTTCGCCCACCCCGGTCAGCAGCATGACCTGGGCCGAGCTTTCCGCCAGGCGGCGGCCCAGTGCCTCGCGGGCGTTGTCGTAGGCATGTTCGACCAGCCGCTTGCGGTCGCCGCGCTTGGGGCAGGTGATGGTTACCTTGCGGCCGGCCTTCTCGGACAGCGCACCGGCAACCACCGCCATCTCGGCCGGCTCCTGGCTGACGATCACCTCGCGCGGGGGCGGCTTGTCGGCATAGAACTGGCCCAGGAAGGCGGCCATGATCTCGGCCGCCTCGGCATCCTGGGCATGGGCGGGAAAATAGGCACGGTTGCCGTAGTTGCAGCCCGCGCGGAAGAAGAACACCTGCACGCAGGTCTGGCCCCCGGCCTGGTGCAGGGCGACCACGTCGGCCTCGGCCACGTCGGCCGGGTTGATGTCCTGGTGGGCCTGGATGTGCGACAACGCCCGGATGCGGTCGCGATAGACCGCCGCCTGCTCGTATTCCATCGCCTCGGCGGCCGCCTCCATGCGCGCCGCCAGGTCCTTCTGGACGCGCTGGCTGTGGCCCGACAGGAAGGCGCGGGCCTCGTCGACCAGCGCCATGTAGTCGTCGCGGGCGATGCGTTCGACGCAGGGCGCGCTGCACCGCTTGATCTGGTAGAGCAGGCACGGCCGGGTGCGGGTTTGGAACACCGCATCCGAGCAGGTCCGCAGCAGGAATGCCTTCTGTAGCGCCGCCAGGGTCTGGTTGACCGCCCCGGCCGAGGCGAAGGGGCCGAAATACTCGCCCTTGCGGGACCGCGCGCCGCGATGCTTGACGATCTGCGGCCAGGGATGGTCGCCGGTGACCAGGATGTGCGGGAAGCTCTTGTCGTCGCGCAGCAGGATGTTGTAGCGCGGCGCCAGTTTCTTGATCAGGTTGCTTTCCAGCAGCAGCGCCTCGACCTCGGTATGGGTCACCACCACCTCCATGGCGGCGGTCTCGGCGATCATGCGCTGGATGCGCAGCGTCTGGCTTTCGGGGCGGGTATAGGCCACCACCCGCTTCTTGAGGTTCTTGGCCTTGCCGACATAGAGCACGTCGCCCTTGGCGTTGAGCATGCGGTAGACGCCCGGCGACGACGGCATGGTTTCGACGTTGGCACGGATCACCGCCACCCCGCCGGCGAGGGGCTTGGAGGTGGCGGACGGCTCTTCGGCCAGGGTCGTAGGGGTGTCTTCGGTCATCGTCCAAAAGGAGGAAATGGCTCTGGCCCTAGGCTTATCCGGTCGCCAAAGCGGATATCCACGAATCTTGTGGATAAGTCTGTTGGCAAGTTCACCGCCCGCCCCCCTCCCCCCAGGGAGTCCTTGGGATTCACCGGATTGCCCATTTTCTATGCAGAAATACTACACCAAGCGATTTCAATGGGTTAAGTATTGTCAAGCGTAAACAGGATGTAAAAGACCACCTTTTTCTCTGGACAGCGTGGGGCGCTCCCGGCATCCTCCCGGCTCGCCGCCGCCTGTGCAAAACTTGCGCTCCCGCGGCGGCTTCCCAACGATTCCAGACCTTTCCGACCGACCTACGACCAAGGTCGTGGGCGGCGACCGGTGCTCATTCCTCCGGCGGCCGGTTGCCCGGCGCCCACTGCAGATGTTGCCCCCCGTCCAGCGCCAACATCTGGCCGGTGAAGGAGCGGGTCGCCAGGATGAAGCGGATGGCGGCGGCGATCTCGTCGGGCGAGGTGCCGCGCTCCAGCGGTGTCTCGGCGACCTGGGCGGCGAACTGCTCCCCGCTCTGGCGGATGCTGGGCAGGGCCGGCCCCGGCCCGACGGCCGCCACCCGAATCCGCGGCGCCAACGCCAGCGCCAGGGTTTGGGTCAGCGTCCACAGCCCTGCCTTGCTGAGGGTGTAGGTGGTGAAATGCGGCGTCAGGTTCCAGACCCGTTGGTCCAGCAGGTTGACCACCACCCCCTCGGCGGCGGCGGGCAGGCGGCGGGCGAAGTCCTGGGTCAGCACGAAGGGGGCGCGAAGGTTGACCTCCATGTGCAGGTCCCAGCCGCGCCGGGTGGCGGTCAGCGCCTCGTCGCGCTCGAAGGTCGACGCATTGTTGACCAACAGCCCCAGCGGCCCGACCGCTGCTTCGGCGGCCGCCACCAGCCCGGCCATCCCGTCCTCCCGCGACAGGTCGGCCCGCACCGTCTCCGCGGCGCCCCCCTCGGCCCGAATCAGGTCGCGTACCTGCCGCGCCTCGGTTTCCGAGCCGCTGTAGTGCACCGCCACCCGAAAGCCGGCGCGGGCGAGGTCGATGGCCACCGCGCGGCCGATGCGGCGCGCGGCGCCGGTCACCAAGGCGGCGCGGGGAATGGTGGAAGGGATCGTCATGGGCGCGAGCATGACGAAGCCGGCGCCCCGGCGCAAGGCCTCATCCCGGGCCTCACCCGGTCGGCGCGGTCACCTTGCGGGGCTGGGGCTTCTTGACGGTCAGCACCTGCACCGGCGGCCGCACGCCCGCCGGCACCTTGGCCAGGGCGTCGAGAACAACCCCGCCATGGGCCGGGCGCGCCGCCGGATCGGGATCGGTGGCGGCGCGGACCAGGTCGGTCATCTCCTGCGGCGCGTCGGCCAGCAGCGCCGGCCCCGCCGACAGGTCGGGCAGCCGCCCGGCCAGCATGCGATAGGCCAACACACCCAGCGAGAACACATCGGCCTGCGGCCCGACGCCGGTGGCGTTCTCGCGTTGCTCGGGCGCGCAATAGTCGGTGCAGCCGACCCAGTGGTCGGGCAGCGGCGGATTCTTCTCGGGCAGCTTGACCATGCTGAAGTCGGCCAGCCGGGCGGCGCCAGCCTCGCGCGCGCTCAGCAGCACGTTGGACGGCTTGACGGCGCGATGGACCATGCCGCGCCGGTGCAGAGCCGCCAGCGCCGCGGCCAATTGGCGCAGCAGCACCAGCGCGCGGGCCATCGGCATGCGGCGGGGGTGATCATGTTCGGGGGCGTCGGCGGCGACCTCGCCATCCTTGCCGATCTCATAGGCCAGGTGAGCGGCCTGGAACGGCATCACGAAAAAAGGCGCGCCGTTGTCGGTGCGCTCCAGGGTCTTGACCGGCACGATATAGGGGTGGTCGAAGGCAGCCAGGGCACGGGCCTCGACCAGGAACCGGCTCATCAGCTGGGCCGGGCTCATCAGCTGGTCGCCGTCGGGACGCGGATGGAACACCTTCACCGCGACCGGCACCTGCAGGTCGGGATCATGGCAGAAGAAGATGCGGGCATAGCCGGTGGTGACCGCCGCCTTGTGAATGACGTACTTGCCGATGCGCTCCATGAAGGGCCCCGATGTCCTTGTCCTTCCCATGCGGCCCGTGGCGGGCCGCTCTCCCGGGTCGGGAGTCTAGCACTGTTGGTGGCATTCGTCCCACGAGCTTTGCAGCTCCGCTAGCCTCGCCTCCATCTCCGCCGCCGACGGCCGGTCGCCGGGCTCGGGGGCCATGGCCGCCTGCAGCAGTTCCCCCAGGCGAGGCGGCACCCCGGGCACCAAGTCGTGGGCGGCGCGGAAGGCGCCGGCCGGCAGCACGCCGGTCAGCAACCGGTACCCCAGCACTCCGGCGGAATAGACGTCGGCGCGGTCGCCAGCCTGGGAGGCGTCCTCGTACTGCTCGGGGGCCATGTAGTCGGGCGTGCCGACCCACACGCCGGCGCGCGAGATGTCGGTGGCCGGCAACTTGACCATGCCCAGGTCGCACAGCCGCACGTCCCCGCCCTCGCGGGCGGTGACCAGCAGGTTGGTCGGCTTGACGTCGCGATGGACCAGCCCACGAGCGTGCAGCGCCGCCAACCCCGAGGCCAGCTGGCGCAGGACGGTCAGGGCCCGGGCCACCGTCACCGCGCGCGGCCGCTCGTGCGCGGGCAGGCGCGCAATGGCGGCGGGAGTGCGGGCGTCGCGGCCGATCTCGCGGCGCAGATTGGCCACCATCCACGGCATGGCGAACCACGGCCGCTCACCGTCCTCGTCGCCAAGCGCCAGCGCCTCGATCACGTTGGGATGGCGAAACTCGGCCAGAAGCCGGGCCTCGGCCAGGAAGCGCCGTCGCCACTGGTCCAGCGTGTACCCCGATCCCCGGCCGTTGCGGCCGGCGGGGTGGAACACCTTCAGCGCCACCGCGCGGCCGTCGCGGGTGTCGGTGGCCCGGTGAATGCGGGCGAAACCGCTTTCCACCACCAGGCCGGCGAGGCGATAGGGCCCCAGGCGCGGTGCGCCGCGCACCACCCTCAGCGCCCCGATCGATGCGATCACCCCGGCCATCCGTCCTCCCCCGTCGAAGTGGCCCGAATAGAAGCGGCCCGCCCCGAGGGGCGGGCCGCCTGAGCGAGTATCCGTTTTACCAGGTGATCTTGTCGATGTTGTCGAACGCGATCGTCTGCTCGTTGCCGTCCTGGTCGGTCAGGGTGATCTCGCCCGACTGGCCGGCCGCGATGTCGACCTGGCCGCTGCCGTCCGACGAGGCGACCCAGTCGTTGCTGCCGTTGTTGCCCAGGTCGATGCTGATGGTCACGCCCGGGCCGACATTGGTCAGGTCGATGGTGTCGGCCCAGCCGCTGCCGCCGTCGACGGTATCGTGGCCGTCGCCGAAGTCGAACAGGAAGGTGTCGTCACCCGAGCCGCCATACATGGCGTCGTCGCCGGTGCCGCCGATCAGCGTGTCATTGCCGGCCTCGCCGGACAGGACATCGTTGCCCGAGCCGCCCATGGCGACGTCGTTGCCGTTGCCGGTCCAGATGACGTCGTTGCCGGCGCCACCGTCCACGGTGTCGGAAGCGGAAACGTTCCACGCCTCGCTGTTGTCGAAGGTGTCGTTGCCGGCCCCCAGTTCGGCGGTGGTGCCGCCGGCCGCGCCGTAGACGTAGTCGTCGTGGCTGGAACCGACCACGTTCTCGATGCCGCTGTAGGTGTCACCCTGCGCATCGCCGCCGGTGCCGACGCCGCCCGAGCCGCCATAGCCATGGCCGTCGCCGGCGCCCAGATAGACGTTCACGCCGCTGGTGCTGTCGGAGTAGTCGACGGTGTCGCTGCCGGCGCCGCCGATCAGCTTGTCGGCACCCGCGCCGCCATCGAGCACGTCGTCGCCGGAACCGCCGTCGAGCGTGTCGTTGCCGGCACCGCCCTTCAGCACGTCGTCACCCTTCGAGGTCCAGATGACGTCGTTGCCCGAGCCGCCGTCGACGGTCACGTCGCCGTAGTCGAAGCGGTTGCTGGTCAGGTCGACCACGTCATTGCCATCGCCGGTGCTGATGACCTCGATGCCCTGCAGGCGAGCCTCGCCGCCATCGGCCTGGTCGAGGAAGATGGCATCCTTGCCGCTGGTTCCGGTCAGGGTGTCGGTGCCGTCGCCACCGATGAAGGTGTCATCGGTCTGTTCGTAGTTGTGGACGGAGACCAAGTCGCCAGAGCCCGCGGTATCGGTCTCACCCACGTTGTGCGCGTACCAGCCGCTGCTCCAGTTGCCGTCCTCGCCGTCGAGCTTCAGCACGTCGTCGCCGGCGCCCCCGTCCAGAACGTCCGCGCCCTTGCCACCGTCGAGGGTGTCGTTGCCCTCGCCGCCGTACAGGGTGTCGGCATGGTTGCCCTGGCCGCCGGACAGCACGTCGTCGCCGCCCTCGCCGTAGATGGTGTCGCTGCCGGCGCCGCCGCTGATGACGTCGTCGCCCGCGCCGCTATCGCCGGCCCAGTCGATGCCGCTGATGTCGACGGTGATGGGATCGCTCAGGGTAGTGGCCGATTCGCCGGTGCTGGCCTCGGTGGCGGTCGCCCCGACGCGCAGGTCGAAGCTGTCGACATCGACGCTGGCCGGGATCTGCAGCACGACGCCGCCGTCCACCTGCGCGGCGCTGAGGTGCCAGGCACCGTCGGAATAGGTACCGACAGGCTGGTACTCGTCACCGACCAGCGCCACCGGCACCACGCCCTCGGGCAGGCCCTGGAGGCTGAAGCTCAGCGTCTCGGAGCCGTCGGTGTCGGTCAGGTCGGCGTCGATCTCCAGCGTGGCATAGGCGTATTCAACGCCGCCACCGCCGGTCTGGCCGCCGTCCCCATAGATGACATCGTCGCCGCCCTGGCCGTTGATCACATCGTCGCCGGTCGTGCCCAGGATGACGTTGTCTCCGCCCTGGCCGTTGCCCGAGCCGGAGCCGCCGCCGTGATGGCCGTGGCCGGAGCCCGAACCGGAGCCGCCGCCGTGATGGCCGTGGCCGGAGCCCGAACCGGAGCCGCCGCCGTGATGGCCGTGGCCGGAGCCCGAACCGCCGGCATTCTCGGCATTGTTGTTGGGGCCCGAGTTTCCGGGGGCGTTCTGGTCGCCATTGCCATGGCCGTTGTTGGCATGGCCGCCGGTGGCACCGCCGTTGTCGCCGTCGGCGATATGATCGCCGGGCTCGACGGAAACGACGCGCGCCACGTTGATCGTCGGAGCATCGGCCACCGCCGTGAGATCCAGGCTGGCTGTCGCCGCCACGGCCGGGCCGCTGCCGTCGGCCGGCATGACGTCGTAGCTGATGTTGACCTCGCCGCTGTAGTTGGCGGTCGGGGTGAACACGTAGCCTTCCTCGCCATCCGGGCCGGTAGCGGCCTCGAACGTGCCGACCAGGTTGCCGGCATCATCGGTCGCCACCAGGTTGCCAACGGTCAGCGCGTCATCGGCGTCGCTGGCGTTCTGCAGCAGGCTGGCGGTGGAGATGAACATCTCCACGTCCTCGGTGCCGTCCACCAGGTCCACGGCGCCGCTGACCTGTGTGGCGTCGTCCACCTCGGTCACGGTGACGCTGACATCCGCCGTCGCCGAGCCGCCCTCGCCGTCGGTCACCGTCACCTGGAAGGCGTCGGTGCCGTTGAAGTCGGGGTCGTTGGCGGTGAAGGTGTACTCACCGGTCGCCGGGTTGATCTCGACCACGCCGTTGTCGGTCGCCAGGGTGGTGATCGGCGAGCCGTCGGGGTTGAAGCCGAACGAATAGGTCAGCGTGTCGCTGTCGATGTCGGTCGCGGTCACCTGGCCGGTGATCACCGAGCCTTCCTCGCCGCTCGCCGTGCTGTCCTGCGCCACCGGCGCGTCGTTGACGTCGCTGTAGGAGACGCTGACATCCGCCGTCGCCGAGCCGCCCTCGCCGTCGGTCACCGTCACCTGGAAGGCGTCGGTGCCGTTGAAGTCGGGGTCGTTGGCGGTGAAGGTGTACTCACCGGTCGCCGGGTTGATCTCG
>JBFMHS010000130.1:847-2855 GCA_040751765.1 Pseudomonadota bacterium | reverse complement strand
TGAGGCGTCGCTGGCCGGTTGCTTCTTGATCCGGGTGAAGAAATAGCTCGCGCCCCCGGTCTGCATGTCGGCCACCGGGGACATTCCGCCCGGAGCCACGCCCATGCGGTGTTGACCTCGACGCCCACGGCGTTCACGCAGTCCTCGACCACGGCATCGAGGCTGCGGCCCAGGCGTGACTGGTTAACGTCGTGCTGGTACTGCCCGACGCCGATCGACTTGGGATCGATCTTGACCAGCTCGGCCAGCGGGTCCTGGAGACGGCGGGCGATGGACACCGCACCGCGCAGGGACACGTCCACGTCGGGAAATTCCTGCGCCGCCAGCTCCGAGGCCGAATAGACCGAGGCGCCGGCCTCGGACACCACCAGCTTCTGGAGCTTGAGGTCGGGGTGGCGCTTCATCAGTTCGATGACCAGGCGGTCGGTCTCGCGGCTGGCGGTGCCGTTGCCGATGGCGACCAGCTCGGCCTTGTGCTTGCGGGCCAGCGACGCGATGGTCGTCAGCGCCCCCATCACGTCCTGCTTGGGCGGGAACGGATAGACGGTGGCGGTTTCGACCAGCTTGCCGGTGCCGTCCACCACCGCCACCTTGACGCCGGTGCGGATGCCGGGGTCGAGGCCGATGGTCGGCCGCATGCCGGCCGGGGCTTGCAGCAGCAGGGCGCGCAGGTTGCGGGCGAAGACGTTGATGGCCTCCTCCTCCGCCGCCTCGCGCAGGCGGTTGGTCAACTCCAACTCCAGATGCAGGTGCATCTTGACCCGCCATGCCCAGCGCACCGTCTCGGCCAGCCAGGAATCGGCGGGACGGCCGCGGTCCGAGATGGCGAAGCGCCGGGCGATCCTCAGCTCGACCTCGCCGGGGCCGGTGGAAACCGCGCCCTCAGGCCGGGTGGCCTCGTCGGCGGTCAAAAGTTTCAGGTGCAGGACATTCTCGTTCCGCCCCCGGAACAGCGCCAGGGCACGGTGCGACGGGATGGCCTTGATGGGCTCGCGGTAGTCGAAATAGTCCGAGAACTTGGCTCCCTTCTCGGCCATGCCCTCGGCCAGGGTCGAGACCAGCACGCCGGTATCCCACAGGTGGTCGCGCAAGCCGCCCAGCAGCTCGGCGTCCTCGGCGAAGCGTTCCATCAGGATCTGGCGGGCGCCGTCCAGGGCCGCCTTGGCATCGGCAACCTCGGCCGAGAGATACTTGGCCGCCTCGGCCTCGGGCGAGAGATTGGGGTCGGCCAGCAGCGCGTCGGCCAGCGGCTCCAGCCCCTGCTCGCGGGCGATCATCGCCTTGGTGCGGCGCTTGGGCTTGTAGGGGAGGTACAGGTCCTCGAGCCGCGCCTTGGTGTCGGCTGCCTCGATCTGGGCCTTCAGCTCGTCGGAGAGCTTGCCCTGCTCGCCCACGCTGGCCAGGATGGCGGCACGGCGGTCCTCCAGCTCGCGCAAATAGACCAGCCGCTCCTCGAGCCGCCGCAACTGGGTGTCGTCCAGGCCGCCGGTGGCCTCCTTGCGGTAACGGGCGATGAACGGGACGGTGGAGCCCTCGTCCAGCAGTTGTACGGCGGCGGCCACCTGGGCGTCGCGGACGCCGAGTTCCTGGGCGATGCGGGCGGGGATGGAGGCGGTGGTCATGCGGTCCCTGGTCCGGTGATGGTCGGTGGGTGGGTTTACCCGATGCCGGCCATGGGGGGAAGCCCGCCTTGGGAGCGAGCCGGCCGTCACAATTCCGCCACACATCCCTGCTTCCCTCTTATGGGATAGACGGAAAGGGGAGCCCCCGGCATGGGCCGGGGCGGCCGCACGCCATGGATCGACGGCACTGGCAACACCGGCGCGAGAACGGGGGGGCTCCCTCGCCCAACTGGACAGAACCCGCCATTTTGGATAATGTCCGCTGCCATTCGGCCAGTTGGCCGCGGCGTCCTTCCTTCCTCCATAACCGCGCCGGCGCGCCCCACGCGACCGTGCCCATCCGACACCGGGCTTAGACTCCAAATGCGTCTTTCCGGCTTCGTGGT
>JBFMHS010000130.1:0-837 GCA_040751765.1 Pseudomonadota bacterium | reverse complement strand
TGGCAGGGGACGATCAAGTCCGTGTCGTTCAGCCCCTCGCGCGCCGACGACGACCCCACCATCGTCCGCCAGCAGCCCTGGCGCGACGAGACCATGCTGCCGACCCGCGACGAGATGGACGAGGACCTGGCCATGCTGGCCGGCAAGGTCGAGCAGGTTCGCACCTATTCGACCCTGGAAGGCCTGGACCAGGTTCCGGCGCTGGCGGCGCGCCATGGCATCAAGGCGCTGCCCGGCGCCTGGGTGGACGAGCGCCTCGCCCGCAACGAGGTCGAACTCGCCAACATCATCCGCATCGCCCGCGAAAATCCCACCGTCGACCGGGTGATGATCGGCAACGAAAACCTGACCCTGCACCGCCTGACCCCCGAGCAGATGGTGCGCTACCTCCAGCGCGCGCGCGCCGAGCTGCCGGCCCGGGTGAAGATCAGCACCGCCGAGGCGTGGTCCATCTGGCTGGAGCATCCCGAGCTGGCCCAGGCGGTGGACTTCATCACCATCCACACCCTGCCGTTCTGGGAACGCGTCGACATCGACGAGGCGCTGGCCTTCACCCAGCGCATGGTCCGCGAGGTCAAGGCCGCCTATCCCGACAAGCCCATCTTCATCGGCGAGGTCGGCTGGCCGTCGGCGGGCCGCTCCTACGGCAACGCGGAGCCGTCGCTGGTCAACCAGGCCCTGTTCCTGCGCCAGTTCCTCAACTGGGCGCACGAGGAGGACCTGGACTACAACGTGGTCGAGGCCTTCGACCAGCCGTGGAAGATGAACCTGGACGGCACCGCCTCGGAAAAGCACTGGGGCATCTTCACCGTCGACCGCCTGCCCAAGTTCAACTGG
>JBFMHS010000013.1:0-9739 GCA_040751765.1 Pseudomonadota bacterium | reverse complement strand
CGCGCAGGCGAGCCGCAACACGCGGGCATCGACGGTCTCGCCGGCGGCGGCCAGGAACGGGTCCTCGGCCTCGGCGGCGGTGCGGGCGACCCCCGCGCGGACCAGGTTGTACCAGCAGTTTTCGGGCGGCGCCTTGCGGGTCTGCCAGCCGCAGACGATCAGCCGGTCCTCGGCCCTGGTCATGGCGACGTAGAGCAGGCGGCGGTATTCGCGCTCGCGCGCCGCCTTCTGGGCATCGCGGCCCGCGCGGCAGGCTTCGTCGGCCATCTCGGCGCGCGGCGGCCACAGCAGCAGCTCGTCGGCCGGCCCGCCCAGCCACAGCAGGCGGTCGCCCTTGGCCGGCACCTGCATGGTGTCGGGCAGGAACACGATCGGCGCCTGGAGGCCCTTGGCACCGTGCACGGTCATGATGCGCACGGCATCGCGGCCGCCCTGCTCGAGGTCGCGCTTGATCTCCACCGCGCCGGTCTCCAGCCAGCGCAGGAAACCTTGCAGCGACGGCGGATGGCCGCGCTCGAAAGCCAATGTCAGCGCGACGAACTCGTCGATGGGGTCCTCGGCGTCGGGGCCCAGCCGTGCCAGCAGCCGCCGCTTGCCGCCCAGCGGTCCCAGCACATGGGCGAACAAGGCGTGCGGGGTCAGGCGGTCGGCCAGGGCCATCAGGTCCGAGAGGGTCAGCCAGGCGCGCTCGAAGTCGGGATCGTCGGTCAGCCGCGCCCGCAGCGTCTCCCACAGCCCGGCCTCACCCCGGTTCCAGGCCAGCCGGAACAACTGGTCCTCGGACAGCCCGACCAGCGGCCCCTTGAGCACGGTCGCCAGGGTGAGGTCGTCCTCGGGCAGCAGCAGCACCGCGGCCAGGGCCATCAGGTCCATGACCGCCATCTGCTCGGTCAGCACCATGCGGTCGGCGCCGGCCACCGGCACGTCCTCGTCCTTCAGTGCCCGCACCAGGTCCTCGACGAAACCACCGCGCCGGCGCACCAGCACCATGACGTCGCCGGCCCGCACCGGCCGCCCCTTGGACGGCAGTTCCTCGGCCCCCACCATGGCCTTGATGCGCCGGGCGACCAGCCCGGCGAGCCGGGTGCGCGGGCTGTCGCCGCGCAGCCGTTCCACCGGCGGCTTCCATGGCGGCGGGTCGTCGATGGCGCGCGGCTCGACCGGCGGCCAGATCTCCACCAGCCCGGCCTGGTCCTTGCGGAAGGAAATGTGACGGATGTCCTCGCCCGGGGCGGCGACGCCGTCGGCGCCGGGGCCGCCGTCGGCGAACACCGCGTCCACCGCCTCCAGCACCGCCCGGGTCGAACGGAAGCTCATCCGCAACGCCACCTCGCGCCATTCCTGGTCGGCGGCGGGAACATGGCGGGCGAACAGGGCGCGCATGTCCTCGAAGGCGCGCGGGTCGGCGCGCTGGAAGCTGTAGATGGACTGTTTGGCGTCGCCCACCGCGAACACCGTGCGCACCGTCTCGCGGGCGCCGCGGCCGGCGAAGAATTCCTCGGTCAGCGCCGCCACCACCGCCCACTGGTCGGGATTGGTGTCCTGGGCCTCGTCGATCAGCACGTCGTCGATGCCGCCGTCCAGCTTGTACAACACCCACGGCGCCACCCCCTCGCGGGCCAGCAGGTCGCGCGCGGCGAGGATGAGGTCGTCGTAATCCATCAGCGCGCGGGCGCGCTTGCGGCGCTCGTAGGCGGCCAGCAGGGCGTCGCCCAGCGTCAGCAGCGCGGCGGTGGCTTCGGCGACGCGGGCCGACCGCAGCCGTTCCGAGATCCGCAGGATGCGCTCGGCCTCGGCGGTCATGATGGCCTCCACCGGCGGAAACGCCTCCCCCACCCCCTTTGTCCACAGGCGGGTGCGGACCGTCCCCTTGTCGGTGAGGAACACCGAGATCCAGTCGTGGAAGGCTACGACCCGCCGCTCGGGGGCGTCCAGCCATGCAGCCATCTCGGCGGCACGCTTGCAGTCGGTGTCCTTTCCGGCGGCCAGCGCCTGCACCGCGGCGCGGCAGCCGGCGGCGTCGAAGGCCGAGTCCAAGCAGGCGGCGGCGACGATGCCCTCGGCGGTGTCGCCCGGCTCCAGGCCCAGCCGCGCGCGGGCGGCACCGACCACGCCCTTGAGGCCGCCGTGGCGCGCCAGCAGGCGGGCCAGACGGCCGCGATCGCGGGCCAGCTCGCCCATCAGTTCGGGGAAGGCGCTTTCGTGGACCAGACCGGTGACGGTGTCCAGCGCGCTTGCCAGCGCGGTGTCGCCCCCCGCGCGGGCGGCCGCCAGCACCTCCTCCTTGGCGCTCTCCATCAGCTCGCCGGCGTCGCGGTCGTCCATGACCTGGAAATGCGGCGCCAGCCCGGCTTCCAGCGGGAAGCGGCGCAGCAGCGACTGGCAGAAGGCGTGGATGGTCTCGATATGCATGCCGCCGGGCACGTCGAGCACCCGCGCGAACAGCCGCCGCGCCCCGGTCAGGGCTTCGGCGTCGGGCGACGTGCCGCGCAGCTTTTCCAAATCCCCGGCCAGTGCCTCGTCGGTGGCGGTGGCCCATTTGGCCAGCCGCCGCGCGATGCGGGTCGCCATCTCGGCGGCGGCGGCCTTGGTGAAGGTCAGGCACAGGATCTTGTGCGGCGGCGTCCCCGCCAGCAGCAGCCCCAGCACGCGGTCGGTCAGAACCTTGGTCTTGCCGGTGCCGGCGCTGGCCGCCACCCACACCGAAGCCCCCGGATCGGCAGCCTGCCGCTGGCGGAGGGTGGCGTCGAGGAGAAGGGGATCGGCGGTCATCTGCGCAACCATCTGTGGCGGCAGGAGGATGACACAGATGAACACGGATGAACACGGATCAGGAGGCCCACCCCCCTATCCCGGCAGCGGCGGGAACAGGCGGGTGGGGGTGGCGATTTCATCCTGGGCGGCGACCAGCGCCAATTCGCGGCGGCCCAGGCGCAGGCCCTTTTCCAGCACCCCGTAGAGGGAGGAGACGGCCAGCGACAGCGCCTCGGGGGCGGCCTCGCCGCGCAGGACGTGGGCGAGGATCAGCGCCGCCAAGGTGTCGCCGGCGCCGTTGACCGGCGGGTCGAAGGGCAGATGCGGCGTACGCACCGCCCAGGTGCCCTCGGCGGTCACCGCCAGGCACAGCACCGAGTGGTCGTCGCCTACGCTGGTCACGATCACCGCGCGTGGCCCGCGCGCCAGCACGGCCCGGGCGGCGGCGGCGCACTCAGCCGGGGTCGCCACCGGCATGCCGGTCAACAGGCCGAGCTCGAAGCGGTTGGGAGTGACGATGTCGGCGGCTGGAACCAGCCGGGCGGCCAGGAATTCCGGGATGCCGGGACGCACATAGACGCCGGCGCCGTCGTCTCCCATCACCGGGTCGCACAGCACCACCGGGCGCGCCGTCCCCGCCCGCGCCCGCTCGATGGCCAGCAGTGCCGCCTCGCCGGTGTCGGCGTCGCCCAGATAGCCGGTCAGCACCCCGTCGCAGGAGGACAGCACTCCGGCCTCGTCGAGCCCGTGCACCACCTCGCGGACATGGCCGGGGTCGAGCACCTTGCCCCGCCAGCGGCCATAGCCGGGGTGGTTGGAAAACTGCACGGTGTCCACCGGCCAGACGTCGAAACCCAGCCTCTGCAACGGGAACACCGCCGCCGAGTTGCCCACATGGCCGAACGCGACGGCCGACTGGATTGAAACAATCTTCATCTGAACGGGCATCTATCCGAAGGAATGTTGCGCCGCAACCTTGCTTCGCGCCTGCACAATTGCTACCCTCCGCACCCTACACGTTCTGGGAGGTAAACGACACCATGGCCACCGCATCCCGCCCCCGCCGTTCCATGCTCTACATGCCGGGCTCCAATGCCCGCGCACTGGAAAAGGCGCGGACGCTGGCGGCCGACGCGCTGATTCTGGACCTCGAGGACGCCGTCGCCCCCGACGCCAAGGAGGAGGCCCGCGCCCAGGTGGTGGCCGCTGTCAGGACCGGCGGCTACGGGCGCCGCGAGCTGCTGGTCCGCGTCAACGGCCTGGGCACCCCGTGGGGCCACGCCGATGTGGCGGCGGCCGCCACCTCGGGTGCCGATGCCATCCTGATCCCCAAGGTGGAAAGCGCCGACATGGTGCGCCAGGTCGAGGCCATCATGATCACCGCCGGGGCGCCGGACAACATGTCGATCTGGTGCATGATGGAGACCCCGCGCGGCATGCTGCGGGCCGAGGAGATCGCCCAGTCCACCCCGCGCCTGGGCGGCTTCGTCATGGGCACCTCGGACCTGGCCAAGGACCTGCACTGCGCCCACACGCCGCTGCGCCTGCCGATGATCACCAGCCTGGGACTGTGCCTGCTGGCGGCGCGCGCCTATGGGCTGGCCTGCCTGGACGGGGTCTATCTCGACCTCAACGACGACGAGGGCTTCGAGGCCTCCTGCGTCCAGGGCCTGGAACTGGGCTTCGACGGCAAGACCCTGATCCACCCCAAGACCATCGACGTCGCCAACCGCGTCTTCGCCCCCTCGGCCAAGGAGCTGGAGTGGTCGCGCAAGATCATCGCCGCCCATGCCGAGGCCGCCGCCGCCGGCAAGGGCGTGGTGGTGGTGGACGGCCGCCTGGTCGAGAACCTGCATGTGGAGAACGCCCGCCGGGTGGTCGCCCTGGCCGACCAGATCGCCGCGATGGAAGCGGATCTGAAGGGCTGACTCGTCATCGGACTGAAGGAAGTGTCATGACCAAGACCAATCCCGGCAACTTTTTCGAGGATTTCCGCCTGGGGCAGGAAATCCGCCATGCCACCCCGCGCACGGTGACCGAGGGCGACGTGGCGTTGTACACGGCGCTGTACGGTCCGCGCTTCGCCTTCAATTCCTCGGCTGAATTCGCCCGCGCCTGCGGCATGCCCGCCGCGCCGCTCGACGACCTGGCCGCCTTCCACGTGGTGTTCGGCAAGACCGTGCCCGACGTGTCGCTGAACGCGGTCGCCAACCTGGGCTATGCCGGCGGCCGCTTCGGGGTGCCGGTGTATCCCGGCGACACCCTGTCCACGGTGTCCACCGTCATCGGGCTGAAGGAGAACTCCAACAAGAAGACCGGCGTCGTCTATGTCCGCTCGGTGGGCAGCAACCAGCGCGGCGAGACGGTGGTCGACTACGTGCGCTGGGTGATGGTCAGGAAGCGCGACGAGTCCGCCGCCATCGCCGAGGAGAAGGTCCCCGACCTGCCCGGCTCGGTGGCCGCCGCCGAGCTGGTGGTGCCCGAGGGGCTGACGCTGTCGGGCTACGACACCGTGCTGGCCGGCAGCCCGCACCTGTGGGACGACTACGCGGTGGGCGAGAAGATCGACCATGTGGACGGCACCACCATCGAGGAAGCCGAGCACATGATGGCCACCCGGCTGTGGCAGAATACCGCCAAGGTCCACTTCAACCAGCACACCGAGGGCCAGGGCCGCTTCGGCCGCCGGCTGATCTATGGCGGCCACATCATCTCCATCGCCCGCGCCCTGTCATTCAACGGGCTGGGCAATGCCTTCAAGCTGGCCGCCATCAACGGCGGCCGCCACACCAACCCCACCTTCGCCGGCGACACCATCTACGCCTGGTCCGAGGTGCTGGAGAAGATGGAGATTCCCGGCCGGACCGACATCGGCGCCCTGCGGCTCAGGCTGGTGGCGCTGAAGAACCAGCCGGCGGCCGGTTTCCCATTCAAGAAGGAGGACGGCAAGGAGTTCGACCCCGCCGTGGTGCTGGACTTCGACTACACCGTGCTGATGCCGCGCCGGGCCTGACCCGCGTTTTCCGCATGGCCGGACTCCCCGCCGCCGCGCACCGGCGGTGGTACAATGGAAAGGTAAGGAGAAGCCCCGCGCCTCATCGAGGCCGGGGCTTCTTCCTTCCGGGGATGGAGGCGGCCATGTCGGACGAACGCAAGACTTCCACCAACGTCCCGCGCGACGAGGCGCGGCAGGACCTGGACGATCTGACGGTGCTGGCCAAGGCCGACGGCGCCGGCCTGGACGAGGCCCGCCTGACCGTGGCCAAGCCCGCCGAGGTGGACGAGGCCAAGCTCGGCTCGCTGGCGACCATTCACCAGGGCTCGCGCTCGGCGCCCTCGGTCGGTGACCTCTCCGGCCTGATGACCGGCGGCGGCGTCCGGGTGGAGACCGACATCGCCGGCGACACCGGCCGGGTCGCCGGGATCGGCGTCGCCGACATCGTGCTGGGCCAGGGCGGCACCGACACCATGGCCGAAGCCGCGGCCGACGCGGCGCGACCCGCCGCGGCCGTGGCACCCTTGCGCGCCCCGCCGCCCGATGCCGCCGACACCGCCACGCCGGGCGGCGCCCTCCATCCCGAAGCGGCGAACCAGGCCGAGGACTGGACCGCTGACCGCGAGGCCGGAGGCGGAGCCGCCGCCACGACGGCGGCCGCCCTCCCCGTCGGCGAGCCGCCCCCCATCCCCGCCGGGACCACGCCGGAGGCGGTGACCGCTGACGATGACCAGGAGGAAGAGTCCCTCGTCGACGAGCCCTCCGAACCCGCCGAACCGACCAACGCCGCGCCGGTGATCCTGGGTGCCACCGGCACCGCCGGGGCCGAGGACCATGCGGTCAGCGGCGCCATCCTGGCAGCAGATGCCGATGGCGACGCCCTGGCCTTCACCCTGGCCGAGGCCGGTCTGCCTGCCCACGGCACGGTCACCCTCACTGCCGACGGCACCTACACCTACCTGCCGGCCGCCGACTGGAGCGGCACCGACAGCTTCACCGTCAACGTTTCCGACGGGCGCGGCGGCGTCACCACCCGGGTGATCGAAATCGAGATCGAGGCGGTCAACGACGCGCCTGCCGTCACCGGCACCACCGGCGGCGCCGGCGGCGAGGACAGCGCCATCACCGGCGCCATCGCGGTCTCCGACGTGGACGGCGACGCGCTGACCTTCGCCCTGGTCGAGAACGGCAGCCACGGCACGGTCACCCTCAATCCCGACGGCACATACACCTACCTGCCCGTGCCCGACTGGAGCGGCGACGACAGCTTCACCGTCCGCGTCTCCGACGGCCGGGGTGGCACCGTCGACCACGTGGTCGCCGTCGAGGTGGCCCCGGTCGCCGATGCGCCGTCCCTGACCGCCTTCCTCGGTACGGCGGCCGTCGCCGACGACCACGACGCCCTGGGCGCCGCCACCGACGATGTCATCGCCGCCGGACACGGCGGACAGGACGTGTATGGCGGCGCCGGCGACGACACCATCTCGGGCGGCACCGGCCTGACCACCGTCTTCGCCGGCAGCGGCGACGACGTCATCGACGACACCGCGGGCCGCTATGCCACCATCGTCGGCGGCAGCGGCGACGACACCATCGCCACCGGCCAGGGCAAGGAGGTCATCTTCGGCGACGGCCTGGGCGGCGGCCTGCTGGTGCCGCTCGACCTGTCGGCGGCGCTGACCGACCTCGACGGCTCCGAGAGCCTGACGGCACCGGTCATCACCGGCCTGCCTGACGGCGCCTCGCTGATCGAGACCGACACCGGCCTGGCGATCCTGTTGCCCGGGGGTGCGCCGACCAGCTTCGACCTGACCATCGCCGTCGGCGCCACCGAGGCCACCACCGGCGAGACCGCGTGGACGACGGTTCCACTCAGCGTCGACGTGTCCGACCTCGCCGCCATGGCCGCCGGCGGAGCCGACACCATCGCCTCCGGCTCCGGCATGGACACCGTGTATGGCGGCGGTGGCGATGACGTGATCCTGGGCGAGGGCGGTGCCGACACCCTGTATGGCGGCGCCGGCGCCGACACCATCTCGGGCGGCGCCCAGGCCGACATCATCACCGGTGGAGGCGGCGACGATCTGCTGATGGGCGACAGCCACGCCGACACCTTCCTGTTCGAGACCGGGTTCGGCCGCGACAGCGTCGATGGCGGAACCGGCACCTGGACCGACACCGTCGACCTGACCGGACTGGCCGAGGGCACCACCCTGCAAATCGACCTCGACGACGGCCGCAGCTGGACGGTCACCACCGACGAGGCCGAGCACGTCATCGACCTGGGCGACAACGTCTCCGGCACCGTCACGGTGGAGGGCACCGACGACGCGGTGCGGTTCGACAATATCGAGGAGATCCGGTGGTAGCGGACGGGCGGCCCCCCGGGGGCCGCCAGACCGGTCGGCTCAATGCACGCTGAGCGGCTCCAGCTCGTGCTGCTTGATGGCCGCGAAGGCGAGGTCGCGGGTGGGGGCAAGGCCCATATGGGTGCCGTCGGCGGCGTGGATGGACCAGCCCACCTGGTCGTTCAGCGTCACGCGCTTGACGAAGGCCACGTCTGGCATGCCCCAGATGGCCAGGTCGGCGGCGGTCATGTTCCGGAGCGGTCCCGCCGCCCGCAGGGTGTCGTCGTTCATGTCAGGCCTCCTTTCCATGGCCGGAACGGCCCTTGGAGGGCTTGGGACCCGCCTCCGCGTCCACGTCAATGGTGGCGGGGGCGAGCGTCTTGCCGGCCCTGCCGGCGGCGCCCTGGATGGGGATGCTCTTCACCCGGGGCTCGGGATTGGGGCGGTGCAGGTCGATGTGCAGCAGGCCGTTGTCGAGATGGGCCCCGGCCACCTCGATGCCCTCGGCCAGCACGAAGGCGCGCTGGAACTGGCGGGCCGCGATGCCGCGATGCAGGAAGACGCGGGTGCCGTCGTCCTCGCCCTGGCGGCCCCGGATGATCAGCTGGTTGTCCTCCAGCGCCACCGACAGGTCGTCCATGGAGAACCCCGCCACTGCCAGGGTGATGCGCAGGCCGGTGTCGCCGATCTGCTCGATGTTGTAAGGCGGGTAGCCCTCGCCGCCGCTTTTCTGGATGCGGTCGAGCACCCGCTCGAAATGGTCGAAGCCGAGCAGCAGGGGGCTGTTGAATCCGGACAGTCTGGTCATGGTGGCGGCGTCCTCCTCCGGCATGAGCGAGCAACGAGTGGCGGGCCCGACTTCGGCGCCCTGGTCGCGAGGCCCCTCCCGTCGGCGGGCACCTCACGCTCCACTATTTTGGACGGCGGGGAACAATCGTCAAGATGCGGCGGCGTCCGTCATGACCGCCCCTTGCCCCGCCGGAACGCCATCACGCCCAGCAGCACCGCCACCGCGGCGGCCACCAGCACGGCCAACACCACCACGGCCACCGCGCCGATGATGGCCTGCAGCGTGTCCCAGAACCCGAACAGTCCCACCAGGATGGCAAGCAACAGGATGACCACGATCGGCATCGGCCCCTCCGTCGGCGGTTCCGAGGGGCAACACGGCGGGACGGCGGATTGTTCCTAGCGCAGCGGCTCCGCCCGCACCGGAGTGCGGGTGCCGTAGCCGTTGGCCGGCGGCGGCGCGGCGGGAATGGTCCCGGCCTGGCGCGGGGCGACGGTGACCAGCACGGTCGAACCCCACAGCTGCGACTTCTCGATCTGCACCGTGGCGGCGCGGTCGCCGCGAGTGTAGCTGAGCACGCTGATGCCCGAGGTGACGCTCATCACCGGCTCCCAGCCGAAGCCGGGCATCTGGGCCTGGTAGAAGGCGGTGGCCTCGGCGGCCGACTTCCACAGCTTCATCACCACCCGCCCGGTCCAACGGTCGCGGTCCGACAGGATCAGCGAGCGTTCGTTGTCCATCTCGGCGCCGGCGGGAATGGGGATGTCGGTGACCAGGCTGAACTCCGGCGGCGCGGAATCGCCCGCGGCGGTGGCCGGCAGCCTGGTGCTGGACCCACACCCCACCAACAGC
>JBFMHS010000129.1:617-3118 GCA_040751765.1 Pseudomonadota bacterium | reverse complement strand
CGTGGTCAGCGATCCCCGCCTGCTCGCCAACCTGGTCCGCCACCTGGTCGCCAACGCGGTGCGCTACACCGACGCCGGCGGCGTGCTGGTCGGCTGCCGCCGCGCCGGCGGCGCCCTGCGCATCGAGGTGTGGGACACCGGCATCGGCATTCCCGAGGACCAACTGGCCGCCGTGTTCGAGGATTTCTACCAGATCGGCAACCGCGAGCGCGACCGCGCCAAGGGCCTGGGCCTGGGCCTGTCGGTGGTCGACCGCGCCGCCCGCCTGCTCGGCCACCCGCTGGGCGTGACCTCGCGCCTGGGCAAGGGCACCCGCTTCACCGTGACCGTCCCCCTCGCCGCCACCCCCCGGGACGCCCGCGCGGCGGCGTGAGGCGGCGGCACCTCCCACGGGGGCTGGTCTCGGGCAGTGGGGCGATATACATTTCCGGCCCATGACCATCCCCGTCGAGTCGCTGACGCCCTTCGAGGCCCGGATCGAGCACTCCCAGTTGGTGGAAACCGTCCGCCGCTGGGATGCCGCCTATCACACCCACGACGCCCCCGAGGTGGACGACGCCACCTATGACGCCGCCAAGCGGCGGCTGGAGGCCATCGAGGCGCGATTCCCCGAACTGGCCACCGCGGCCAGCCCCACCCGCACGGTGGGCGCGGCGCCGGCCGAGGGCTTCGGCAAGGTCCGTCACGCGCTGCCCATGCTGTCGCTGGACAACGCCTTCGACGACGACGACGCCCGCGAGTTCGTGAACCGTATCCGCCGTTTCCTGGCCCTGGCCCCCGACCAGCCGGTGGCGCTGGCGGCCGAACCCAAAATCGACGGACTGTCCATCAGCCTGCGCTACGAGAACGGCCGTTTCGTCCAGGGCGCCACGCGCGGCGACGGCACCGAGGGCGAGGACGTCACCGCCAACCTGATGACCCTGGCAGACGTACCCAAGGAGATCGCGGGCGCCCCCAAGGTGCTGGAGGTACGCGGCGAGGTCTACATGACCAAGGCCGACTTCGCGGCGCTCAATGCCCGCCAGCAGGCCCAGGGCGGCAAGACCTTCGCCAATCCCCGCAACGCCGCCGCCGGCAGCTTGCGCCAGCTCGACCCCCGCGTCACCGCCACCCGGCCGCTGAGTTTGTTCGCCTATGCGCTGGGCGAGGTGTCGGAGCCGGTGGCCGACACCCATTCCCATTTCCTCGACCGGCTGCGCGGCTGGGGCTTCAAGGTCAACCCGCTGGCCACCCTGTGCCCGGACCTCGACGCGCTGCTGGCCTTTTACCATCGCGTCGGCGACGAGCGCGCCGGCCTGCCCTACGACATCGACGGCGTGGTCTACAAGGTCGACCGCTTCGACTGGCAGGCGCGACTGGGCATGAAGGAACGTAGCCCGCGCTGGGCCATCGCCCACAAGTTCCCGGCCGAGCAGGCCACCACCTTCCTGAAGGACATCAAGATCTCGGTCGGCCGCACTGGCGTGCTGACGCCGTGGGCCGACCTGGAACCGGTCAATGTCGGCGGCGTGGTGGTGGCCCGCGCCACCCTGCACAACGAGGACGACGTGCGCCGCAAGGACATCCGCGCCGGCGACACCGTCATCATCCAGCGCGCCGGTGACGTCATCCCCCAGGTGGTCGGGCCGGTGCCCGGCAAGCCGCGCGGGCCGGCGGAGTTCTCCATGGTGGCGGCGCTGACCCCGCCCGGCGGCGACCATCCGGTGTGCCCGGTCTGCGGCAGCCATGCCGAGCGCGTCGAGGGCATGGCCGCGTGGCGCTGCACCGGCGGCCTGGTCTGCCCGGCCCAGGCGGCGGAGCGGCTTATCCACTTCGCCAGCCGCGACGCCTTCGACATCGAGGGCCTGGGCGAGAAGAACGTGGCCTTCCTGCTGGAGAAGGGCTTCGTCGCCACCCCCGCCGACATCTTCCGCCTGCGCGAGCGGAACGAGCGCACGCTGCAACGGCTGGAGAATTTCGAGGGCTGGGGCAAGAAGTCGGTGGAGAAGCTGTTCGCCGCCATCGACTCCCGCCGCGTCATTCCATTGGAACGGCTGATCTATTCCCTGGGCATCCCCCAGGTCGGCGAGGCCACCGCCAAGCGGCTGGCGCGGCACTACGGATCTTTCGGCCACTGGCGCGAATGCATGCTGGCTGCCGTGCCTCGCGAGAACGACGCCTATCACGAGCTGATCTCGGTGGAGGACATCGGTCCGTCGGTGGCCACCGACATTCTGGGCTTCTTCGCCGAGGAGCACAATCTGGCCGCCCTCGACGATCTGGTGGCGCAACTGGCCGAGGTCAGCGAGGCGCGCCGCCCCGCCACCGCCTCGCCGGTGGCGGGCAAGGCGGTGGTGTTCACCGGCACGCTGACCACCATGACCCGCGCCGAGGCCAAGGCCCGCGCCGAATCTCTGGGCGCCAAGGTGGTGGGCAGCGTGTCGCGGAAGACCGATTACGTGGTGGCCGGCGCCGAGGCCGGATCGAAGCTGGCCGAGGCGGAGAAGCACGGGGTGGCGGTG
>JBFMHS010000129.1:0-607 GCA_040751765.1 Pseudomonadota bacterium | reverse complement strand
GTGCTGACCGAGGAGCAATGGCTGGAGCTGATCGGCGGATGAGGAATCGTTGCCCCCGGCGGCTCAAAGCCGTATAGGGTAGGCCTTTTCCCGCGCCGGATAACGGGCGAATGAGCGACCTCGAAAACAAAGGCGACAAGTTCCGCAAGCCGCTTCAGCGTCCGACGCTGAACCTGCCGGCGCGCCGCCTCGACGCCGCCGACGAGCCCCCGCCCGAGGAGGCGCCGCCGCCACCCGGCGGCCTGGCCCGCCTGTTGGACGCCATCGCCAAGATGCTGTCGCCCAAGGCGGCCCATGCGGCCGACGGCCAGGCGCCGGTGGCGCCGGCCGACCCGCCGGTATTCACCGTGGTGGTCGCCGCCATGGCCGGCGACACCCCCGACGGCGCCGCCTCGCAGGCTCTGTTCAAGGTGCTTGCGACCAAGCCGACGCTGACCGTCAAGCCACTGCCCAAGCCCTTCCCGCTCGACTCCATGGAGGACCCGGCCCAGGTCGCCGCGGTGGTCGCCGCCACCCGCCAGGCAGCGGCGGTGGAGAATGCCGACCTGCTGGTGTGGGGCGACGTCGGCAAGGACGGTTATCGGCTGCGCTTCGCCACCGCCACGGC
>JBFMHS010000128.1:0-2262 GCA_040751765.1 Pseudomonadota bacterium | reverse complement strand
CCTCTTGGGCCACCACCGCGAACCCCTTGCCGGCGTCGCCGGCGCGCGCCGCCTCGACGGCGGCGTTGAGGGCGAGGAGGTTGGTCTGGAAGGCGATCTCGTCGATCATGCCGACGATGTCGCCGATCTTCTGGCTGGAGGCTTCGATGCGCGACATCGCCGCGACGGCGTCGCCCACCACCTGACCACCGCCGGCCGCCACCTCGCGGGCCCCGGCGGCGAGCTGGTTGGCCTGCTCGGCGTTGGCGGCGTTCTGGCGCACGGTGGCCGAAAGCTCCTCCATGCTGGCGGCGGTCTCCTCCAGGCTGGAGGCCTGCTGTTCGGAGCGCGCCGACAGGTCGGTCGAGCCCGCCGCGATCTCGCCGGCGGCCTGCTTGACGCTGGCGGCGGTCAGGCCGATGTCGTGCACCACCTTCGAGACCCGTTCCGCCATCAGGCGGGAGTCGTCCTGCAGCCGCTTGAAGGCGCCCTGGTAGGTTCCCGTCATGCGCCGCGACAGGTCGCCCTCGGCCATGCCGGCCATCACGCCGACGATCTCGTCGATACCGGTCTGCACGGTGTCGACCAGCTGGTTGATGCCTTTGGACAGGCCGAGCATGAACCCCTCCTTGCCGGCGGTCTCCAGGCGGCGGCTGAAGTCGCCGGCGACGGTCGCCTCGACCAGCCGGGTGACTTCCTGCTCGGTCGCCAGTTGCTCGGTGCGGTCGATCCATTCAGCGACCGTGCCCAGGCGGTCGCCGGTGTCGTTGACCACCGGCGTGTGCGACAGGTCGAAGGTGCGGCCGCCCAGCGTGACGCGGGCGCTGTGGGTGCCGGTGAGCTGCGCCAGCACGGCGCGCTGGTGGCCGGGGTTCTTGTGGAAGTCGTCGATGTTTGAACCGACCAGCGTGTCGGCGCTGAAACGCGGCAGGTCGGCGCGGATGTCGGCCTCGAAGCGCTTGAACAGCTCGGCGAAGCGCTTGTTGACATAGATGATGCGGCCGTCGGCGTCGGCCATCATCACGTTGCCGGACAGGTTGTCGAGCGCCGTCTGGATGCGAACCGCCTTCACGCCGGTCTCGTGGATCACGGTCAGCGAGCGGGCGATGTCGCCGATCTCATCGGCGGTGTCCAGGCAGGGGATTTCCACATGCTGGTCGCCGGCGGCCAGGCGGCCGACGCCCTTGGCCATGGCGTTCAGCGGCCGGACGATGCCCTGGGTGACGGTCCAGCCGACGGCGAGGGTGACCACCACAACCGTGACAACCGCCGCCGCCAGCAGTGCCAGCGACCGGTCGGCGGCGGTGCCGATGGTCCCCGACAGCGCCAGGATGTCGCCGGCCATGCGGTCCTCGACCTCCTTCATCAGGTCGATCTTGGCGGTGATGGCATCGAACCAGGCGCCGCCCTTGACGTCGCCGGTGGTGCCGGTGAAGGGGCTCTCCCAGCCCTGCTTGCGCATGGCGTCGACCGCCTCGACGGCGGTGCCCTTGACGGTGCGGTCGAGGAAGGCGCGCTGCTCGGGGGTGGCGTTGGCGCGGAACACGTCCAGGAATGCCGCCTGCTGGCCGGCGAGCTGCACGAAAGTGGTGTAGACCTGGGGCGCGAAGCGCCCGGCGGTGAAGCCGTTGGAGCCGAGCGCCCGCTCTAGGCCGGTGCGCTCCTTGGCCTGCAGCAGGGCGACATAGGCGGTCACCATCTGGCTGACCTGCTTGTTGCCGCTGGTGGCGCCGGCCTCGGCCACCACGTCCAGCAGCCGGGCGATGGTTCCGGTGTAGTACTTGGCCATCGCGCCGACATCGGTGCGCATGGCGGAGATGCCTTCGCGGGTCGCGGCCAGCTCGGCCACGGCGGCCCGGGCGGCGGCCAGCTTGTCTCCGAGGCTCTTGGGGTAGTCGGCGACCGGGAAGGCCGCCAGCGCCGCGTCCATGCGGCCCTGGGCGCCGTCGGTGGCCTTGCGCTGGTCGGCGAGGCGCTGGACGAAGGCCCCCTCGCCCTTGGCGCCGATGAAGCCGGCCGAGGCGCCGCGTTCCTTCTGCAATTCGTGGACGAGGCCGCTGATCGACGGTGCGAGATTGGTCAGCCGTCCCAGCGCCGACATCTCCCGCGATTCACGCCAGGCGCCGGCCAGCAGCACCGCACAGGCCACGACCAGGCCGACCAGCGCCGGCAGGAATGCCAGCCCTACGCGGGTCTGGATCCGTGCGTTCCGCAGAAAATGAAGCATTCCGGTTCTCTCCCCAATGCCGCGCTTTTGTGCACGGCTTGCCTGGGCATTAGGCA
>JBFMHS010000127.1:0-12951 GCA_040751765.1 Pseudomonadota bacterium | reverse complement strand
CGGTCACCTGGGAGAAGCCCGTCTTGGCCATGAACCTGGTCGGGTCGCCGGCGTGCTGCATCAGCGTGATCGTCTTGCCGCTGTCGCGGTGCAGGCGGCCGGAATCGCAGAACCGTTCCTTGTAGACCGTGAGGTCGCAGGTGAAGGTGCGCGTTCCCTCGATCGGCGGCTTGCGGAGCGAGCCCATGCCACCCTGCAGGTTGCCGGATACGTGGACCAGGAACCTGTCTGGGGCCGCCGTCGATACCTCGGGAGCCGGAGCGGGTGCCGGTGCTTTACCCTCATCTGCCGAGCCCACAACCGGCGCCTGGGCCTGAGGCACCACCACCACGTAGACGGCGGCCCCGCCGATCGCCGCGGTACCAACGGCCGTGCCGATGACCGCTGCCAGGGCGTTCTGCTTCAACCAGTCCTGCAACATCCGTCCCTCCTACGATGCGCCCCAGATGCCTCGACGGTTCTCGCGGGCCATGGCCTCGGCCGCCCGGATGAACTCCGGCGCATCGACGTCGGCCTTGGCGAAGCCCGACAGGGCGAATACCTCTGCGACATCCAGTCCCTTGGACGGAACCACGCAACGCCATGCGCCGGTAGGCAATGCCTCGCAACGCACCGGGCCGGCCTGCCGGAGATAGGCTTGCGCGGCCGCCTTGGCTTCCGGGATCTGCACCGGCACCAGGCCGGCCAGTCGGACCGGTTGGCCACCGACCGTGAGCGTGGCCGTGTCGACAACAACCTCGACCGATCCGCTGCGCACCTCCGGCTTTGGCGGTGCCTCGGGAAGCGGCGCGGCAACCTGTTCCCGCTTCGGCGCCGGCACCGGGGCGGGCACCTGCTGGGTGGTGGTGGTGGTGGTGGTGGGCGTCTGGTTCTGCAGGGCGGGGAGGAAGGCGACGATGGCGGCGCCGGGGATGCCGATCACGAGACCGATCATCAGCCCCTTGGCCAACTGCCCCTGAAGGCGGCCCGATTCAGCCACGGCTGGCGCCGCCAGGACGGGCGGCGAGGCCGAAGGTGCCGGCGTCACGTCCTCGGAGGTGGCGTCGATCACCACGCCATTCCCGGCTTCAGCCTCGCCGGCGCCACCTCTGGCCACCATGCCGCTCAGCGACTGGCAGGCGGTCTTCATCCGGGTGACCGCACCCTTGCTGCCGGACTCGTAGGCCGCCTTGACACCATAGGCGACGGCGACGACCGGCAGGGCGTAGACGAGCACCATCGCCATGGCTCCCAGGGTCAGGACGATGGCCATCAGGGCGAACACGCCGATCGCCACGCTGAAGAACCCGAAGATCGACATCGAGCCGAAGAACCGGCCCATGCCGCGCAGGAATGCCAGCACCAGGTCGATCAGGAACAGGATCGGCTTGGCGACGAGGAAGAAAAGGTTGAAGCCCATCGACCGGCGCCGGCGAACATCCTCGACCGCCGCCAGCATGCGGACGTCATCATATTCGATCAGGCCGTCGAAAGGCCGGATGAACGCCACGTCGGAGATCGCGCCGCCCCCGGCCAGGAAGCAGCTGATGGGGATCTTCTCGCCCGGCAGGGTTGAGGCCCTCAGCTCGACGGGCTCCCCGAACAGGTCGATGACGGTCTTGAATTGCTGCATCCCGGCCTCCCCAGCATGCGGCGTCAGCGGGACGCCAGCACCCATTCCCTCTGTTCGTTGAGGCACGAGGTCACCTCCTCCTCGTGCTGCTTGCCGGACGGCTCGACCGCCACCTGCTTGAGCGTGCGGCAAGTGCGGCCATCGGCCGTGGTGGTGGGGGCGGATACGGGCTCAACCCATCCCCACATGCCCGACTGGCCGCCAGAGCGAATTGGTTCGACAGCCGCCCACTGCTTGCTCGGTTCGGCCTGCGGCTGAGGTTGCGCGAGAGGTGCGGAGGGGGGAGACACCTTGACCGCCTCGCGCGGACGGGGCTTGGTGACTGGCACCGGTTTCGCCTTCATGGCCTGGGCCGCTTCTGTTGGCGCGGCCACCTGGATCTCGGTCGACGGGCTGGACGGCGAGATGGCGGGAGGCACGGCGGCGGTGTCCGACGCCCAGACGACTTTCTGCCCGACCGGCGCGTCTCCAGCCGACTGGGACGCCGTGGCCAAGGCCTGCTGGTCCTGGCAGTCGAGCAGACCGCCCAGTTGGTTGCCGACAAAGCCTCCGACCGCGGCGCCGACCAGGGCGGTGCCGATCTTGCCGTTGCCCTTGCCCAGCAGCAAGCCGGCGGCCAGGCCGCCCACGACCGCGCCGATGGCCGTCCCGGTCACCTTGCAGTCGTTGTCGAACGCCGTCTCCGTGGTCTTGCAGCCCGTCAGCGTGACGGACGCGCTGACGATCACCGCCAGCAGCAGGGTGTTGGGTCCCCCGATGCGCATCGTTGCTCCCCTGTTTTCGCTCTCGATTCGAGCGAGCCACGCGGCGGAATGGACCTCCGCCAATCACTATGCAGCCCGCATAGTGAATGTTATGCCAGAATGTGCCGAATAGTGGAACACGGTTCACTGTCGCATTCCTCTTCCGCCCGGTATCGCTGGGATTTGGGGGAGAGGACGATGCCCGTGGTGCCACTGAGAACGATCTTCGGAGCGAATGTGCGGCAGCTGCGCCGCCAGCGCGGGCTGTCGCAGGCTACGCTGGCCGAGCGGGCCGACATCTCCGTCGACATGGTGGGCCGCATCGAGCGTGGGCAGGCATCGCCGTCCTTCGACACCGTCGAGGCGATCGCGGGGGTGTTCTCGGTGCCGGCGACCGCCCTGGTGGCCGGCGGAGACGCCCTCCTCGACACCACAAGCCCGCGCGGCAGCGCTCTCCAGCGCATCAACGGGCAACTGGCCAAGGCGACGGATGCCCAGCTGGATCTGATCGAGCGCCTGGTCGCGGCAGTGATTGAAAAGGGCGTTTGAGAATCAATCGATCAGGATGTGACCAAGCCGCTTCCGCTGTTCCAAATGGCGCCGGAACACGTCGTACATGCGCCGGAGCGGCAGCGTGAAGCGGGCCTCGACGCCGTAGCTTCGCCAGATCGGAAGCGCCCGATCTGGCGCGTGAATGATGTCGATCACTCCGTCTGCATCCAACAGCCAGAACTTCAGCGGACCGAATCCGACCGTGCCGATCGCCATCCTATCCGGGGTGGGCAGGATCAGCCGCTCGACGGTTGCCCGTATGGGGGCGTCCACGATCCGGAAAAGAAAGACGCGGTTCTTGCCCTCGGAGGCCCAGAACAGCGGCAGGGGATGGAGCTGGCAGTAGCGGGCTGGATCGTGATGGTCGGGGGCGTTCAGCTTTTCGGCAAGCTCGGCCGACATCGGGGCATCATCGTAGTAGGTCTTGCTGTTGGCCATGGTTCCGCTGGCCACATGCCATGGATCGACCAATTCCGGCTCTTCACCACGAACGCCTGAGGACGCGCCGCCCCGCGACCACCAGTTCCAGAGACCCAGTTGGATCAGCACCCATGTATGCGGCCAGGTCGCGTCGCCATTCAGGCGGGCGTCATCCCATTCCTTGGACAACACGAGGGCACGGCAGTGCTGCTTGAGCATGTCGCCATGGATGATCGGCCGCATGTTCTACCCCTGCATCGGCGAGAAATCTTCTGAAAGAACCATAACAAGAAATCTCGTTCCGGCAATATGCAGGCTGCATAGTGATGTGCAATCCAGATTGCTGATTATGAGAAGGCAAAAGCCCATGGAATGAAAGAGCTAGAAAACTTGCTCTTGTCATCGTGCATGCCGCCACAACTCAGCTTGCCAGCCGGCGAATACTGATATAGAAAGGGGGTATGCCCCGGCTGGTGCAACAGCCAGGGCATGAATCAACTTCCTGTGAACAGCAGGCACACCCGGCCGTGTCGTGGCCGAGATGATGAAAGGAGGTAGAGGATGCCTTGGCATTCTCTGCGGCGGTCACGGCCGACACCGTGGTCACCGCCGCTCTTGTTAACGAACCATCCGGTCGGAATGTGACAGATTTCCGGCCTCATTCCTAGCGGGCGTTCCTCTCGGGGCGCCCGCTTCGTTTTTGATATCACCCTGCCTCGGCGGGTGCAACATGATTCGCGCAGGCCGCTAAATATTGATCAAGTAACCGTGGCCCTGGGACGAGGGGATAGACCCGAAAGGTTTTAGCTGAAGGCGGCCATTGCGAATGGCTTCCAAGATTACTTCTTCATCGGGACGATTTCTGTTTCACGGTAAAAAGGCGGATATATAACCAAGCGCTGAAAGCAGTATAAAAAACGAAAATCTCGCATTGTTGTTTCTAGACCGTAAGCCCCCGACAGCCCCGATGAACAACATCACCGCAGGGATGGAGAAGCTGGAAAAATAAATCAACTTGCTGTCGTATTTCCATCCGCATGGTTCGCAGGGGAAAGGGAATTTTGACATGCCGAGGAATGGGTCAAGCGCGATCGCGAAAAGGGTCAGCGAGGCGAAAAAATTGATGGTCGCGATCACCACGGTGAGCTTGGGACGCATGTCGGTTTCCCCGAGTAGGAAGCAGCAGCTCATTCCGAGCTGCTGCTTCAATAACACTTTTCCGGATTATCTGGGATAGGCGACCCTCACCTTTACGTCCTTGCCCTGGGTCCTGAAGAAATCGGCGAAATCCTCCATCTGACCGGTAAGATCGATGCAGCCTGCGGAACCGGGGGAGGTGCCTCCATGGACTGAGAACCCTCCTCTCCCATTGACATTCGCACTCTCACTGGGCTCAAGCCAGACACGGGTCTTGCCCCAGGAACCTTCGAGTCCAGGCCAAGAGCCCCCACCTAGGCGACCTTTAATCCGATCCCAGCCCGTCGACCCCCATCTCTGGCAATATATTACTCCAATCGCCAACCTGCCTGCGGCTGTTGATTTCTCGACCGAGGAAACTGCTCTAACGATGTCCCTTGGAGACTACGATCTATTCAACAGGTTCATAAACATCGCGAGTGCACACAACGCGCTACTTCAGTCCTTTGGGGTGTACTGCTTACGACGCGAATCCTTTATGAGCTCTCTGAAGCCAGTTGAGATGGAAGGAGCAATGGGGACGTCTATATTCAACAAAGATGAGTTACTCGCTGCGCTGCCAAAAATGGTCGAACTGAATGACCTATCCTCATTTGTTGTCAATAGCATCTCTTCCGATACAGAGGAGGCCTGGAGTGTAACGCAAGGCGTGGTGTCGCTATTGCGCGAGAAGCTTGGAATAAGGGCGAACATTGCCCTTCGGCCAGAAGTTGCTGTCCCTTAACGTTGGGTGGGCGGTGGCGGGACCGGCGGCGCGCCATTCCTGCGGTAATCCTGCTGCTGCAGAGCGTCCAGCCTGCGGATACGCTCAAGCTCGTCGCGACGAACATCGCGACCGGCCTGGATTGTGTTGTCGATCTGAGAGGGGTCAAACCGGCGTTGCTGCTGTGGCTGGACAGGCTTGGGGGGGCGCAGCGCCGCTTGCCCGAGGTCATTCAGCGCGCGATTGATTTTCTCGCCTGCCTCGGCCAAGGCGGCCCCCACGACCCCCGCGCCTGCCGCTACGCCGGCACCAGCGGCGCCACCGGCGGCGGGGGTCGGGGGCGGCGGCTGACTGGGAGCCTGAGCCTCAGGCTGGCCGGTGGGCTGGTGCGCCTGCCCGAGGGAGCCCCCGGGGACCGGGGGCGGCGCCGAAGGCGCGGGGGTGCGATCATCCCCGCCATTGGCGGCCATAGCGGCCTCCGCCGCCTCCGGCGGCGGGGTCGCGTGACATTTGCGCCGTTCGTCTTCCCAGACCCAGCGAAGCTCCTCATTGACAACAGGCAGGCCCCGGCGCGCGGCTTCGCGAGCGGCTTGCTCTTTGAATTTCTTGGGGCCGGTGAGCGTGACGCTCTGCCAGTTTTGAGCCTGGGCCGCTTCCAACATCGCCGAAATAGCGTTGTCACTCGGTCCCTTGCGGCGGCTCTGAATCGTGATGAGTTCCCGGCTGACCCGGATTGTCTCCTGGGATTCGCGCAAGTGCAGCCGCGTCAGACCGTCCTTGCCTCGGAAGATTCCGCTGACGCCCTCGGGCACGTCGATAAGCTCAAGCCCCAATTCCCCAGCCCGGCGGCAGCCAGGTGGCCATTGCATTGCTCCTCGTCGGGGATATCCGCATGGTGGGTGCCGGGTGCGATCACCCGCATCGCACGGTTGGTTAAGGCTCAACCGTGTTCGAGGTTGGAATAACCACCCTCCACCGGTGCCCATTTCTGTCCGACACAGGCGGGCCGGAGCGAAGCCGGACGCGCTTCGTCGCGCCGATCGAAGATCAAGGCCTGCCCCTCCAAGAACAGCGCGAACTCACTCGCCTTGGCGCCCTTCCATTCTTCCAGTAGAATGTCAACCAGATCATTCCGCCGGACTGGGCACGTACGATGCACCCCTCTCGAAAGATCGCCGCCATCATGGGGTGCGCAGCCCTCGGGCTTGTGCTTGTGTTTTGCGCGGTGGACTACTCCGTGACGGCTCCGCATCCCGGCGGCATCAACCACGGCGCGGCGGCGCGCCGCGTCGCGGCCAAGGTGCTTTCCGAGAACGCCGTCGCGATCGCAGTCGCGGCACTCGCCTGCCTGTACAACCTTCTCGCCTTTGATTGGGTTGACGCCAGAGCTCCGCGCACCGCACGCGCAGCGTCGATCGTCAGCACGGTCGCGAGTGCCGGCCTCTGCCTGCTGTATGCAATGATGTTCATCGTGATGACACGGCTCACCGGCCCCTACTAGGCGCCGGGCGTCGAACCGCGCAGGGCCGCCCAGGGGCGGCCCCTTGTCGTTCGCCAACGAAGCGGCCTACAGCTTCGCCGCGTAGAGCATGTAGTTGACGTCGATGTCCTTGGTCTCGTGCCATTCGTCGCGGAACGGCACGTATTCCATGCCGCGCACCTGACGCAGTTCGATGCCCGTCGCGCGCAGGAAGGTGGCGAACTCGCTGGGCTTGATGAATTTGCGCCAGTCGTGGGTGCCGCGCGGCAGCCAGCGCAGGATGTATTCGGCGCCCATCACCGCCAGGGCGTAGGACTTGGTGGTGCGGTTCAGCGTGGCGCCCATGAAGGCACCGCCGGGCTTGAGGCAGCGTGCGGCGGTGGCGATGAAGCGCGCCGGGTCGGGGACGTGCTCGATCACCTCCATGGCGATGACCACGTCGAAGGCCTCGGCCGGCATGTCCTCGGGACCGCCCAGCACATAGGTCACCGGCACCCCGGTCTGGCCGGCGTGGATCTTGGCCACCGCGATGTTCTTGTCGCCGGCGTCGACGCCGGTGACCTCGAAGCCCATGCGGGCGAGGGGCTCGGACAACAAGCCGCCCCCGCAGCCGACGTCCAGCAGCTTGAGCCCCTTGAACGGCTCGGCCTCGTTGGGATCGCGGCCGAAATGGGCGGCCAGCTCACGGCGCATGAAGCCCAACCGGACCGGGTTGAACTTGTGCAGCGGCTTGAACTTTCCCCAGGGGTCCCACCATTCCTCGGCCATGGCGGTGAACCGGGCCACCTCGTCGGTGGAATGGGTGCCTTCCCGCTCCCGGATGCGGGCGGGGGGGACGCGCTTGGGGGCGACGGGATTGGGCATCATCTACTCCATCAGGCCACCCTCGAAGGGGGTGGGCGCACTTGCTTCCGCGTTGGCGACAGAGTATGAATACGCGCCCTTGGCGGCAACCGGGCATACGAAAGATTTTTGGCACCCACCGGAAGCGCGTTTCCCCCAGGAAATCCGCCCGGTCCGAGAGGATCTCCCCGATGGCTCGCATCGTGATGAAATTCGGCGGCACCTCCGTCGGCGACATCGACCGCATCAAGAACGTGGCGAAGCGTGTCAAACGCGAGGTCGACGCCGGCAACCAGGTCGCCGTGGTGGTCTCGGCCATGTCGGGCGTGACCAACCAGCTGGTGGACTGGTGCAAGCAGATGGCGCCGCTGCACGACCAGCGCGAATACGACGCCGTGGTGGCGACAGGCGAGCAGGTGACCACCGGCCTGCTGGCGATCGGGCTGCAGGAGCTGGGCCTCGACGCGCGCTCGTGGGCCGGCTGGCAGGTGCCGATCCGCACCGACGGCGTGCACGGCAAGGCCCGCATCACCGAGATCGATGCGCCGCGCATGATCGAATGCATGGAGAAGGGCCAGGTGGCGGTGGTCGCCGGCTTCCAGGGCATCGGCCCCGAGCAACGGGTTTCGACCCTGGGCCGCGGCGGCTCGGACACCTCGGCGGTGGCGCTGGCGGCGGCGGTCAAGGCCGACCGCTGCGACATCTACACCGACGTGGACGGGGTCTACACCACCGACCCGCGGATCGTGACCAAGGCCAAGAAGCTCGATAAGATCACCTACGAGGAAATGCTCGAACTGGCGAGCGTCGGCGCCAAGGTGCTGCAGACCCGCTCGGTCGAGATGGCCATGAAGCACCGCGTGCGCGTGCAGGTGCTGTCGAGCTTCGAGGACAAGCCCGGTACTCTCGTTTGCGATGAGGATGAGATCGTGGAAAAGGAACTGGTGAGCGGCATCGCCTACAGCCGCGACGAAGCGAAGATCACCCTGATCCGCGTGCCGGACCGTCCGGGCGTCGCCGCCCGCGTGTTCGGCCCGCTTGCCGACGCCGCCATCAACGTGGACATGATCGTCCAGAACGTGTCCGAGGACGGCAAGTCCACCGACCTGACCTTCACCGTCGGCAAGGCCGACCTGGAGAAGGCCAAGAAGGTGATCGAGTCGCACAAGGCCGACCTGGGCTACGAAGACCTGCTGGCCGACGCCAACGTGGTCAAGGTGTCCGTCATCGGCGTCGGCATGCGCAGCCATGCCGGAATCGCCCAGCGGATGTTCCAGACCCTGGCCTCGGAAGGCATCAACATCCAGGTCATCTCCACCTCGGAAATCAAGATCAGCGTGCTGATCGAGGAAAAGTACACCGAGCTGGCGTTGCGCGCGCTGCACACCGCCTACGAGCTGGACGCCGCCTGACGGCGGTTGGGGGGAGGTTCGATGACCGGGGCGAGGGACCGTCTCGACCACCTGTGGGCCCGGGGACGCGATTTCCTGGGCTGCGACGTCGCCATCATGGGCGGCGCCATGTCGTGGATCTCGGAACGCCACCTGGTGGCCGCCATTTCCAATGCCGGCGGCTTCGGAGTGATCGCCTGCGGGTCGATGTCGCCCGACCTGCTCGCCGCCGAGATCGCCGCCACCCAGGAACTGACCGCCAAGCCCTTCGGCGTCAACCTGATCACCATGCATCCCGAGCTGGACCGTCTGATCGACGTCTGCGGCGAGATGCAGGTGAGCCATGTCGTGCTGGCCGGGGGCCTGCCGTCGGGGGCGGCCATCAAACGGGCCAAGGACACCGGCGCCAAGGTGATGTGCTTCGCCCCCGCCCTGGTGCTGGCCCGGAAGCTGCTGCGCTCGGGCACCGACGCGCTGGTCATCGAGGGCACCGAGGCCGGCGGCCATATCGGCCCGGTCGCCACCAGCGTGCTGGCCCAGGAGATCCTGCCCACCATCCGCGACGTTCCGGTGTTCGTGGCCGGCGGCATCGGCCGCGGCGAGGCCATCGTCAGCTACCTGGAACAGGGCGCCGCCGGCGTGCAGCTCGGCACCCGCTTCGTCTGCGCCACCGAATGCGTGGCCCATCCCAATTTCAAGCAGGCCTTCATCCGGGCGGCCGCCCGTGACGCGGTGCCCACCGTCCAGGTGGATCCGGCCTTCCCGGTCATCCCCGTCCGCGCCCTTGCCAACGAGGGCACCCGCCGCTTCGTCGAGCTCCAGCACGAGGTCATCGGCCGCTACCGCCGGGGCGAGATCGAGCAGAAGGACGCGCAGTTGGAGATCGAGCATTTCTGGGCCGGCGCCCTGAAGCGGGCGGTGATCGACGGGGACGTCGAGAACGGTTCGGTGATGGCCGGCCAAAGTGTCGGCATGGTCACCCGCGAGCAGCCCTGCGCCGAAATCCTGGCCGAGCTGGTGGAGCAGGCGGTCGCCGCCCTGGCCGTCCGCCAGACGCCGCAGCCGGAGACGGTGTGATGCTCGGGGCGGCGCAGTCGGTCTCGCGCCGCCTCCTCGGCCGGCTTCGGGACGTCATGGCCGGGGCCGGCACGGCCCAGGAACGCCTGGACAAGGTGGTCAAGCTGATCGCCGCCGACATGGTGGCTGAGGTGTGCTCGTGCTACGTCATGCGCGCGGGCGAGGTGCTGGAGCTGTTCTCCACAGAGGGCCTGAAGAAGGCCGCCGTCCACAACACCCGCCTGCGCGTCGGCGAAGGCCTGGTCGGCGACATCGCCGCCCATGCCCGCCCGCTGGCCCTGGCCGACGCCCAGGCGCATCCGCTGTTCGCCTATCGCCCCGAGACGGGCGAGGAGATCTTCCACTCGCTGATGGGCGTGCCAATCATCCGCGGCGGCCGCGTGGTCGGCGTCGTGGTGGTGCAGAACCGCACCATGCGCCACTACACCGACGAGGAGATCGAGACCCTCGAAACGGTGGCCATGGTGCTTGCCGAGCTGGTGGCGTCGGGCGAGCTGGTGTCCAAGGACGAGCTGGTGCCGGTGGACGGCAACGCGCTGTTGCCGTTGCGCATCGAGGGCATGCGGCTCAATGCCGGCGTCGGAATCGGCGAGGCGGTCCTGCACCAGCCGCGCATCACCATCCGCCGCCTGGTCGCCGAGGACCCCGACGTGGAAATGGAGCGCCTGAAGACGGCGCTGGCCGGGGTCAAGAACGCGCTGGACGAGCTGTTCACCCGCCCCGAGATGCACGACGGCGAGCACCGCGACGTGCTCGAAACCTATCGCATGTTCGCCGAGGACAAGGGCTGGATCGCCCGCATCGGCGAGGCGATCCGCACCGGCCTGACCGCCGAGGCCGCCGTGCAGAAGGTGCACGACGACATGCGGGCGCGGATGAGCCAGATCACCGACCCCTATCTGCGCGAGCGGGTCCACGACTTCGAGGACCTCGCCAACCGCCTGCTCCAGCACCTGTCGGCGGGCGAGGAGAAGGCCGCCAAGGGCGAGCTGCCCGACAACGCCATCCTGGTCGCCCGCACCATGGGCCCCATGGACCTGTTCGACTACGACCCCAAGCGGCTGCGCGGGCTGGTGCTGGAGGAGGGCTCGCCCACCATGCACGTGTCCATCGTCGCCCGCGCCCTGGACATCCCGGTGGTCGGCCGCGCCAAGGAGGTGCTGGACAAGGTCGAGCCGCTGGACACCGTCATCGTCGACGGCGACAACGGCCAGGTGTTCCTGCGTCCCAGCGAGGACATCAAGGACATCTTCTCCGAGGCCATCAAGCAGCGCCAGCAGCGGGCCGCCCACTACGCCCGGCTGCGCGACCTGCCGGCGGTGACCCGCGACGGCGTGCAGGTGACGCTGAACATGAACGCCGGCCTGCTGCTCGACCTGCAACACCTGCACGAGTCGGGTGCCGACGGCATCGGCCTGTACCGCACCGAGCTGCCGTTCATGGCCCGCTCGTCGCTGCCCGACGTGCACGCCCAGCACATCCTCTACAACAAGATCCTCGACCAGGCCGCCGGCAAGCCGGTGGTGTTCCGCTCGCTCGACGTCGGCGGCGACAAGGTCCTGCCCTACTGGAATCCCTACGAGGAGGACAATCCGGCCCTGGGCTGGCGGTCGATCCGCATCACGCTGGACCGCCCGGCCGTGATGCGCCACCAACTGCGCGCGCTGCTGCGGGCCGCCGCCGGGCGCGAACTGCGCGTCATGTTCCCCATGATCGCCGAGGTGGCCGAACTGGTGCAGGCCCGGCGCATCCTGGACATGGAGATCGCCCACGAAAAGGCGGCCGGCCACGCCCTGCCCGAGCGCATCCTGGTCGGCACCATGCTGGAGGTGCCGGCGCTGGCCTTCCAGTTGGACGCGCTGCTGCCGCTGGTGGACTTCGTGTCGCTGGGCTCCAACGACCTGGCCCAGTTCCTGTTCGCCGTCGACCGCGGAAATCCCCGCATCGCCGAACGCTACGATCCGCTGGCCCCGGCCATGCTGAGCTTCATCCGCGAAGTGGCCGCCAAATGCGATGCCGCCGGCATCCCGCTGTCGGTGTGCGGCGAGATGGCCGGCCGGCCGCTGGAGGCCATGGCCCTGCTGGCCTGTGGCGTGCGGGTGCTGTCGGTGGCGTCTCCGGCCATCGGCCCGGTCAAGACCATGGTCCGCTCGCTGACGGTGGCGCCCGTCACCGCCTATCTTGAAGGGCTGCTCAAATCGCCGGCGCGGAGCCTTCGGGACAAACTGAAGAGCTTTGCCCTAGACCATGGGGTCGTGTTGTAGCATTTGCATCCAATCCCGGTGTCACCGTTGCCATGGCGAAGGCTGTGCGCTAAAGAGGACGGTGCATTGATTTCCGCCCCGGGCTCCGACAACTGGAAAGGTCTTCGCCGTGGCCACCGAACAGGATGACGTGATCGCCGAACCCCAGGCCGCCCCGCCGTCGAGCGTCGGCGCGACCCTGAAGGCGGCCCGCGAGGCCACCGGCAAGGAGCTGCCCGAGGTGGCTTCCCAGCTTCGCATCCGCCTTCCCTACCTCGCCGCGCTGGAGGAAGGGCGCCACAAGGACCTGCCGGGCGGTACCTACGCGGTCGGCTTCCTGCGCACCTATGCCGAGTTCCTGTCCCTGGATGGCGAGGAAATGGTCCGCCGCTTCAAGCAGGAGGCGGCCGGCGACCTGGACGCCCGTGCCGAGCTGGTGTTCCCCTCGCCGGTGTCCGAGGGCCGCATCCCCGGCGGTGCCCTGCTGTTCCTGGGCCTGGTCCTGGCCGGTGCCGCCTATGGCGGCTGGTACTGGCTGAGCTCGCGCGATGCCACCGTGGCGGAGATGGTGCCGCCGATTCCCGAGCGCCTGGCGGCGGTCAAGCCGATGGCAGAGCCGGCACCGGCCGCCGCCCCCGAGGCCAAGACCGAGGAGGCCAAGACCGAGGAGGCCAAGACCGAAGAAGTCAA
>JBFMHS010000126.1:0-3418 GCA_040751765.1 Pseudomonadota bacterium | reverse complement strand
GCGAGCCCAGCCCGGCGCCCACCACCACCTGGGCCGTCATCACCAGTTCCGCCGGTGGCTGCGAGGCGGTCAGGCCGGCCAGGTGCAGGGCGGCGCTGGCGGCCATGGGACCGGTCAGCATGAAGGTCGGCCAGCGCATCAGCCGCGCCGCCCCCGCGCCCACGGCGGCGCCGAGGGCCATGGTGGCGGCGTCGGCCCCGCCAAGATCGGCCAAGCCGCCCATGGCGGCGTCCATGGGCTGGCCCTGGACGCCGGTGACCAGCCGGAAGCCGAAGGGCACCGCGAACACGATCAGCAGGATGCGCAGGGCGTGGACCAGGGCGATGGCGCGTTCGTCGCCGCCATGGGCGCCGCCGGTCATCACCATCTCGTTGATGCCGCCGGGAGCGGCGGCGAAATAGGCGGTCACCGGCCCCATGGCGGCGAAACGGCGCAGATAGGCCATGACGGCGGCGGTGGTGGCGGCCATGGCGGCGAACAGCCCGGCCAGGGTGCCCAGCCAGCCGCCGACGCGGTCGAGCAGCTCGGGGGTGAAGGCCGAGCCCAGCATCACCCCGAGGACCAGGATCATCAACTGCCGCAACCGGAGCGGCACCGCCGGGCGCAGGCCGGACAGCGCCGCCACGGTGCAGCTGGTCATGGACCCCAGCATCCACGGCAGCGGCAATGTCAGGAAGTCGAACAGGGCGCCGCCTGCCGCCCCCAGGGCGAGGGCCAGCCCCCACGCCCGCAAGCGATCGGTCACGGCAGGAACTGCTCGGTGATGATGCGTTCTTCCAGATTGTGCTCGGGGTCGAACAGCAGGGTCAGGTGCAGCGAGCGGTCCTCGCGCACGTCCACCTCGACCACCTCGCGGGCCTCGGTGTAGTCGGCCACCGCCGACACCGGCCGCTTGTCGGCCTCCATGATCTCGAAGGTGACGGTGGCGGTATGCGGCAACAGCGCGCCGCGCCAGCGCCGGGGGCGGAAGGCGCTGATCGGGGTCAGCGCCAGGATGCCGGCGCCCAGCGGCACGATGGGGCCGTGGGCCGACAGGTTATAGGCGGTGGAGCCGGCGGGGGTGGACACCAGCACCCCGTCGCAGATCATCTCGTCGAGCCGTTCCTTGCCGTCGATGCGGATACGAATCTTGGCGGCCTGGCGGGTCTCGCGCAGCAGCGACACCTCGTTGATGGCCAGCGCCTCGCACACCCCGCCGCCGCGCTGGCGGGCGATCATGCGCAACGGGTGCAGCACCACCGGCTGGGCCTTGTTGACCCGCTCCTCGAGCCCATGCTCGCGGAAGGTGTTCATCAGGAAGCCGACGGTGCCCCGGTTCATGCCGTAGATGGGCACCTTGCGATGCATGTAGCGGTGCAGGGTCTCCAGCATGAAGCCGTCACCGCCCAGTGCGATGATGAGGTCAGCCTCCTCGGGCGGCACGTGGGGATAGCGGTTCTGCAGGCGCTTGAGGGCGGCCTGGGCGGTGCCGGTGTCGGCGGCGACGAAGGCCAGGTGCTGGAAACTCATGGGCGAAACCCGCCGGCTGTTCGGCGCCGGAGTATATACCGCGACGCGACAAGGGGCCACCCTCACTCCTGTCATCCCTCACCGCGCCCGGGGGACCACCGCCTCACACGAACAGCATCCCGCCGTCCCTGCTGGAATCGGCCAGGAAGGTAACCACGCCGCCCTTCTCCACCGGCACGTCGGGCCTCAGGTCGTCGGGGTCCTGGCCCAGGGCCTTGAGCCCCATCTCGCAGACCATGAAGCGCACCCCCAGGGTCACGCAGGCCTCCAGCAGCTCCTCGAAGCGGGCGACGTTCCGTTCCGAGAACTGGGCGTCCATCTCCAGGGCGGTGCGACCGTCCGAGCATTTCATCCGCGTCCAGCCGGCATCCTTCTCCAGCGCCCGACCGGCCCACATGGTGAAGAACACCGTGACCGGCGTGTTCGACGCGATGGCGGCGGCGGCCATGACCAGGGCGTAGTGGACGCGGTCGAAATCGCCGGAGAAGACGACGATGGACAGCTTATCCGCAGACATGGGCGGTGCTCCCGTGGCCCGCGAGGTCGGTGATGGTGGGGCTGTCGCCGCACAGCGGGCAGCCCGGGTCGCGCGGCACCCGGACAGTGCGGAAGGCGACGGACAGGGCGTCGTAGATCAACAGCCGGCCGGCCATGCTGTCGCCGATGCCCAGCAGTTCCTTCAGCACCTCGGTGGCCTGGAGGCTGCCCATGGTGCCGGCGATGGCGCCCAGCACGCCGGCCGACGAGCAGGTCGGCACGGCTCCCTCGGGCGGCGCCTCGCGGTAGATGCAGCGATAGCACGGGCCGCCCGGCCGGAAGGTGGACAACTGGCCGTCGAAGCGCAGGATTGCCGCCGAGACCAGGGTCTTGCCGTCCAGCCGGCAGGCGTCGTTGACCAGGAAGCGGGTGGGGAAGTTGTCGGAGCCGTCGGCCACCACCTGATAGTCGGCGAGGACGGCGCGGATGTTGTCCTTGTCCAGCCTGGCCTTGATCGGCACCACCCGGACGTCCGGGTTGATGGCCGCCAGCGCCTCGGCGGCGCTGTCCACCTTGGCGCGGCCGACCCGGGCGGTGGCGTGCAGCACCTGGCGCTGGAGGTTGGACAGGTCGACCACGTCGTCGTCGACGATGCCGATGGTGCCCACCCCGGCCGCCGCCAGGTAGAGCGCCACCGGCGAACCCAGCCCGCCGGCGCCGATCACCAGCACCCGCGAATCCAGCAGCCGCGCCTGCCCCACCCCGCCGACCTCGGGCAGGATGATGTGGCGGGCGTAGCGGTGGATCTGGTCTTCGGTGAAATCCATTGGCTTCCCCCGCGCCATTGCCACCCCGCCATCCCCGTGGCGCGGGGTAAGGATGGCGAGGAAACGCTTACGCCGCGCGACGGGGTTGGCGGGGCGGCCGTCGCGCGGGGGAGATCACTCGAACAACGGCGTCGAAAGGTACCGCTCGGCGAAGCTGGGCAGAATGACGACGATCAGCTTGCCGGCCATGTCGTCGCGCGAGCCGACCTCAAGGGCTGCGGCGATGGCCGCCCCCGACGAGATGCCGACCGGCAGGCCCTCCAGCTTGGCCGCCTTGCGGGCGGAGGCGAAGGCAGTCTCGTTGCCGATCTGCAGGATCTCGTCCACCACCGCGCGGTCCAGGTTGCCGGGCACGAAGCCGGCGCCGATGCCCTGGATCTTGTGGGGACCGGGGGCGCCGCCCGACAGCACCGGGCTGTCCTCGGGCTCGACCGCGATCATCCGCACCGACGGCTTGCGGGCCTTGAGCACCCGGCCGATGCCGGTCAGGGTGCCACCGGTGCCGACGCCGGCGATGACCGCGTCGACCTTGCCGTCGGTGTCCTTCCAGATCTCCTCGGCGGTGGTCTTTTCGTGGATGGCCGGGGTGGCGGGGTTCTCGAACT
>JBFMHS010000125.1:0-3545 GCA_040751765.1 Pseudomonadota bacterium | reverse complement strand
GCGACGGGCTGTCCGGCCAGTTCGGGCTCGGGCTGCTGCTGGGCGCGGTGTGGTCGCCCTGCGCCGGTCCCACCCTGGGCGCGGCGGTGGGTCTGGCCGCCCAGCGCCAGGACCTGGCCGGGGTGGCCGGCATCATGGCGGTGTTCGCCATGGGCGCCGCGGCGCCGGTGCTGCTGCTTGCGCATGGCTCGCGCGGGGCGCTGGCCGTGCGCAAGGAGGCGATGGCCCGGCTGGCCGTCCGCGCCAAGCCCATATTGGGCGGCGTGCTGGTGGCGGTCGGGCTGCTGGTGTTGACCGGCCTCGACAAGGCAATCGAGGCGGCCGCCGTGGCGGCGATGCCGGACTGGCTGGTGGCGCTGACGGTGCGGTTTTGAAACTTCCAACTTGACGATGAAAATCGTTCGCATATAAGTTTCACATCATGCCGCTGGATATTGCTTCCTCCCGACCGCACCTTCATCCGCCCGCCCTGTCGGGCGCGGCGACGGGCAGTCGCCTGGTGGTGGCGGGAGTTTCCGGCGGCCGCGAGTTGCAGCGCCGGCTGACGGAGATGGGCCTGCCGCGCGGCGCCGAGTTCGAGGTGGTCGGCCGCATGGGCCGCCACGGCGCGGTCATCGTCTCCATCCATGGTACCCGCGTGGTCATCGGCGCCGGCATGGCCGACAAGATCCAGGTGGCTTCGGCGGGGGTTCCCGCCTGACATGCCGGAATGCCCGCTGTCGGTCGCGCTGGTCGGCCGGCCCAACTGTGGCAAGACAACCCTCTTCAACGCGCTGACCGGTGAGCGGCAGTGGGTCGGCAACTGGCCCGGCGTCACCGTCGAGGGCGTCTGCGGCCGCTTCGAGCATGCCGGCGCCCGGGCCGAGGTGGTGGACCTGCCCGGCGCCTACACCCTGACCGGCACCCGCTCGCTGGACGAGGAGGTCGCCGCCGAGGCCCTGTCCGCCGGCCGCGCGTCGGTGGTGGTCAACGTGGTCGACGCGGCCTCGCTGGAGCGGCACCTTTATCTCACCGCCCAAATCCTGGAATCCCAGGGCGATACCGGCGTGCCGGTGGTGATGGCGCTCAACCGCATGGACCGTGCCGCCGCCGACGGGGTGTCCATCGACGTCGATGCGCTTTCGGCCGTTCTCGGCTGTCCGGTGGTGCCGCTGTCCGCCGCCAAGGGCGACGGCGTCGAGGCCCTCAAGGACGCCATCCTTTCCGCCCATGGCGGCGCGCCGCCATCGTTCCCGCCCTATCCGCCCGACCTGGTGGCGGTTCTGGCGGCCAAGGGGGACAGCCGGTGGGCCGCCATCCGCGCGCTGGAGGACGGCGCCGACGAGGCCGACCACGCCGACGCCCTGGCATTGGCCGCCGCCCGCCACGCCTTCGCCGCCGGACTGGCCCACCGCTCGGTGACGCGTGCGCCGTCGAAGCGCCGCCGCCTGACCGACCGCATCGACGCGGTGATGCTGCATCCCTGGCTGGGCGTGGCCGCCTTCCTGGCGGTGATGTACCTGATGTTCGTGTGGACCATCCATGTAGGCGGCGCCTTCATCGACGCCTTCGACGGGGTGATCGGCGCGCTGCTGGAGACGGGACTGGCCGGCGGGCTGGAGTCCTGGGGCGCCCCGGCGCTGGCGGTGATGCTGGCCGAGGGCGGCGCGCGCGGCGCGCGCACCCTGGCGGCGTTCATCCCGCTGGTGGCCTGCCTGTACCTGTTCATCGCGGTGCTGGAGGAAACCGGCTACATGGCCCGCGCCGCCGTGGTGATGGACCGCTTCATGCGTGCCATCGGCCTGCCCGGCAAGGCCTTCGTGCCGCTGGTGGTCGGGCTGGGCTGCAACGTGCCGGCCGTGATGGCGGCGCGCACGCTGGAGGACGAGGAGGACCGCAAGGCCACCATCGCCATGACCCCGTTCATGTCCTGCGGGGCGCGGCTGCCGGTCTATGCCCTGTTCGCCGCCACCTTCTTCCCGTCCAGCGGCCAGAACCTGGTGTTCGCGCTCTACCTCATCGGCATCGTGGTGGCGGTGTTCACCGGCTTCGTGCTCAAGCGGGCGGTGTTCGGCGGCGAGGCGCCGCCTTTGCTGCTGGAACTGCCGGCCTATCACGTGCCGCGCCTGTCGGCCATTACCCGCCGCGCCGGCGACCGGGTGGCATCTTTCGTGCTGGATGCGGGCAAGGTGGTGGTGCCGGTGGTGATGGTGTTGACCGCGCTCAACTCGGTCACCACCGACCTGCGGATCGTCCGCGCCGGTGCCGCCGGCGACACCCTGCTGGCCGAGGCCGGCCGGCTGGCCACGCCGCTGCTGGCACCCATCGGGGTGCAGCCGGGCAACTGGCCCGCCACCGTGGGCCTGTTCACCGGCGTCTTCGCCAAGGAGGCGCTGGTCGGCACCCTTTCGGCGCTGTATGCCGGCGGCGGGGAGGCCGAGGACTCGCCGGGCGTCGCCGCCGAGATCGCCGCTGCTCTGGAGACCGTTCCGGCCAACCTGGCCGCCCTGGCCGAGGCCATGCTCGACCCGCTGGGGGTGGAGGCCGAGATGGCGCAGGGCGTCGACAGCGGCACCGCCCACGCGCTGCTGGCCAATTTCGACGGCGCCGCCGGCGCCTTCGCCTATCTGGTCTTCGTGCTGCTCTACGCCCCCTGCGTCGCCACCGTCGCTGCCATGTGGCGCGAGGCGGGCGGACCGTGGACGCTGTTCGTGCTGGGCTGGACCACCCTGATGGGTTTCGTCGGCGCGACCATCGCCTACCAGGCGGCGGTCATGGAGCGCGATCCGCTGGCATCTTCACTGTGGATCGCCGCCGTTCTGGCCGCCCTGGCGGCCGCGGTGCTGGCGCTCCGGCACTTCGGGCCCCGGCTGCACCTGGCCGGCGGCGGTGCCGGCTGCGCCTCGTGCGGGCGCTGCCCGCGCTGAACCATACGCGCTTTCGCTTACGCCCAATTCTTGCCATATTGCGCGCGTAATGCGAGGTGCTGTCTCTCTCGCTACCGCCGTCCCACAATATATGGTATAGGCAGCGCCAAACCTTCCATCCAGTCAGGGTTCGTCGAGGCATGGCCGGTCATTCCCAGTTCAAGAACATCATGCACCGCAAGGGCGCCCAGGACGCCAAGCGGGCCAAGGTCTTCACCAAGCTGATCCGCGAGTTGACGGTGTCGGCCAAGTCGGGTCAGCCCGACCCGGCGGCCAATCCGCGCCTCAGGGCCGCCATTCAGGCCGCCCGCGCCGCCAACATGCCCAAGGACACCATGGAGCGCGCCATCAAGCGCGGCGCCGGCGGTGACGACGGCGCCAACTACGAGGAAGTGCGCTACGAGGGCTACGGTCCGGGTTCGGTGGCGATCATCGTCGAGGCCCTGACCGACAACCGCAACCGCACCGCCTCCGAGGTGCGCGCGGCCTTCTCCAAGAACGGCGGCGCCCTGGGCGAGACGAATTCGGTGTCGTTCATGTTCGACCGCGTCGGCGCCATCCGCTATCCCGCCGAGGCGGCCTCGCCGGAGCAGATGTTCGAGGCCGCCCTGGAGGCCGGCGCCGACAACGTCGAATCCG
>JBFMHS010000124.1:0-11285 GCA_040751765.1 Pseudomonadota bacterium | reverse complement strand
GATAACATGAAAAAATACGGCGGCTTCATTCCGGGAATAAGACCCGGACGGTTCACGGCTGAGCACATCGACAGGATTCTGCCCAGGATCACTTTTGGTGGAGGAATCCCCCCTTGGCCACGCCCTTCTTGGCCGCCATGCCCCCTCCCCTACAGGATCTCGGCCATGCGGGTCAGCGCCCGCTCGGTGGTGTCGAGGTCATGGACCAGCGCCACCCGGATGAAGCGGTCGCCGACGCCGTCGCGGGCGAGATACTTGCCGGGCAGCACCCGGATGCGACCCTGCCGCCACAGCTCCACCGCCGCCTTCTCGCCGTCGCCGACGTCCAGCCACAGGAAGAAGCCGCCCTCGGGCCGGTGGAAGCCGAAGCGGCGGTCCAGCAGCCGCTCGGCGATGTCCACCTTGGCGCGGTACAGCGCGCGGTTCTCGTCCACATGGGCCTCGTCACGCCACAGCGCCGCCGCGGCCGCCAGGATCGGCAGCGGGGTGGCGGCGCCGCCATAGGAACGCAGGCGCTGGAAGGCGGCCATCAGCTTGGGATCGCCGGCGACGAAGCCCGAGCGCAGGCCGGGCACGCTGGACCGCTTGGACAGCGAATGGAACACCACCACATTGTCGAGGCCGCCACCGAGGGCAGCGCAGGCCTCCAGCGCTCCGGCCGGCTGATGACGGTCCCAGATCTCCGAATAGCATTCGTCCACCGCCAGCACGAAACCATGGCGGCGGGCCAGCAGCACCGCCCGCTTGAGCCGTTCCAGGCTGGCCACCGTGCCCTGGGGATTGGCCGGAGTGCACAGATAGGCCAGGGCGGTGCGGTCGAGGAGCTCGGCCGGCAGGGCCTCGAGGTCGGGTTGACCCAGGCCGCCTTCGGAGCCGGGCATGAACACCGGCTGGGCGCCGGCCATCACCGCCGCCCCCACATAGACTTGGTAGAAGGGATTGGGCAGCAGCACGACGTCGCGCCGCGCGCCGGGGGTGACCACCGTCTGGGCGATCAGGTACAGCGCCTCGCGGGTGCCGGCGACCGGCAGCACGGCACGGTCGGGATCGACCATGTCGGCCGGCAGCCTGAACCGGCGGACCAGCCATTCCGCGACCGCCTGGCGGAAGTCGGGGCTGCCGTTGGCGGGCGGGTACTTGCCCCACAGCGCCGCCTTGTCGGCCAGCACCCGGGCCACCAGCGGCGGCGGGGCATGCTGGGGCTCGCCGATGGACATGACCACGGCGTCGGGCGTGGCCGCGCCACCCAGCAGGTCGGCGAGGCGCTGGAAGGGATAATCGGTGAGCTGGTCGAGGCGATCGTTCAACATTCCGCCTTTGTACCGCAAGCGCCCCGCCCGGCCCAAATGGTTTGCTGCGCCCGACCAGGAAGATCACCAACGAGAAAGGGCGCCGGTTTCCCGGCGCCCCTCCTCCCGACCCCCAGGGGGTTGGCGTCAGTGCACGGTCTCGCCGTGCAGGCTGATGTCGAGGCCCTCGCGCTCCTCCTCGGCCGAGACCCGCAGGCCCATCACCACGTCGATGATCTTGAGGATCACGAAGGTGGCGACCGCGCACCACACCACGGTGGCGACGATGCCGTAGACCTGGGTGATCACCTGGCCGGCATTGCCTTCCAGCAGGCCGGCGGTACCGCCGATCGACTCCATGGCGAACACACCGGTCAGGATGGCGCCGACGATGCCGCCGATGCCGTGCACACCGAAGGCGTCCAGCGAGTCGTCGTATTTCAGGGCATGCTTGAGGCCGGTGGCGCCCCAGTAGCAGACCACGCCGGCGACCAGGCCGATGACCAGGGCGCCCGACGGGCCGACGAAGCCCGAGGCGGGGGTGATGGCGACCAGGCCCGCCACCGCGCCAGACACCGCGCCGAGCGCGCTGGGCTTCTTGCGCAGGATCCACTCCACCATCATCCACGCCAGAGTGGCGGCGGCGGCGGCGATCTGGGTCACCAGCATGGCCATGCCGGCGCGGCCGTCGGCGGCCACGGCGGAGCCGGCGTTGAAGCCGAACCAGCCCACCCACAGCAGCGAGGCGCCGATCAGCGACAGGGTCAGGTTGTGCGGCGCCATGTTGTCGGTGCCGAAGCCCTTGCGCGGGCCGAGCACGATGGCGGCCACCAGACCGGCGACGCCGGCGTTGATGTGGACCACGGTGCCGCCGGCGTAGTCGAGAACGCCGTCGCCCATCAGGAAGCCGCCGCCCCACACCCAGTGGCAGACCGGGGCGTAGACCACCAGTACCCACGCCGCCATGAACACCAGCATGGAGGAGAATTTCATGCGGTCGGCAAAGGCGCCGGTGATCAGGGCCGGGGTGATGATGGCGAAGGTCATCTGGAAGACGACGAACACCGTCTCGGGGATGGTGCCGCTGAGGCTGTCGACGCCGATGCCGGTCAGGAGCGCCTTGCCCAGGCCGCCCACATAGGCGTTGCCCTCGGCGAAGGCCAGGCTGTAGCCGACCACCATCCACAGCACCGAGACCAGGGCGGCGATGGCGAAGCTCTGCATCATGGTGCCGAGCACGTTCTTCTTGCGGACCATGCCGCCGTAGAACAGGGCCAGGCCGGGAATGGTCATCATCAGGACCAGGGCGGTCGAGACCAGCATCCAGGCGGTGTTGCCGGCGTCGAGCGTCGGCGCCGCCTCGGCGGCGGCCTCGGTGGCCTCCTGGGCCATGCCCGCCGAAGCGAGCAGCGTGAGGCCGAGCGTTGGGCCCACGCCGAACAGAATCTTCTTGAAACGAGTGCTCATGGTGTAACCCCCGAAGCGGCTCAGCTTGTCTTGCGGCCGGCCCGGCACCCAGAGAGGAGGAAGAGGGGCGCCCGACCGGCGACCATAGGAGTAACAAGAACCGTGCCAAGCCGCTGGTCCCAGGCTTTCCGCGGGTTTTCGCCATCGGACCGCAGCCGGGCGCCACGGGGTTGCCCATCAAATAGGCGGTGCCTTTTGTATGTGCATCCGGCCTGGGCAGGGTCGATCCGAAAAAAAAGCCCGGAAGGGGTCGCCTTCCGGGCCAGTCGTTCGTTCAGGGAGGAGGCAGGAAGAAAAGAAAGACCTACAGCGCCTCGGCGTTGGCCTCGCCGGTGCGGATGCGGACGGCCTGGGCGAGGTCGAGGACGAAGATCTTGCCGTCGCCGATCTTGCCGGTGCGGGCGGCGCCCTGAATGGCCTCGATGACGCGGTCGGCGATGTCGTCGTTGACCGCGACCTCGATCTTCACCTTGGGCAGGAAGTTCACCACGTATTCGGCGCCCCGGTAGATCTCGGTCTGGCCCTTCTGGCGGCCGAAGCCCTTGACCTCGCTGACGGTCAGGCCCTGGACGCCGAGCGGGGTCAGCGCCTCGCGCACCTCGTCCAGCTTGAAGGGCTTGATGATGGCCATGATCAGCTTCATCGTCTGGTCCCCATGCATGAGGCGGTGACGGGCCCCTGCCCGAGCGTGCCGCCGGTTGATCCGAGCGCGGGAGGACCCGCGCGCCTCTTCTCCCTTTCAAGGCGCGTGCCGATTGCGGAGAGTGCTTGATTCCTGCGAACCGCCACGTCCGGGCGGCGTCCTTTGCCCATTTCGTGGGCGGGCGGGCGCGGGTCTGCCCGATTCACGGGCGGCGGCAGCGTGACGCTTGCGCCGGCCGAGCGGGGATGGCACATCTGGCCAATGACCATCGAAATCGCGCCCTCCCCCTCCCCGCGTGCGCCCATCCGCACCCCCGTTCGCGCGGACGTGCTGGTCGTCGGCGGCGGCCCCGTCGGCGGCCTGACCGCCTGCGCCCTCGCCCAGTGCGGCCTGTCGGTCGTGGTGGTGGAGGCCGCCGACCCGGCCGAGCTGGCCCGTCCGGGCACCGACGGCCGCGCCATCGCCATCGCCCTATCGGCCAAGCGGGTGTTCGCTGGCGCCGGCGCCTGGGCCCACATGGAGGCCGAGGCGGAGCCGATCCTGGAAATCCGGGTCACCGACGGCCATTCGCCGCTGTATCTGCACTACGACCACGACGCCATCGGCGACGAGCCCTTCGGCTGGATCGTCGAACAGACCACCATCCGCCGCGCCGTCCATCGCCGCCTGGCCGAGCTGCCGTCGGCGCGGGTGCTGGCGCCGGCGCGGGTGGCGCGGCTGGAGCGGCTGGGAACCCATGTGGAGGCGACCCTGGAGAGCGGCGCCGTCATCCACGCCGCCCTGGCGGTGGCAGCGGACGGACGGCCGTCCTGGGTGCGCGGTTCGGCGGGCATCGGGGTGCGCCGCCTGGACTACCGACAAAGCGGCATCGTCACCACCGTCGCCCACGAGAAGCCGCATCGGGGCATCGCCCACGAGCGCTTCCTGCCCGCCGGGCCCTTCGCCATCCTGCCCATGACCGACGATCCCCGGGGCCGCCACCGCTCGTCCATCGTGTGGACCGAGCGCGGCGACCTCGCCCCGGCCATCGTCGCCCAGCCCGACGATGACTTCCTGGCCGAGCTGTCCACCCGCTTCGGGGATTTCCTGGGCCGCGTCGAGCTGGCCGGACCGCGGTTCTTTTATCCACTGACCCTGCAGATCGCCGACCGGGCCATCGACCGCCGCCTCGCCCTGGTGGGCGACGCCGCCCACGGCATGCATCCGGTGGCCGGCCAGGGAATGAACATGGGCATTCGCGACGTCGCCGCCCTGGCCGAGGCCGTGGTCGATGCCCGCCGCCTGGGCCTGGACGTGGGCGGTCCCGAGGTGCTGGAGCGCTATCAGCGCTGGCGGCGGTTCGACAACATGCTGATGCTGGGACTGACCGACGCGCTGGTGCGGCTGTTTTCCAACGACATCGGCCCACTCAGGCTGGCCCGCGACCTCGGCCTGGCGGCGGTGGAGCGGATGCCCGCCGCCAAACGCTTCTTCATGAAACACGCCATGGGCGTGGTCGGCGACCTGCCCCGCATGATGCGCGGCGAACCGCTGTAGCAGCTCGGACACGGGCACGCGCGAAGGCGCGCGCCCGGAGCCAATGTCACCCGCAGCCGCCCTTGCCGCCGCCCCCGCAACCGCAGCCCGAATGCTTGGGCGCCGGCGCCGAGTCGGCGGTGGCGTTGGGGTGCCGCGACAGCCCGGCCTGGGCCAGCGCCGCTTCGTATTCCCGCCAGATCTGGTCCTGGTTGGCACCCAGCCAATACAGGTAGTCCCAGGTATAGATGCCGCTGTCGTGGAGGTCGTCGAAGACGATCTTGACGGCGTAGTTGCCCACCGGCTCCACCGCGATGATGCCGACATGGCTGCGGCCCGAGACCAGCTTCTTCTCGCCGGGACCGTGGCCCTGGACCTCCGCCGACGGGCTCTCGACCCGCAGCAACTCGGCAGGCAGGCGGAAGGTCTTGCCGTCGTCGAAAGTGATCTCGATCACCTTCTCCGCCTTCTTGACCTTGATTTCCTCGGGGTGGTGCTGAATGGAATGGGCGGTGTTCACGATCTCATTCTCCCTGGTCGATCTGACGGGCCTCGTCGGGCAGCATGATGGGGATGCCGTCGCGGATCGGATAGGCCAGCCCGGCGCGGTCGTCCACCAGCTCGTTGCGCTCGGAATCGAAACGCAGCGGGGCATGAGTGCCGGGGGCGACCAGGATCTCCATCAGCTTGGGCGCGATGCCCGGAACGCGGTTGGCGGTCATGAGCTCTCCTTCAATGCAGCGGGCCACGGCTGGCACCGTCGTCGTCCTCGGTCAGCAGCGCCATCTCGAACAGGCCGATCATCATCCGCGCCCGCGCGCCGGTGTCGGGTGCCTCCAGCAGCGCCTGCTTCTCGTCGGCCGACAATGGCGCCGCCATGGCCAGGGCGGAGACCAGCTCGGCGTCGCTGGCCCCGTCGATCTTGGCCGGATCCATGGACACACCGTGGCGGGCCAGGTAGTGGCCGACCGCGTTGATGAGGCGATGGCGGTCGACCACGGTGGCATCCGGCCCCAGGTCGCCGGCGTAACCGCTGTAATCGGCGAGGACCCGGGCATAGCCGGCACCGCCTCCCAGGTCGCCGGACAGCCGGAACCGGCTGACTCCCAGCGCGGTGATCAGGTAGCGGCCGTCGCCGGTCTCGCCGAAGGCGACGATGCGGGCGGCGGTGCCGACGGGACGCAGGCGGCCGTCATCGCGCGGCTGCACCAGGGCGAACATGCGCCCGGCCCCCAGGGCCTCGTCCACCAGCGCCAGGTAGCGCGGCTCGAACACGGTCAGCGGCAGGCGTGCCCCGGGCAGCAGCAACGCCCCCGAGACCGCGAACACCGGCAGGGTACCGGGGAGATCGACGGCCGCCGAGCCCATGGCCGCCCTACGAGAACATCAGCGACGACAGCCGCTTGCGCGCCGACACCGTCAACGGATGGGTGGGCCCGAAGGCATCGAAGAACTTGAGCAATTGCTTGCGGGCCGCGTCGTCGTTCCAGGCGCGGTCGCGGCGGAACAGGTCCAGCAGCTCGTCCACCGCCGCCTCCTGCTCGCCGGCGGCATAATAGGCCATGGCCAGGTCGAAGCGGGCCTGGTGGTCGGCCGGGTTCTCGGACAGCCGGCGACGCAATTCGGCAGACTGCCCGGCCGAGGCGGCTGCAGCCTCCCGCAGGTCGAGCGCCGTCTTGACCGCCTGGATGTCGGCGTGCTTGGCCACTTCGGGGGGCAGCTGGGCCAGCATCCCCTTGGCGCCGGCGGCGTCGCCCACCGCCAGCAGGCAGCGCAGCAGACCGGCGATGGCGCCCGCGTTGTCGGGCTCCTCGGCCAGCACCTGCTGGAAGATCTGGGCGGCGGTATGGGGGTCGCCCTGGTCCAGCACCTCCCGGCCCTGGGCGATGATGTCGGCGATGGACAGGGTGTCGGATCCGGCGGTCAGGCGCTGGATGAAGCTTTTGATCTGGCTTTCCGGCAGGGCGCCGACGAAGGCGTCCACCGGACGGCCGCCCTTGAACGCGTAGACCATGGGCACCGACTGGACCCGCAGCTGGGCGGCCAGGTCCTGGTTCTCGTCCACATTGATCTTGACCATGCGCACGGCGCCGCGGAATTCGCGCACCACCTTTTCCAGCGCCGGGCCCAGCTGCTTGCACGGGCCGCACCACGGCGCCCAGAAGTCGACGATGACCGGCACCTGCTGGGATGCCTGGATGACGTCCGCCATGAAGGACTGGGTGTTGGAATCCTTGATCAGGTCGCCGGCCGCGCCAGGGGCGCCGCCGCCCGCCGGCGGCTTGCCGCCGGAGCCGAAGATGAGGTCCATGGTCGCTGTGTCCCAGATTTTTCGACTCGCAATAGATGGACCGGGAATGCCCGGCTGGCAAGGGCAAACGGGGCTTTTCACAGCGACGTGAAAAAGTGCTTGCACGACCCGCCGCTTTCTCGTAATTATCCGGGCCTCCGGACGCCACGGCGCCGGAAACGCCAAGGAAGCGGGCGTAGCTCAGGGGTAGAGCACAACCTTGCCAAGGTTGGGGTCGAGGGTTCGAATCCCTTCGCCCGCTCCAATATCTCCAAGCCAAAAGGCCGGCCGCAGTGCCGGCCTTTCGCTGTTGGACCACGCGAGGACCACCACCATGACCGACGACGTCGCCGCGCTGAAGCAGGAGAACGAACGCCTGCGCCGCGAGATCGAGGAGCTGCGCGCCGAGATCGAGGAGATGCGCCTGGATGCCGACCTCGATGCCGCCCACGCCGCCGGCCTCTCCGCCCAGCTGCGGGCGATCATCACCGAGGCCGATGCCTGCCCCAACAAGGCCGCCCATCCCCTGCTCGAGCGGGTCCAATACATCAACGACCGCACCGGCGAGCCGATGACCAAGACCCGGTCCTATCCGCTGTATCGCCAAGCCTTCGACGAGGAATGCCGCGAGGCGGGGATCGATGATCCAGAGCGCCATCGCGCCTGACGCAAAAGGCCGGCGGAATCGCCGGCCTTTTTCATTTCATTGTCGGAACGTCCTAGGCCCCGCAACATTTCTTGTACTTCTTGCCCGACCCGCACGGGCAGGGATCGTTGCGGCCGACCTTGGCCGCCGAGCGCTGCTGGGGCTTGGGGTTGAGCAGGCCGTCCACATAGAGCCAACGGTCACCCTCGCGGCGGAAGCTCGCCAGCTCGTGGTGGGCGTAGTTCTTGCCCTGGAACTTGTAGCGGGCCACGAACTCCACGGTGCCGGCCGCGTCGCCCCCGCCGCCCTGGCTGGTGGCGCGGACTTCCAGGCCCTGCCACTGGCCGTCCTTGATCCACTGCTCGGTCTCGGAGCGGTCGTAATCTTCCTTGGCCTCGGGGGCCAGGGTGGACTCCAGGTAGTCGAGGTCGGCGAGCACGAAGGCGGTGTAGCGCGAGCGCATCAGCGCCTCGGCGGTGGGCGCGGCGGCGCCCTTGATCAGCGGTCCGCAGCACTCGTCCAATCCGCGGCCCGAGCCGCAGGGGCAAACGCTCATGATGGTCCTTTCGAAGGTCAGAATTCGACGATGCCGGAGAATACCACCATCATCGCCATGGTCGCGAAGCTGAAAGCACCACCGATCCCCAGCAGGAACATGATGTTGCCGACCGTGCGGAATGGGAACATGCGATGCTCGCGGGCCAGGCGCTCGGAGCCGCGCTTCTCGGGGCCGCCCACCACGGTGATGAAGTATCGGCCCCCGACGAAAGGGAAGCTGAGGCGGATGTTGATGGGATGACGCTTCCAGGTGGTCGGCTTGACGGCGGAATACAGCGCCGCCCGCTGGGCCTCGGTGAAGGTGCCCGCCACCTCGACCGGAATGCGGTCGAGCAGCATCTCGAAGGATTCCGTCGTCGCCATCTCGCCCCCCGTGTTCCCCGCCAGGCCTGGTGCCGTGACATTCTAGGGGCGGAAGCGGGGCGAAGTCGAGTCTAACGAACACGGCCCGGGGTGCTTGGCCCGGGCCGTCTGTTGCGCTGAAGGAATGATTATTCGCGGCCGGCGGTCAGCCGTGACAGAACATCGTCGAGCTGCTCCAGGCTGCCGTAGTGGACGGTCAGCTCGCCCCCCTTGCCCAGCGGCTTGATGGTGACCCGCACCCCCAGCAGCTCGGTAAGGTCGCGTTCCAGGGCGGCGGTGTCGGGGTCCTTGGAGTGGGCCGGCGGCCGCCCGCCCTTTGACGCCTTGGCCGCCTTGCCGCCGCCGGCCTCCTGGGCCAGCTTTTCGGTCTGGCGGACGTTGAGGTGCTTGTCCACCACCTCGCGGGCCAGGCCAACCGGATCGGAGGCCGTCAGCAGGGCACGGGCATGGCCGGCGGTCAGCTTGCCCTGGGCGACCATTTCCTTGACCGGATCGGGCAGGCCCAGCAGGCGCATCATGTTGGCGACATGGCTGCGGCTTTTGCCCAGCGCCTTGGCCAGCTCGTCCTGGGTGTGGCTGAATTCGTCGATGAGGCGGCGATAGCCCTCGGCCTCTTCCAGCGGCGACAGATCCTGACGCTGCAGATTCTCGACCAGCGCCACCTCGAGGGCTTCGCGGTCGGTGAAGTCGCGGACGATGACCGGGACTTCGTGCAACTGGGCGCGCTGAGCCGCCCGCCAACGGCGCTCGCCGGCGATGATCTCAAAGCCACCGTCATGGGGGCGCACCAGGATGGGCTGGAGAATGCCCTTCTCGCGCACCGACTCCACCAGGTCGGTGATGGCTTCCTCGTCGAACAGGCGGCGGGGCTGGAACTTGCCGGGCTTGAGCTGGCCGACCGGCAGGGTGCGCAGGCCGCGCGGCTTGTCGCCAGCGGCGGTGGCGGGGCCGCCCTCGATGACCGAGGCCGCCACGGCGGCCCCGGAATCCCCCAACAGGGCCGACAGCCCGCGGCCCAGATTGCGACGCTTTTCCTCGGGAACCGTGTTCACGCCCGCACCCTCACCTCACGTTCACGCTTCAGCACCTCGCTGGCGAGGTGGATATAGGCTTCCGACCCGGTGCACTTGACGTCGTAGAGCAGCACCGGCTTGCCATGCGACGGTGCCTCGGAGATGCGCACGTTGCGCGGGATCACCGTCTTGTAGACCTTGTCGCCGAAGAAGCCGCGCACGTCGGCGGCGACCTGGTCGGACAGGTTGTTGCGCTTGTCGAACATGGTCAGGACGATGCCCTGCAACTCAAGACCGGGATTGAACGCCGCCTTGACCATGTCGATGGTCTTGACCAGGTGGCTGACGCCTTCCAGGGCGAAGAACTCGCATTGCAGCGGCACCATCACCGAATGGGCGGCGACCAGGGCGTTGAGCGTCAACAGGTTCAGCGACGGCGGGCAGTCGATCAGCACGTAGTCGTATTCGGCGGTCGCGGTGCCCAGCGCCTCGGACAGCCGGGTCTCCCGCCGGGGCATCTCGACCAGCTCGATCTCGGCGCCCGACAGGTCGATGCCCGACGGCACCAGGTCGAGCCCGGGGATGGTGGTGGTCAGCAGCGCCTCGGACAGCGCCGCCTCGCCGATCAGCACGTGGTAGGAGTTGACCTCGCGGTTGCCGCGGTCGACGCCCAGGCCGGTGCTGGCGTTGCCCTGCGGGTCCAGGTCGACGATCAGCACCCGCTTCTTGGTGGCCGCCATGGCTGTCGCCAGGTTGATGGCGGTGGTGGTCTTGCCGACACCGCCCTTCTGGTTGGCGATGGCGATGATGCGGGCCTTCGTGGGGGCGCTGCTAACGCGTTGCTCGACCACGGTGTACCTCTCGACAGTGAAGAATGGCTCCGAGCGCATCCGTTCGGGATGGGGTCCGCTCGAAGGTGATATTCCATTCTTTGGAGGCCGTGGTCAATTCGTCTTCGTGCCCCCTGCCCTTTAGGAACAGGCAGTGGCCCTCCGGCAACAGGTGCCGCTCGGCCCAGGACAGCAGCTTTTCCAGCGGTGCCAGGGCGCGGGCGGTGACGACGTCGGCGCCCAGCGGCGGCACCGCCTCGATGCGGGCGTTATGGACGGTGACCGGGGTGCCGGTAACCCGCGCCGCCTCGCGCAGGAAGGCGCATTTGCGTGCGTCGCTCTCGATCAGATGAACATCGGGCGCCCCCATCACCGCCAGCACCAGCCCGGGAAAGCCGGCCCCGGAGCCCATGTCGACAACTCTGTGGATAGGCTGTGGAAGAAGCGGGAAAACCTGGGCCGAGTCGAGGAAATGCCGGTGCCACAGGCTGGGGATGGTATCGGGGCCGATCAGATTGATCCGGGTCTGCCACTTGACCAGCAGGTCGGCATAGGCGCGCAGGCGCTCCAGCGTTTCACGTGAAACACCGGCGTCGCGCGCGAAATCCTCAGGTCCGTACTGTTTCACGTGAAACATCCCCTTTCTTCTTCACATGCCCCAGCACCGCAGT
>JBFMHS010000123.1:0-17053 GCA_040751765.1 Pseudomonadota bacterium | reverse complement strand
ATTTCAAGGGCTGGGGGCAGATGCTGCCGGTGTTCATCCAGTCGCCGAGCGCGTAATTGCTGGATGGTCCCCAGGCGAAGACGGTGCCGTCCATGGCCAGGGCGTAGGCGTCCTGCTCGGCATTGCCGGTGCCGTCGTGGTAACCCGAGCAGCCGATGCGGCGGATGCGGCCATGGTATTTCGGCGGGAAACCCACATACCGGAACACGGTGGTGGGATTGGCGGCATTGGGGGCGCCGATGAACGAACCGCCCCAGCCGGCGGTCATGGGATAGCCGTTGCGCCGCGCGATGCGGTCGGCGGCCGAGGCGTGCCGCAGCAGCAGAACGCTGTTGTAGTGGTACTGCGTCGACTGACTGATGCCGGTGGTCGGCGACACCACCTGCGAGACGTGCTCGACGCCCGGCACCAGGACGGGGGCCTGGCGGCTGTTGGTGTCGCCCAGGCCGAGCTGTCCGTTGACGTTGCTGCCCCAGGCCCAGAACTGCCCGTTCTTGGTCAGCGCGAAGCCGCCCGCGCCGTAACGGGCGCCGTAGGCCCAGATGTCGATGACCTTGGTCGGGTCGGTCAGCCCCAGATTTCCCACCAGCACCGGGGTGCTGCGGTTGGTGGCCGAATTGTCACCAAGCTGGCCACTTTCATTGAAGCCCATGGCGTAGAGCTTGCCGTCGGCCTTGATGTAGAACGCGAAATTGTGGGAGCCGTAGCCGGTGTTGGCGCATTTCACCACCGGACCCGCATCGATCAGCACCGGGGCCGGTTTGTTGGCCGTGGTGTTGTCGCCCAGATTGCCGTAGCCGTTGTAGCCGCAGCCGAACAGCTTGTGGTCGGTGGTGACAAAATGGGCGAAGCCGTAGGAGCCGCCTGCCGCCACGATGCACTGAACATTGCGCTCGAAGGCGGCGACCTTGGTGGGAATCGTGCGGTTGCCGGTGTCGCCGTGCCCGAGTTGTCCATAGCCGTTATAGCCCCAGGAATAGACGTCGCCGTCCTCCATCAGGGCATAGAAGGCGGCGCTGCTGTCCGGCCCGGTCATGCAGGTGGACACCACGTAGCGGACGGGACCCGCATCGCCGGGAAAGACGATGCGCTGGAAGAACGACTTGCTCGAGGTGGTGCCGTCGCCCTGCTGGCCGTGCCCACCATAGCCGGTGGCGTACAGCTCACCGTTCTCCAACAGGATCATGGTGGTGCCGTAATTGCCGTAGACCTGCTTGACCCCGGCATCGGTCAGGTTCTCGGTGACCAGATGTCCTTCGTTGGTGGTGCGGTACAGCGCCGGCTGGAAATGGGGCCAGTGGGAGCCGTTGGGATCGCCGTTGCGGCCCGAGTTGGAATTGCCCCACACCGAGAGACCGCCGTCCTGGAACACCGCCGCCAGACCACGATAGATCGACGTCATGCAGGATTGGCTGTCTGCGTCCCAGATACCCAGATTGGCATGATCGGGGAAGACCACCGCGTCCGAGATCAGGTTGGCCAGACGCGGCGTGGCGACCAACGACACCGCATTGCCCCCGGCGACCAGATTGTCGTCGGCGTCGCGGGCGATGAAATCGTTGGCGAGATACTTGGCCCGCGAGTTGGTGCGCCCGGGCGGCAACAGCCATTTGGGATCGGTGCCGTCGGAGCCGAGGAACTTGGACGCGGCGCCCAGCGGCAGACGGGTATTACCGGAAGCATTGCGGACGTAGAGGTCGCCGCGCACCGCCAGGGGTGACGCGGCGGCGGCAACTGCTGCGGTGAGATCGAAGACGTGATCGACCATGCCGCCGTCGCAGAACAGCCAGCCCTTCTTGCCGGCAGCCACGGCGACTGGCTCGGCCGTCTGGATCGCGGTCTTGACCCGGACTGGGATGGGCAGTTCATTGTCGATGATCGCGGCCCATCCCCGCGACGGGGCAAGCACCACGACCTCGCCCGCCGTGAAGGTTCCCTGATCGGGCCGCAGCACGACCACATCGCGTCCGACCTGATCCTCGGTCAGCGTCAGGGTGGCGGTGCCGGGGGCCGCGACGGTGACGATTTCGGCGGGCTTTCCGGCTTCGTCGATCAGGCCGAGCAAGGCGTCGGCGCCGACCATGGATTCGACCGCCTTGGCCAGATAGACCAGATCGCGGGCGGAGGCCGCGTCCTCGCCTGCGGCGGCGGCCAGGGTTTGGCCTCGGCCCTTGATCATTTCGATCAGGCCGCGAAGGGATGCAATGGACACGGGATTTTTCCTCCGTGATGGGGGTTACAGGAGATCGAGACCCAGCAGCGCCATGTCCTCCAGCAACTCGCCGGCATCGGCGGGCTGGCGCCTGGTCACAGGTGCGGGCAGCAGGGCTTCAAGCGGGGAGAACGGCATCCAGGCGGCGCCGTCCCAACGGAACAGCCCCTCGGGGCTTTCCACCTTGACCCAGAGATTGAGAGCGCGGGCATCCAGGGGGATCGCATCTCGGCCTGCGACATCAGGTACGGTGACCATGGCGTCGAGCGCCTGGCGCTGGGCGTCGATGTCCGCCAGGGGATCGGCGAAGAATGCGTCGATACGCTCTTGCAGCGTCGGCATGGGCGTCAGCCTTCGATGATGGTGGTGAAGCGCAGGAGATCGTCACGGGCGTCCAGCAGCCTGCGGCGCTCGGCCTCCAGGGCGGCCCGCGCCACCTGTTCGATGGGAACCGAGAAGCGGGCGACGTGGGCGACGGCGGCGCTGACATGGCTGCTGGTCGCGGTCGCGAGCGCCTGCACGTCGGCCTCGAAGCCGGCGGCACACTCGGCAATCCGGTCCTCCGCGGCTGACGCCGATGCGGCGATCTCGTCCTTGACGGCATCGACGCCCGATCGGGCCTCGACCACCAAAGCATGAAGAGCCGAGTCGGCCTGGGCGACGATCACCGAGGCAGCGGCGACACTGGCCTGAGCCGCCGTAGCGGTTTGTGCCGCGTCCACGGCATGACCGGCGGCAAGCACCGCCTGCTGATTGGCGGTATCGGCGCTGACCCGGGCCGCTTCCTCCGAGCGCCCGGCCTCATCGGCAAAGGCGGCAAACAGCACCAGGGTGTCGCGGGTGCCGGTCAATTGACGAGCGTCGGCGGCCAGCGCCCGCCGGGCCACCGCCTCGATGGGCAGGGCGAACCGGGCGGCATGGGCACGGGCCTCGGCTGCGGCCCCTTCAGCACCGGCAGCCGCCTCGTCGGCGGAAGCAACATGGGTCTGGACCACGGTCTCGGCCTGGGCGACCATCCCATTGATGGCTGCCTCAGCGATGTCGGCCACCGCCCGAATGTCGGCTGCGGCCTGATCGACCGCAGCATTGGTCCGCGCCACCGCCGTTCCGGCCTCGGCGGCCTTTTCTCCGGCGATGGCGGCATGGCCGGACGCGGCGTCCCGAGCCGCCCGCGCGGCGCTGACGGCTTCGGCGAGATCGCCCGCTTCCCGGTGCAGGATTTCCTCGGCATCGGCCACCGCGCGGGCCACGGTCTTGACCGGACCACCCTCGGTGGCCACCTCGCTTTCGGCGCCGAGCGCGGGGCCATGCACGACCTTGTGCAGCAGCGTGCTGTCCGCCGTCACCTGAGCGACGGCGGCGGCCAGATCAGTTTGCAGCGTCATGGGCGATCACCAGCGGATGCCGACCGGCAATCCGACATGAAGGATGGTATGGAGGGCGGAGATATCCGCGAGCAGGACGGGCACGTTCTCGGTCAGCAGGATGTCCAGCGCCCCTTCGTCGAGCATTGGGCGCTCGCGGACCTCCAGCACCGAAGTGACGATCCAGGCGCCGCCCCGCTGCGGCACGGCCCGGTAGGACGTCGCGCCCTGGCCAAGAAAGCGGGCTTCATGACGGTTCCGGCCGTTCCCCCCCAACAGGTCGATGGCGAACCATTCGGCACCGTCCGCCAGTTTGAGGCGGAACCATGCCTCGAAGGTGGCGAAGCCCGTCTGGGACAGGCGCCACCGCACCGGGATGCGGGTGGGGGCCTGGGTGAAGCGTCGCCGCTGCCGGGCCGGACCGGCCTCCATGTCGGTGCGGGTGACGGCGGCCTCCGGCTCCAGGGCATAGCCGTCGTAGGTCGGCAACGGCAGCCGGTCGGGCCAGGAGACGAGCGTGGTCATGATGGTGTCCAAGGATTCCGGTCAGCCACCTTGTCTCCCGGCCCCTCAATGGCATATTATGCCAAGGCAATTATCCGGGAGTTTGGACATGCCGACCCGCAATGTGGTGCTGACCGATCATCAATCCGAACTGATCGAGCGACTGGTGGCCTCGGGCCGTTACCAGAACGCCAGTGAGGTTCTGCGCGAAGGGCTGCGCCTGATCGAGCGCCGGGACGCCGAGGACGAGGCCCGGCTGAAGGCGCTTCGTGCCGCCGTTCAGGTGGGGATCGATGACATCGAAGCCGGGAGGTATCAAGATTTCGACAGCGCGGATGCGCTGGCGGACTACCTTGAACGGATGACGGACGAGGCCCTTTCGGAACGACGGGCGCAGCAGGCCACAAGGTGAGCAGCTCCCGGGATTGGGAGGTCCAGCTTGCCGATGCTGCCAAGGCAGACCTCCGTGACATCATCGATTGGACTGCGGAGCACTTCGGCGACGGTCAGGCGAAGACCTATTCCACAATGATCTCCGCCGCGTTCCGGGCGTTGAAGGCGGGACCGGACACCGTTGGCGTCAAGGTCCGGGATGATCTTGGTGAAGGAATGTTCATCCTGCCGGTAGCCCGGTCTGGCAAGCGGGGGCGCCACCTGATCGTGTTCAGGACTGCGCCCGACCGCAATACCAAGACTCTCCAAATTCTGCGCATTCTTCATGACGCTATGGACCTGCCCCGCCATGTTTCGTTCAACGACGAGACCCAGCACTGATCCTCACCTATAACTTCCCGCCACCGGGTTGAGGCCATAACGCTGTTCCAGCATCGGGGCCATGCCTTCGCCGCGACCGATGCGGCGGCTCATCCGGCCCTCGATCTCCTCGACGAAGATGTCGATCTGGACGGCGCCATCCGCCCCTTGGGACCACTGGGCCTTGGCTTCGGTGTTACCCGCATTGTTGTGGACGGTGACCTGGACGTTGGCCGCTGCCGGACGGGACAGTGCAGTCCCCAGCAGGCGGTCGGCATTATCCATTTGCCGGGGCGTGAACACCCCCTCGCCGACACGGGCGATGATCGGGCGTTCGCCCGCCACCAGCCCGCCGGTGTGGTATTTGGGCGCCCCGGCAAACACCGAGGCGCTGGTGGCGCGGGTTTCCAACCGGTCCAAGCCGATCAGGCCGCCGGTATGGGCGATGGCGAAATTGCCGGTATCGGGGACCGGCACCGAGCCGCCGCTGCTGGCCCCGGAGGATCCGGTGCCGGAAAAGAAACTGCCGACACTGGCGATCATGCCGCCAAACAGCCCACCGCTGGCCCCGCCGAACAAGGGCGCCACCACAGCCATACGCCAGGCGGCACACAGCGCCTCTTCGGCCAGGCTGTTGAATAGATCCTGCCCGGCCAGCTTACCGGTGGTGGCCCATTTGACGAAGGCGTCCTCGCTGGCCCGCAGCGCCCCGGACATGGCCTTTTCCGCGCTGGCGGCGGCATTGGTGGCCTCGTCCACATACGCTCGCACGGCACGCGTCGCACCGTCCTGCCATTCCCAGCTGGCAGCCAGCTTGTCCTGCTCCAGCTCCTTGTAGCGGCGGGCGTAGGCTTCCTCCGACAAGGCACCGCTGGCCCGCTGTTCGTTCAGCTTGGCCAGTTCATCCTTGAAGCGCAGCGTGGCGTCATAGGCCAGATTGGTCTGCTGGGCCTCGTCCTTGACCGCCTCGGCATACTGACGTGACCGGGTGACCCGATACTCGCCCACCTGGGGATCATCCTCGGCCAGCTTGTGGCTGCGGGCAAACTTGGCCACGTCGGTGTCGATGGTGACGTCGCGGGCACGATTGCGGTCGCCGCTGCGCACCGCCTCGGCCAGCCGCATTTGGGCGTCGATCTCGCGCTCCAGATCGGCGACGGCACGAGCCGCTTCGTTGTTGGCGCGGGACTTCTGCACCTGGGCATAGGACTGAGCCAGTTCGCCATTGGCGTCTGTCAGACCCTTGGCCGTCTGCTCGGCCAGCCAGTTGGTCCGTTCCGCCAGAATGATGTCGGCCACCGAGCCCTTAGCGGCCTCGGCCAGCCGGTCGTTGGCGGCGGTTTCCTGTTCCAGCGACCGGATCAGGCCGTTCTTCTGCTCCAGCAGCTTGGCGTCGTCGATCCGACGAAGCGCCTGGTCGTAGGCGGCGACGGCGACACCGCCGTTCTTGAAAGCGAACTCGAGTACCTTGGCGGCGCGGGCCGCGTCGATCTGGGCACGGCCACCCTCGCGGGCCGCCAGGGCAAGGCGCTCCTGGCCACGGGCCTGGATGTCGAGGCCCAGAACCTCGGCCTGGGCCTGGGCGGACATTTCGCCCGCCCCCTTGGCCTGGGCCTCGCGGGCCAGCATGTCGCGGATTTCCTGCTCCTTGGACGGGGTGCGATAGACGCCACCCTGCTGGAACAGCTCCTTTTCAAGCTGGCGAAAGCCCTTGGCCGCATCGTACTGGGCCTTGGTGCGGCTGAACTCGGCATTGCCGGCGGCCCGGGCCGCATTGAGCTTTTCCTGCCATTCCACCTCGAACTTCAGGTCGGCCAGCTTCTCCACATAGGTGGGCTCACGCTGTTCGGCTCGGATCTGATCTCGCTGCATCTTGGCATGGGCCTCCATGCCCGCCCGCTTGCGGGTGATCTCGTCGAGATCGTCGGAAATGACCTGGCGCTCGGCGAGCAGACGGCGCAGTTCCTCGTTTTCCTGCTTTACCGCCTGCACCACCACCGAATGGGTCCCGGCGGGCAACGGCTTATCGAGCGCCTGCTCGCCACCAAGGGCGGCGATGCGCTTGTCCAGGGCGGCCAGGCGCGTCTTGAGGGAATTGTCCCCCGGCGTCAGCGATTCCAGCGCCGCCGATCCGGCATTGGCGCCACCCGACAGGATGCCACGCAGCCACGGGGCATTGGTGAAGGCAGCCCAAGCATTGGCCATGCGGGTGAAGGCCCGCTCGGCGGTGTCGGCACTCTCCAGGGCCGCGGCATCAAAGCCCCGGAGAGCCTTAATCAAAGTGTCGCGGAAGAAATCCGCCGTCACCTTGCCCTGGGTCACCATCTGCCGGAAGCCGCCCGAGGGCAGCCCGGCGGCACGATCCAGGGCCTGCAGCAGGCCCGGCATCGGCTCGACGATCTGGTTCAGCTCCTCGGCGCGCAACGTCCCCGACGACAGCCCCTGGGCCAGACCGAACAGCGACTGCTCCAACTGTTCGGACGACGCGCCCAGGGCGATGGCGGTGGACTGGAAGCCCTCCAGCAAGGCGCGGCTCTCGCCCGTGGTGATGATCCCGGCCTTCTGCAACGCGGCCAGCCGGGAATAGGCGCCGATCACCGTTTCCAGGGCGGTGCCGGTCTTCTGGGCCTGGGCATAGAGATACGAGGTGGTTTCGGTCAGGGCCGCGGCGCCCACCAGCCCCTTCAGCCGGGCCTCCAGGCTTTCCACCTTGATGGTGGACTCGACCATGGCCTTGCCGAACAGGCCGATGGCCGCGCCTGCCGCCAGTCCCGCCGGTCCCAGCGCCATCATCACCGAACCGATGGGGCCGAGGCGCGAGGCGAAAGCTGCCATGCCGCCCTGGATGTCCTGGCTGGCGGCATTGATGGCCAGCAGCGACCGGGAAGCCGGTTGCGCCGCCCCTTCGATCCGCGCCAACGCCTTCTGGCCATCTTCGCCCAGTTTCAGCAGGGCACGGCGGACGGTTTCGCCGTCCTGCAAAGACAGGCGGATGGAGACGGATTTGGTGGCCATCGGTCAGGTCTCGGTTTGAACCTTGGCGGAACCGGCCACCATTCCCCGCTCGGCGAAAGGCAACAGCCGCGCCAGCAAAGGCCGCTCGTAACCCAGGGCCTCGGCCTGGATCAGCAGAGCCGGAAGGTCGAGGCCGGTGATGCCGCCACGGGGGCCGAGACGGATGGTTCCAATGGAGTCGGCCAGGAGTTCCCAGGCTTGCCAGCCGGATTCGGTCAGGGGGGCGTTGCGGTCATAGGGGCAGTCGCAGCTTCCGCCGCAGCCTCGGCAGTATTCCGGCCCGCCGCCGAAGTGCCATTCGGCGCGGGCCTGGAGACGTTTCCCTCGGCGATCACCGCTTCGTGGGTTTCGGTGTATTGGATGACGAAGCCCTCCGCCATGCGGGGCAACTGCATCAATTCGGCGATCGCGGTGTCGGTGACTTCCGCCGGTTGATCGGCCTCGTCCAGCACGCCCTCCCACTTGGTGATGGCGGAACGGGCTAGACCTTGGGCGAACAGCATCTGCGACAGCCCGGCCAGGGCGTCCTCGTCGGACAGGTCCGGCAGGCCGGTGATATCGGCCCCGGCGGCTTTGAGATCGGCATGCTCGGCGGCGATAGCGCGGGCCATGCGCCAGCCTCGGGCACGGGCTGCTTCGTAGACCGCCGTGGTCAGGGGACGAACGAACACCCGTACGCCGTGGGGCAGATCGATCCAGTAGGGTTCCTTGGGGATGGTCAGGCGGATCATGATCAATACCCCGCCACGTCGTTGACCAGGGTGACTTGCAGCAGGTAGCCGGCCACCGGATCGCGGGCCGCCCGCCAGTCGTAGCTGGCCTGAATGCCGCCGGGGCCTTTGATCTCCTGCTTCTTCTTGGGCAGGAAGACGCGGGGCAGATGGAAGGTCAGGGCAAAGTCCGAACCCGGGATGGTGAAGCCGTATTCCATCTCCACCGGGCTTTCGGCGGCGATGGCGGCGGTCAGCGTGGTGTCGGTGCCAAAGCGGATGTCGACAGAGCCTTCGGCGGTGGCCTCGGTCTCGTCGACGCCGTCAATCAGGCCGTCGGCGCGGATGGTCTCGACCCGCTCCAGGTTGTTGGAGAAGGACAGCTTGCCGCCGACAACGTTGGCGAGCTGGCCGCCGCCGACACGGATGGTGCCGCTGCCCTGGCTGAACCGCTTGAGCGGGAAGCTGGTCGGACTGGCATCGATGGTACTGGTGGTTTCGGTCTCGCCTTGGGCGATGACGCCGATACTGGCGTTGGCCGCGCCTGACCGGGCCATGTCGAAGGACAGCTTGTCCAGCTTGGCCCCGGCATGGCGGAAGAACTTCGGTGTCGCCAGTTTGGCGTGGCCAATCTCCAGGGCCAGGCTGGGGAGATCGAGACCCGAGGTGAACACATGGGTGAAGCCAGTGTCGGCATCGCCGCTGGTGGTGGGCGCGCCAAACAGGCCCTTCAGCCAGAACCCCAGCGCCCGCACATCGAGCGGCACGCCAACGTCGCCCTCGTCCTTGACCGCCTCGTAATAGGGATCCTGGGCGTCACGCCCCTGGCCCAGCAACGGGTCGTAGCCCAGCGGGCGTTCGGCCCCCAGGCTGCATTCCTTGAATGACAGCCGGGTATAGCCGTCGGCCTGAGGCACACCGTAGCCCGCCTCGAAGGCAGCCAGCAGCACGCAATCGGCGCCGTAAGCGCGCGTCTTGCCCATGATCGGAGTCCTTGATGGATTGGAAAGGATCAGCCCAGCGGGTCTGGGCTGGCGTAATGGATGGTGACGGGCACCGTCGCGCCGCGTAGGGACGCAGCGCCGTCGATGGCGAGGCCGGAAGTCTTAGGGGCGCCCCAGTCCAGCCATTCCGCCAGACCGCCGAGGGAGCGATCGGTGGACAAGGCCGCGCCCACCGCCATCAGCAAGGTGTCGAGGGCGGCACTGTCGTCATTCTGGCCGCGCTGGAGGATGACCTCGATCTCGGTCTGGTGTTCCCACAGGTAGGAGACCGGCGACAGCACCACCTCGGGATCGCCGGGATCGCCGTCGCGCAGGATGATCTGCCCACCGGCGGGGACCGTCTCAGGCAGCGGCGCTTCCCGCTTGGCCGTGGCGCCGGGCACCGTTTCCAGGCGCACCAGCAGGGCGGCGAGGATCTGTTCGCGGATGGAAGCCATCAGGAACTCCAATTCCCCACGATCAGCCCCGGCAAGGCATCAGCCCACCGCTCGGCGGCGCCATCCACGTCCAGGCGCTTTTTCAAACTCACCTGCGGCACCAGGATGAACATCACCACCGTGGCCAGCCCGCGTCCGGTGCGGAGCGCCGAGGCGCTGCCATGGGCGAAACCGCCCCGTTTCCCCGTCCGTGCCCGCATGTTCTCGGCCACCAGCAACGAGGGAGCGCCGCGGCGGTAGATGAAGCGTAGTCGGGCACCATGCATTTGCTCCCACAGGCCGGGCGTCATGCGCTTGCCTCGGGCGCCGGTTCCGGCGGCGGGCGTGGGGATCGCCAGCCAGAAGCCGTGCTTGGATTTGATCACGGCGCCCTGGTCGAAGGCGCGGATAATGGTCGGAGCCTTGGTGAAGACGAACCCCGCCGCCTTGATGCTGTTGCGGCCCTTGGGATAAAGCTCGGCGCGCCAGGTGTAGGCGAGGCGCTGGCCCATGCCCGCCTCGGTAACCTGGCGGCGGAGATCAGCCTTCAGACCGTCGGCGGCCTGCCGCATTCCGGCAGTGACGGCATCCTCGGCGGCCTTGACCTCCTCGGCCATGATCTTGCGCAGATCGCCGGAAATAGCTGCCGCCAGCTTCATGCGGGCCTCGTATCCAGGGTCCAGATCAGCCGCTCGGCATCCAGGCGGGGTTCGCCCTGCACGACGAAGCTGTCGCCGTCATGGACGATGATGTCCCCCGCCAGGGGTGCCAACACGTCATGCCGCCGGATCTCGAACACCGCCGTGCTGGTCTGCACGGTGATGTCCGAAAACTCGATGTCGCGGTCGGGTCGCCGCACCAGGGCGCGCACCGGTCGCGCCTCGCCGCCGGCCGGCTGGTACAGCACGGTGACGGCGAGGTTGGCATCGGCGAACAAGTCGTCGATGGCGGCGGCGAACGCGGTCATGGTCAGTTGCCGGAGAAGAGGCGGACCGCCAGGCGGGGCCGCTTGTTCACCGGCAGGATCGATGCCTCGGTCTTGACGTCGATGGCGCTGCCGTCCATGCGGGCAAGCTGGCGGGCGTACATGGGCACGCCCAGGGTGTTGACCGTCTCGATCAGGTTGGCCGGGGCGCCATAGGTGACGAAGGTGTCCATGGTGCCCAGCGGGAAGGCGATGCCCTCGCCGGCCGGGATCAGGGTCTCGGTGGCGCCGGTGGAGAGCGTCACGGTGGCGTTGTATTCCTCGAACACGATGCCGGCGAACGGGAAGCGGCGGCGCACGTCTTCCCTGAGCGGCTGGGCGCCGGCCGACGAGAAGAACTGGTAGGCCGTCTCGACCTTGGCATGGCCGATCAGCTTGTCGAAGAACTCCGGGCTCACCAGCGCCAGCACGCCGGTCATGGTCTCGCCCTTGAGTTCCGTCTCCACCTTGCGCAGCACGTCGCGGATCTTGCCCTGGACGTTGGTGGCGGCGGTACCGAGGGCGAAATCCACCTGCTGACGCGACAGGTCGAACTCGGCGAAGTAGTCGTACAACGTGCTGCCGGCGCCATCGCGGACGATGCCCTTCAGCGCGTTGACCTCCATGAACTCGCGGGTCTGGGCGTGCTTGCTCCGCATGCGGGTGAGCTTCCGCTCCATCACCGTGGCCAGCGGGTCGGCGGAATCGGCAACGCCGAAGCCCCGCACCCCCTGGACGTCCTGGGGCGTGATGGAATCGTCGTGCGGGATCCACGGCACCGTGAACGACCGCATGGCGCGGCTGTCGCGGTTGGCGACGGTGGCCGGGCCGCCCAGGGGCACGGTGGGCAGCAGGTTGAGGACTCCCTCGGCCTGCTCGATGATGACGCTACGCTGGGTGACACCCTCGAAGCGGAACAGCCCCATCTGTCCCAGCCGGGTATAGAGGTTGGGCAGCAGGTTGATGGCCTGGGTCATTTCGGCGAGCGAATAGCCGCCCGCGTCGAAGGGATTGATGATCGCGTTCATGGGAAAGGCTCCGATCAGACGGTGTGGCGGGCGACCAGACCCATGGCGGCAAGCTGGGTGATCTTGACGGCTCGCTCGGCGGGCTGATCGACGGAGGCGTCAAACGCCAGGGCGCCTTCGGCCAGGATGACCGGGCCGCGGGCGGCGATCAGGCCGGGGACGGCGCCGCCGGTGGCGTCCACGGCTTCCAGCAGGACGGCGACGGCCACCTCGGCGCCTTCGTCACCGACCACCTCGGCAGCTGGCGACAGGCGGTATTCACCGCTGGAGGTGATCCGGCCCAACACCGCGCCCAGGGGATAGGCGGTGCCCGCCTTCAAGGTGGCGGTTTCGCGGGTGTAGCTGGCGTTCAGCTCGAACTTCAGCAGATCGCCCAAGGTGGGCGGAGCAATCAGCACAGGCATGGGAGAGCGTCCTTATTTCCGGGCGGCGGCTTCGCGGGCGCGCCGGACGATTGGGCTTTCGGTTTCGGTCTTGGGGGCAGCGCCGGTCGGGGCGGCGGCCACCACGTCGGCGGCCTCGGAACGGGCGGCCAGTTGCTCCAGCACGGTGCGGCGCAATGCTTCGGGGCGGATGCCCTTGGCCATGGCCTCGGCGGGGTCGACGGTGACACCCAACCGGGCGGCCTGGGCGGCGACGGCGCTGATCTCGGCGTATTCGGCGCGCAAGCGCTGCTCCAAGTCGGCTTCGACCTGAGGCGCGGCAGCGGTCACGGGGATGTCCCCCGTTTGCTCGGACATGATGGTCTCCTTGGGCTTGGACAGGACGGGGGACGGAACGGAAGCGCTGGCCAGCACGGCACCGAGATCGGCCAGAGCCACACGCAGGGTGCCGACCTTGTCGGCCAGCCCGGCGGCCACCGCTTGGTTGCCGCGATAAACGGTGGCCTCGGTGGCGCGGATCACCCCGGGGGACGCTTTGCGGCACTTGGCCACCAGGTCGACGAAGCGGCCATAGAGGCTGTCGACGTCAGCCTGAAGGCTGGCGCGGGCGCTGTCGGACAGGGGCTGATGGGGATTGCCGTCCACCTTGCAGGCCCCGGCGTGGACGAAGGTCCACGCCAGGCCGGCCTGGGTATCGGCCCCGGATTCGTCGCGGTGGACCGCCACCACGCCGATGGAGCCGACCTCGCCGGTCTGGGTCACATAGAGCCGGTCGGCGGTGCAGGCGATGGCATAGGCCGCCGACAGCGCCGCCTCGTCGGCCACCGCCCAGATGGGCTTGCCGCACTGGCTGCGGATGGCCTGGATGTGGTCGACCAGATCGAACAGGCCGCCCACCTCGCCGCCAGAGGAATCCACGTCCAACAGAATGGCGCGGATGCCGGGATCGGTGGCCGCCGCCTCGATGGACTCGGCGATGTCGGAATAGGCGGTCAGGCCGCTGGCCGCGCCCAGATAGCCCGAGCGCGACACCAGAGTGCCGACCACCGGAACGATGGCGATGCCGTCGGGCGTCACCGCCAATTCGGCGGAGGGAGGCGCATCCGCGTCCAGGAAAGTGCCATGTCCGGCCAGCCGGGGAGCCAATGCGCCCAGGATCACGTCCAGTTTGCTGCGGGCGAGCAGCAGCGGCGTCCCGTACAGACGGGCCGCGAGATGGGGCAGATCGTGCATGTCGGTCCTTACTGTGTCGGTGCGGCAGGCATGGGTGTGGAGCCGAAACTCAGCCCCAGTCGCTGTTCCCGGTCCCGGTCGGCGGCGATTTCGGCATCCACCTGCTCGGCGTCGAAGCCGCGCTCGGCCAGGGCCTGGGTGCGACTTTTCAGGCCCGCATCGATCTGCTCGATCTCGGCGCGGGCGTCCTTCAGCGGATCGACCCAGTCCCATTTCGGCGGCAGCCAGGAACAGGCGATGAAGCTTGCCCGGTTCGGCTCATAACCCTTGATGGACAGCGCCCCGGACATCACGGCGGCATCCATCCACCGCTGCCAGACAGCCCGGCAAAGCTGGAACACCATGACGGCGTGCTGCCAGGCGTCGATGCGGCGGCGGAACTCCAACAGGGCCAGGCGCGAGTTGGAGTAATTGGCCTTCAGCATATCGTTGCTGAGGTAGGCGTAGGGCACGCCCAGGGCGGCGGCGATCTGTAGCAGGGTGCGGTACTGGAACGCCTCATACGAGCCGCCCACATCCGCCGGAGCCGAGGTCTGGATCTGCTCGCCCGGTTCCAGCATCACCACCTGACCAGGCTGCACGTCCATGGTGCGGTCGCCGGACCCACCGTCCTCGGCGATGTCGAAGGTCTCGCCGGGGCTGGGGGTGGTGACGAACAGCGCGTACATGGCCGCCACCTTCTTGCGGTCCAGTTCGGCGTCGTCGTACTGGTCGAGCAGGAACAGCTTGACGATGGCCGGCGCGAAGCGGGAGACGCCGCGCAACTGCCCGGCATCTACCGGGTCCATGACGTGGATGATCTCGGAGGCCGGAATCCGCACCGTCTCGCCCGCCAAACCGGGATCGGTGCAATCGCCGGGATGGCGGCGCAGGAAGTGATAGGCGATACGCCGGCCGATGCGGTCGAACTCGATGCCCTGGCGGACGACGTTACCGTTGGCCAGAGTCTCGTTCCTGGTCAGCGGCAGCATTTCCGACGGCAGCATCTGCAATTGCAGCGGTACCGACAGGCCATCCTCGGGACGACGAGGACGGAAGCGGAAGAACACCTCGCCAGCGATGAAGACCTCTCGTGCCGCCCGGCGTTGCAGGCCGTAGAAGTCGGTCAGGCCCTCGGCATCGGCCTCGTCGGTCCAAGCCAGCCACAGCTTCTGCACCTTGGCCTTCAGGGCGGGATCGGCGATCAGCGACGACGGCTTGATGCCGGCACCGACTACGTTACCGGCCCAGCTTTCGATGGCATTGGCGGCATAGCCGTTGTTGCGGACCAGATGGCGCGCACGGGCTGTGATGTCTGGCCCCGCGGCGGCGATCAGAGTGTTGACGTGGGCGCGGCTGGGCTGAAACCCCTTCAGGCGCCGGTTTCCCAGGCCGGCCTCGAAGCCGCCGACCCAGGCACCCACCTTGCGGCGCAGGGACGACAGCATGATCACAGCCCCTTGGTCGCGGCCACCGTCAGGATGCGGCGACGAGGCTTTTGGCCCTCCAGCACGGCGATGCGGCGGTCGAGGTCTGCGAGAACGTGGTTGGCCTGGGCCAGATCGTATTGGACGGTGCGGTCGCCCACGGTGACGCGGGCCACCAGCGAGTTCCTCCGCACCATCACGCGCTCGCGCTCGGCCTTCATCTCGTCGAGGGTCATGTGTGGATCAGCTCATGTAGCTGGAATGAAAAACCCGCCGGGAGCGGCGGGTCTGGGGACGGCGGATTTGGCCCGCTTGGGCGTCTTCCGGCGGAATTGGGTCGGATATGGCCAGTTGCGCTTCCAGGTCGCGCCATTTGGCCTCGGGCCAGCGGTCGGCCCCGGCGATCCAGGCGGCGGCGCGGGCATAGACCCGGCAATCCAGCGCCTCGTTGCGCTCCCGCAGCTTCTGCCATTCCAGTTTCGAGAAGCCGCGGCGGTTCTTCACCGTCACCAACTGCTCGGCGACGAACTGCTTGCACCACTCCGAGTCGGCCCACGATGGCAGATGCACTGTTCCGGCCGGGAAACGGACACCGTCGGCCAGTTCCTCGTCAGTGGGGCGTTCCAAGCGCAGAAAGCGGTAGGTTTCGGTCTTGAAGGTGGACACCGCCACCGTCCACAGCCGGGCGCCGCGGCGGATCTTCTTGCCGCCCTCGGTGGCATCCACATAGGTAGGCCCCGACACCGGGCTGGAGCGGTTGAAGCCCTCCATGCCCTTGATCGGTGAGACCTGGCCGACGCCCATCTTGCGGCCCCAGGTATAGACCGCCGAGGTTTCGTAGCCGGTATCCACCGCCAGACGGGCGATTTTGAGGCCGACACCGCTGGCGTGAGGCCATGTGCGACCGAGAACATCCTCCAAGGCAGCCCAGGTCTCGGCCTTTTCGGGGCCGCCATCGATGACGATATGGTCGACCAGCCAGCTTTCCAGCTCACGGCCCCAGGCCCAGACGTCGATCTCGACCCGGTCCTTCTGCACGTCGGCTCCGGCGGTCAGGAACAGCCCACCGGCAGGCACCGTGCCGTTGGCCCAGGTTTCCCGGCGCTCGTAGAGACGCTGCCAGTCGGGCGCCTCGCCGGTCTCGACCCAGGTTTCGCCCAGCACGGTGTTGCGGAACACCCGCAAAGCGTCGTCATTGCCCTGGGCGGCCTCCCACAACCGGGCGATCTCTCGCCACGACTGCCAGCCCGGCGGCGAATAGAGCGCCGAGATGTGGAAGCCCACCAGGGTAGGATCGGTCGCGGTGGCGGTGGCCCGCCACTCCCCGACGGCCAGCATGGTGGCCTTGTGGTGTTCGGCGATCTCCTGGTCGCAGGCTTCGCAGACGTAAAGGACGCTGCCCGGCCGGCCCTTGTCCCAGCGCAGTCGATCGAATTTCAGCCATTGCATGGCCCCGCAATGGGGGCACGGCACGAAAAACCGGCGTTGGTCGCTGGCCTCGAATTCCCGCTCGATGCGGGACATGCCGCGGATCGTCGGCGTCGAGGCCAGGAACACCTTCCGTCGATGGGCGAAGGTAAGCGACCGCGCCTCGGCCAGCGCCACCGGATCGCCTTCCTCGTCGGCCGAGGCCGGATAAGCGTCAACCTCGTCGAGGAACAGGTAGCGGGCCGGCATGGAGCGCAGGCCCACCGCGCTGTTGGCCCCAGTCAGCACCAGGGTGCCGCCGCGGAAATCCTTCGACAGCATGGTGTTGCCGGCGTCGCGCGACCGCGCCGGCTTCACCCGCTCGCGGATGGCCGGGCTTTCGTCGATCAGCGGGTCGATGCGCTGGCGCGAGGCGCGTTTCGCCATCTCCACCGTCGGCTGGACGCACAGCATCGGCCCCGGCGCATGGTGGATGACGAAACCAATGAAGCAGCAGCCAGCCTCGGGCGCCCCCACCTGGGCCGCCTTCATGAACACCACTCGCTGCACCGGGCTGGTGGGCGAGAGCGCATCCATGATGTCGCGCATATAAGGTGTGCGGGCGGTGCGGTACCTGCCCGGTTCCGCCGAGGC
>JBFMHS010000122.1:0-3847 GCA_040751765.1 Pseudomonadota bacterium | reverse complement strand
ACTTGATTTATTCGTGATCGAAGGGTAACCTGCCCGGCGGGAACGAGTGGGAATGTTTGGGGGAACGATGACGCAAGCCGCGCCGGTGGCCTTGCCTTTCATGCAGCGTGGACTGGCCGAGCGCCTGATCTGTCTTCACGACGAGATCAAGGGCGACAACTCGCTGGCCGGTCTCGCCCGCATCGCGGTTGCGCTCTACGACAACAGCACCGACCTGCTCAAGACCTTCATCCATTCCAGCGACGGCGACAGCCCCATGGACCATACCGTGGCGCGGCTGTCCGACCTGCCGACCCTGCAACAGCTGGCCTGGACCGGTGCCCGGCGGACCATAAACGACCTCCACGACGCGGCCGCCAAGGGCCAGGAGCATGCCGCCCGATTGGTGGCGGCCGGCTATCGTGCCAGTTATACCGTGCCCATCCAGCACAAGGGCACCTTCTACGGATTCCTGTTCTTCAACTCGTTCCTGGCCGACTTCTTCTCGCCGCCGGTGATCCACCGCCTGCGGCCCTATGCCGAGTTGATCTCGCTGGCGGTGATGCGCGAGCTGGATACCGTGCGCATGATGCAGGCGGCGGTGAAGGTGATCCGCTCGGTGTCGTCGGCGCGTGACGAGGAAACCGGCTCGCATCTGGCCCGCATGGCCCGCTACGCCCGGCTGATCGCGGTGAAGCTGGCCGAGAAGCACCACCTGACCGATGAATTCGCCGAGTTCGTGTTCCAGTTCTGCCCGCTGCACGACGTCGGCAAGGTTGCGGTGCCCGATTCGATCCTGCTCAAGCCGGGCCGGCTGACCGAGGAGGAATTCGCGGTCATGCGCACCCACGTGGCCAAGGGAGTGGAGATCATCGACCTGATGATGCGCGACTTCGGCTTGCAGTCGATGCCGCATTTCGAGCTGCTGCGCAACATCGTCGCCTTCCATCACGAGGCCATGGACGGGTCGGGCTACCCCTACAAGCGCAAGGGCGACGACATCCCCATCGAGGCCCGCATCGCGGCGGTGGCGGACGTGTTCGACGCGCTGACCTCGTCGCGCCCCTACAAGACCGCCTGGACAAACGAGGACGCCCTGGCGCTGCTCCAGCGCGAGGCCGGAACCAAGTTCGATCCTGACTGCGTGGCGGTGATGGTCGACAACATCCGGGCCATCGAGGAAATCCAGGTTCAATTCCGCGAGTCGATCTTCGATTGACGGTTTCGTCACTTGTTCCCGGTTTTGACGAACGGCCGTCGCCCGGTCTATGATCGTCGGCCAACAACGGGTCAACCGTGGCCAACGAAAGGGAAGGGCGTTCCATGGCGGTCATCGCCGAGGCTCCGGCGCCGGGAAACCGGGGTTTCCGTCCCGTTCACCAGGGGCTGGCCGAGCGCTTGGCCTGCCTGCACGACGAGGTTCGGCGCGAGTTCGACGGCATCGACCACCTGGCCGTGGCGATCTACGACCAGCGCACCGACCTTCTCAAGTCCTTCGTCCATTCCAGTGTCGGCTCCCATCCGTTCGAGCACACGGTGGCGCGGCTGGGTGAATTGAAGTCGCTGTCGGCCCTCGCCAAGACCGGGGCGCGGCGGGTGATCGGCGACCTCGCTTCCCATCCGACGGGGACGCCGTCGCACCAGAAGCGGCTGCTGGAGGCGGGATACCGGTCCAGCTACACTGTGCCCATCTTCCACAAGGCGTCGTTCCACGGCTTCGTCTTCTTCAATTCGACCCGGCCGGGATATTTCAGCCCCGACCTGGTGTTCCGGCTGCGTCCCTTCGCCGAGGTGGTGACCTTGCAGACGGTGATGGAACTGGACGCGGTGCGCATGATCCAGGCCGCCGTCCACACCGTGCGCCAGATCAGCCGTGCCCGCGACGAGGAGACCGGCGCCCACCTGGAGCGGATGGCGCGCTATGCCCGCCTTATCGCGTTGCGGCTGGCGCCCCGGCGGGGAATGTCGGACGACTGGGTCGAGTTCCTGTTCCAGTTCGCGCCGCTGCACGACGTCGGCAAGATCGCCGTTCCCGATCATATCCTGCTCAAGCCGGGCCGGCTGGACATCGCCGAATTCGAGGTGATGAAGGGCCACGTCGCCAAGGGCCTGGAGATCGTCGACACCATGGCCGACACCTTTCGCATCGGTGGCGCCGGCTATGTGCGGATCCTGCGCAACGTGGTCGCCCACCACCACGAGGCCATGGACGGCGGCGGCTATCCCTTCGGACTGAAGGGTGACGACATTTCGCTCGAGGGCCGGATCACGGCCGTGGCCGACGTCTTCGACGCTCTCACCTCGCCCCGTCCCTACAAGGCGGCATGGTCCAACGCAGACGCCATGGCCTATCTGCGCGAGCAGGCGGGGCGCAAGTTCGATCCCGACGCGGTCGACGTCCTCTGCCGCTCGGAAGCGGCCATAAAGGACATCCAGTCCCAATTCGCCGAAACACTGTCCGATTGACCGTCGCTTAACCGGCCCCGACGGATTATCCTTGGCATCGCCAGGGGAGTGTCGGTCCATGCGGTTGTCTGGTGTCGCGGCGCTATGCGTGATGTTGGGGGCGTGCTCGGTGGAGGCGGCCTCGCCCGAAACCTGGGCGCGCCTGCGGGTGCCGGCCGCCGGCCCGGCGGCGGCCATCGGATCGCCGGCCGCCGGCTGCCTTTCGGGGGCGGTGGCGCTGCCGCCCGAGGGCGACGGCTATCAGGCCCTGCGGCTCGACCGCAACCGCTTCTACGGCCACCCCCGCACCATCGACTTCGTCCGCGAACTGGGGGGAGCCGCCAAGGCCGAGGGGCTGGGGACGGTGCTGGTGGGCGACCTGTCGCAGCCGCGTGGCGGCCCCATGGCTTATGGCCACGGCAGCCACCAGACCGGACTGGACGTCGACATCTGGTTCCGGCTGGCCCCGGCGCCGTTGCCGCCAGCCGAACGCGAGGCGCCCAGGGGCCTGTCCATGGTCAAGGGTGCCGGCGTCGACCCGGCCGCCTGGACCCCGGCCCATCTGCGCCTGCTGGAGATCGCCGCCTCGCACCCCCAGGTGGACCGCGTCTTCGTCAATCCGGCGATCAAGGCCGCCGCCTGCCGTCAGGCCGGGCGGGGGCGGGCATGGCTGGGCAAGCTGCGGCCGTGGTGGGGTCACGACGAGCATTTCCACGTCCGGCTGTCCTGTCCGCCGGGCGACGCCGGCTGCGTGCCCCAGAAGCCGGTGCCCGACGGCGACGGCTGCGATGGCGAACTTGCGTCCTGGATGGGCAAGCCGACCATCCTGCCCGCCGGGGACAAGCCCAACCACCGCCGCCCGGTGCTGCCGGCCGCCTGCGGCGGGGTGGTGGACGCCGGCGCTCGCTGAATCCGTCGTTCTCCCTTGCCAAACGGCGCCCGAGGCGTTATGTACCCGGCGCATCAAACCACACGCGGGTTCGCGGCGGCGTGCCGACAACGCACTGTCCGTCGCTCCGGTGTCGGGGGTTCCCGACGTTCACCCGCGGAGGCTCAACCGGAGAAGAAAAGGATTCTCTGACATGGCTCTGCCGTCGTTCTCCATGCGCCAGCTCGTCGAAGCCGGCGTCCACTTCGGCCACAACACCCGCCGTTGGAACCCCAAGATGGCGCCGTACCTGTTCGGCGTGCGCAACGGCATCCACATCATCGACCTTCAGCAGTCGGTGCCGATGCTGCACCGCGCCATGCAGGCTGTGCGCGACGTCACCGCCGGCAACGGCCGCGTCCTGTTCGTGGGCACCAAGCGCGCCGCCTCCGACATCGTCGCCGAGGCCGCGAAGAAGTGCGGCCAGTACTATGTCAACCACCGCTGGCTGGGCGGCATGCTGACCAACTGGAAGACCATCTCCCAGTCGATCAA
>JBFMHS010000121.1:5027-7122 GCA_040751765.1 Pseudomonadota bacterium | reverse complement strand
CACATGCCCCAGCAACGCAGTCAGCGCCGCCGGGGTGATGCCCGGAATGCGCCCGGCATCGGCGAGCGTCTCGGGACGCACCGCCTTCAGCTTGGAACGCACCTCGTTGGACAACGAGCCGATGGCGTCGTAGTCGAGATCGTCGGGCAGTACCAGTTCCTCCTCCCGCCGATAGGCCCGGATGTCAGCCTCCTGCCTTTGCAGGTAGCCGCGATACTTCCCCTCGATTTCCAACTGCTCGGCGACATCGGAAGCCAGGCCGCCCAGCTCCGGCCACACCGTCGCCAGCCGCCGCAGATCGAGGCTGGGATAGGCCAGCAGGTCGGCCGCCGAGCGGACGACACCGTCCTGATTGACCTCCAGCCCCGCCTTGCGCAGCCCCGTCGGCGATGCCCGCAGCGTCTCCAGCAGGCGCCGCCCCTCCTCCAAGGCGGCCCGCTTCGCCGTGAACGCCCGCCACCGCCCGGCGCCGACACATCCGGCTTCCCTGCCCTTGGCGGTCAGGCGCAGGTCGGCGTTGTCGGCCCGCAGCACCAGCCGATACTCGGCCCGCGAGGTGAACATGCGATAGGGCTCGCTGGTGCCCAGGGTGACCAGGTCGTCGATCATCACCCCCAGATAGGCGTCGGCGCGGTCGAGGATCAGCGGCGCCGACCCGGCCACGGCACGCGCGGCGTTGATGCCGGCGACGATGCCCTGGCCGCCCGCCTCCTCGTAGCCGGTGGTGCCGTTGATCTGGCCGGCGAGATACAGGCCGCCGACCCGACGGGTCTCCAGCGACCGGTGCAGCTCGCGGGGATCGACGAAATCGTACTCGATGGCATAGCCGGGGCGCAGCATCACCGCCCGTTCCAGGCCGGGGATGGTCTTGAGCAGCTCGCGCTGCACATCCTCGGGCAGCGAGGTGGAGATACCGTTGGGATAGACGGTGTCGTCGTCCAGGCCCTCCGGCTCCAGGAACAGCTGGTGGCGGTCCTTGTCGGCGAAGCGGACGATCTTGTCCTCGATGCTCGGGCAATAGCGCGGCCCGGTGCTCTGGATCTGGCCGGAATACATGGGTGCGCGGTGCAGGTTGGCACGGATGATCCGGTGGGTCGCTTCGCTGGTGAAGGTGATGCCGCAGGCCACTTGCGGCGTGGTGATGCGGTCGGTCAGATACGAGAACGGCAGTGGCGGATCGTCACCGGGTTGGCTGTCCAGCGATGCCCAGTCGATGGTGCGGCCGTGCAGGCGCGGCGGCGTGCCGGTCTTGAGCCGGGCCAGCGGAAAGCCCAGGCGGGCCAGCGCCGCCGACAGGCCGTAGCTGGGGGCGTCGCCCACCCGGCCGGCCGGCCACCGCCTCTCGCCGCAATGGATCAGGCCGCGCAGGAAGGTTCCGGTGGTGAGCACCACCGCCCCGCACCGGATGCGGCGGCCGTCGGCCAGCACCACCCCGGCCACCCGTCCCTCCACCACCACCAGATCCTCGGCGGCACCAGCAAGGACTGTCAGGGTGTCCTGCTCGGCCAACAGCGCCTGCACCGCCTGGCGGTAAAGCTTGCGGTCGGCTTGGGCGCGCGGCCCCTGAACCGCCGGTCCCTTGGAGCGGTTGAGGATGCGGAACTGGATGCCACCGCGATCGATGGCGCGACCCATCACCCCGTCGAGGGCGTCGATTTCCCGTACCAGCTGGCCCTTGGCGAGGCCGCCGATGGCCGGGTTGCACGACATCTCGCCGATGGTCTCGGGTCGCTGAGTGACCAGCAGCGTCCGCGCACCCACCCGCGCCGAAGCCGCCGCCTCGGTGCCGGCGTGGCCGCCGCCGACCACGACCACTTCCACCGTCAGATCCCAATCGTGTTTCACGTGAAACAAGCCTTACTTTCCGATACAGAACTCACCGAACACCACATCCAGCAGATCCTCAACGTCCACCCGCCCGGTGATCCGGGCCAGTGCCGCCGCCCCCTGCCGCAGCTCCTCCGCCGCCAGTTCGACGGCGCCGTCGGGATCGAAGCGGGACAGCGCCGCCAGACAGTCCGCCACCGCCGAGCGGTGCCGCGCCCGGGTCAGGGCCGGCGCCTCGCTGACCGCGAAGCGCGCCGACACCTCGGCC
>JBFMHS010000121.1:0-5017 GCA_040751765.1 Pseudomonadota bacterium | reverse complement strand
GGGCTCGATGCCCTGTTGGCGGTCCGCGCCGACACCACCGACACCGGCCGACCCGCCACCGACCCGGGCAGCGCCGCCGCCAGGTCGCGCTTGTTCATCACCACGATGGTGGCGTCGTCTATCACCGCCAGCGTCGCCGAGTCCAGGTCAGGCAGCAGTCCGGCGTCGAACACCGCCAGCTTGAGGTCGGCGGCCTCGGCGCGGACCAGGGCGCGGCGGATGCCCTCGGCCTCCACCTCCTCGCCCGCGTCGCGCAGTCCGGCGGTGTCGGCCACGACCACCGGCCAGCCGTGCAGATCGAGATGGACCTCGATGACGTCGCGGGTGGTGCCGGCGGTGGCCGAGACGATGGCCGCCTCTCGTCCGGCCAGGCGGTTGAGCAGGCTGGACTTGCCGGCGTTGGGGGCCCCCAGGATGGCGATGTGGATGCCGTCGCGCAGCCGCTCGGCGCGGCCATCACCGGCCAGGTGGCCCCGCATGTCGGCGGCCAGGGCGGCGACCAGGGCAGCGGCGTCCTCGACCACGCCGTCGGGAATGCCCTCATCGGAGAAGTCGATGGCCGCCTCCATCAGCGCCATGGCGCGGACCAGCGACGATCGCCACCCCTCGACCAGGCGAGCCAGGCCACCATCCAGCTGCCGCAGGGCTTGGCGGCGCTGGGCCGCCGTCTCGGCGTCGACCAGGTCGGCGATCGCCTCGGCGCGGGTGAGGTCGAGCTTGCCGTTGAGGAAGGCGCGCCTCGAGAATTCCCCCGCCTGCGCCGGGCGCAGTCCCAACGCCAACAGGGCCTCGGACAGCGCCTGGGCGACGGCGCGGCCGCCATGCAGGTGCAGCTCGGCCACGTCCTCGCCGGTGAAACTGGCCGGAGCGGGAAACCACAGGGCCAAGCCGTCGTCGATGGCATCGCCGCCGTGGCCCAGCCGGGCACGCACCGCCTTGCGCGGCTGGGGCGGCTCCTTGCCGGTCAGCGCCCGCAGCGCGACCCCGGCCCCCGGCCCCGACAGCCGGAACACCGCCACCCCGGCCCGCCCGGGCGCGCTGGCCAATGCGAAGATGGTGTCGTCGGTCACGTTTTTCACCAATGCAAACCGCCAAGGATACCAAGATCACCAAGATACCGGCCGGGTGGCAAGGCCATCGCCGCCCCCGGGTCCACTCGATGGTCTTGGTGTCCTTGGTGGTTGATCTAGCGCTTCTCCGGCCCGTCCTCGGGCCTGAGCATCAGCCGCTCGACGCGGCCGCCGTCGATCAGGTGGGTCTTGAGGACCTCGTCCACGTCGGCCGAGCTGTGGACCGCGTACCACACCCCCTCGGGGTAGACCACCACCACCGGGCCCAGCTCGCAACGGTCCAGGCAGCCGGCCGAGTTGATGCGCACCCCGTCGAGGCCCAGCTCCTTGGCGCGGGCCTTCAAGTAGTCGCGCAAGGCCTCGGCTCCCTTGGCGGCGCAGGAGCCGCGCTTGTGGCCTTCGGGACGGCGGTTGGTGCAGGCGAAGACGTGAAGGCGGAAATAGGGCGCGGGATCGCCCGGAAGGCTGGTCATTCCTTGCGCTCCCGGCCACGCGGATTGCCGGCGAACTGGGACCAGAACATCTTCTGCAACTGCTCCATGCCCTGGACCTGGGCCGGCAGCCATGTCTTGATCATGGTCTCGGGATCCATGGCCGACAGGGAGGCGGTCATCCGTTCCTGCACCTGGGCCATCAGGGCATCCTGCATGGGCTTGACGTCGGGCAGGCCCAGGAAGGCGCGGGCCTCCTCGGGGGTGCAGTCCACATCGACGGTGATCTTCATGGCGGCGGCCCACTGCTTGCGAAAGGGGATCGGCGAACCAAACTAAGCCTTTGACACCGAACGCGCAACGCCGACACGCGGGGAATACCACCCATGCCGAACCGCCTCTCGGGCGAGACCAGCCCCTACCTCCTGCAGCACAAGGACAATCCGGTGGACTGGTGGCCATGGGGTCCCGAGGCCCTGGCCGAGGCCTCCTCCTCCAATCGTCCCATCCTGCTGTCGGTGGGCTATGCCGCCTGCCACTGGTGCCACGTGATGGCCCACGAGAGCTTCGAGAACGCTGAGATCGCCGCGCTGATGAACCGTCTGTTCGTCAATGTGAAGGTCGACCGCGAGGAACGCCCCGACCTCGATGCCATCCACCAGCAGGCCCTGGCCATGCTGGGCCAGCACGGCGGCTGGCCGCTGACCATGTTCCTGACCTCGGCCGGCGAGCCGTTCTGGGGCGGCACCTATTTCCCGCCCACCGCCCGCTATGGCCGGCCCGGCTTCGCCGACGTGCTGCGGGCGGTGTCCGAGGCCTGGACGGCGCGGCCCGACACCATCCAGGACAACGTCGCCGCGTTGCGCCAGGGGCTGGAGCAGCACGCCCATGCCGCCGATGTCGGCCAGATGCCGCTCAGCCGCCTGGACGAGGCCGCCCGCCAGTTGCTGCGGGCGGTGGATACCGGCCACGGCGGCCTGCAAGGCGCGCCCAAGTTCCCGCAGCCCGGGCTGTTCGACTTCCTGTGGCGGGCCTATCTGCGCACCGGCGACGCGGCCCTGCACGACGCCGTCACCCTGACCCTGGACCACATGTGCCATGGCGGCATCTACGACGCCCTGGGCGGCGGCTTCATGCGCTATTCGACCGACGAGGCGTGGCTGGTGCCGCATTTCGAAAAGATGCTGTACGACAACGCCCAGCTGATCGATTTGCTGACCATCGTATGGCAGGACACCAGGGTGCCGCTGTACCAGCAGCGGGTGGCCGAGACCGTGGAATGGGTCCTGCGCGAGATGACCGCCGAGGGCGGCGCCTTCGCCGCCACCCTCGATGCCGATTCCGACGGCGGCGAGGGCCGCTTCTACACCTGGACCAGCGGCGAGGTCGACCGCCTGCTGGACGCCGAGACCGCCCGCTGGTTCAAGCAGGCCTACGACGTCCGCCCCGAGGGAAACTGGGAGGGCGTCAGCATCCTTCACCGCAACCACCAGCCCCAGCCGGCCGGGGTCGAGGATCTGCTGGCCGACGCCCGGGCGGTGCTGTGGCGCGAGCGCGAGACCCGTTCCCGACCCGGCCGCGATGACAAGATCCTGGCTGACTGGAACGGCATGATGATCGCCGCCATGGCCAATGCCGGCTTTGTCTTCGCGATGCCGCGCTGGGTGGACGCCGCCCGGGTGGCGTTCGAGACCGTGCGCACCGCCATGGCCATGCCCGGGGACCGCCTCTCCCACGCCATGCGCTTCGGCCGCATGCGCCGCATCGGCCTGCTCGACGACCTCGCCCATATGGCCCGCGCCGCCTTGGCGCTCTACGAGGCCACCGGCGACGCGGCGCTGGTCGACCAGGCGCGGGCCTGGGTCGCGGCGGCCGACCGCCATCACTGGGACCCGGCGGCCGGCGGCTATTTCCAGGCCGCCGACGATGCCACCGACGTGGTGGCGCGGCTGAAGCCGGTGCACGATTCAGCGGTGCCCTCGGCCAACGGGATCATGGCCCAGGTGCTGGCGCGGCTGTGGCTGATCACCGGCGAGAGCGCCTATCGCGACCGCGCCGAGGCCACCGTGACAGCCTTCGGCGGCCTGATCGGCGACCAGTTCCCCAACCTCACCAGCCTGCTGGCCGCCCACGAGCAACTGGCCCATCCGGTCCAGGTGGTGGTGGCCGGCGAGCCGGGCCCGGACACCGAGGCCCTGCTGCGGGCGGTGGCCGAGGCCCCCCTGCCCACCCGGGTGCTGGAGCGCGTCGACGGCAGCGGCCTGCCGGCCGCTCATCCCGCCCATGGCAAGGGACCGGTTGGCGGCCGCGCCGCCGCCTATGTTTGCCGCGCCCAGGCCTGCTCGCCACCGGTTCTCGAGGCGTCGCGGTTGCGGCAGGAGCTGGCGGCGCGTTAAGCTGTGGCCATGCCCGCGCTCGCCTTCAACTCGCCCATCGGCCCGCTCACCGTCTTCGAGGAGGACGGCGCCATCGTCGCCGTGGAATGGGGCTGGCCCCCTGAGAGCGAGGAGACACCGCTGCTGCTGGCGGCCCGCGATCAGCTGGAGGCCTATTTCGAGGGCCGGCGCAAGGACTTCGACCTGCCGCTGGCCCCGCACGGCACCGACTTCCAGCGCAAGGTCTGGCGGGCGCTGGCGGCCATCCCCGCCGGCCAAGTGAAGACCTACGGCCAGCTGGCCGCCGAACTGGGCACGTCGCCGCGGGCGCTGGGCGGCGCCTGCGGCCGCAACCCCATCCCGGTCATCGTTCCCTGTCACCGGGTGCTGGCGGCCGACGGTGGCCTCGGCGGCTATTCCGGCATGGACGGTATCGACACCAAGCGCTTCCTCCTCACGCTGGAAGGTGCGCTCTAGGACCGAAGGAGGCTCCCATGGCCAAGGCGATCCGCATCCACCAGACCGGCGGCCCCGAGGCCATGGTGTGGGAAGAGGTGGAGGTGCCCCGGCCAGGTCCCGCCGAGGCCCTGGTGCGCCATACCGCCATCGGGGTCAACTTCATCGACGTCTACCACCGCACCGGTCTCTATCCCCTGCCCTCCCTGCCGCATGTGCTGGGCATGGAGGCGGCCGGCGTGGTCGAGGCGGTGGGTGACGGCGTCGTCGAGGTCAGGCCGGGCGACCGCGTCGCCTACGCCAATCCGCCGGTGGGTGCCTATGCCGAGCGCCGGGTCATGCCGGCCGACCGCCTGGTCCCCCTGCCCGAGGGCATCGGCGACCAGCAGGCCGCCGCCATGATGCTCAAGGGCATGACCGCCCAGTACCTGCTGCGCCGCACCTTCCGGGTCGGCGGCGGCGACACCGTGCTGGTCCATGCCGCCGCCGGCGGGGTCGGGCTGATCCTGTGCCAGTGGGCCAAACATCTCGGCGCCACCGTGATCGGCACTGCCGGCTCCGAGGCCAAGGCCGAGCTGGCCCGCGCCCATGGTTGTGATCATACGATCATATATACCCGAGAGGATTTCGTCGCGCGCACCCGGGCGCTGACCGGCGGTGAGGGGGTGGCGGTGGTGTATGAAGA
>JBFMHS010000120.1:0-2331 GCA_040751765.1 Pseudomonadota bacterium | reverse complement strand
AACGCTTCGGCCCGGATTTCGAATGGCAGGACGACCACGGCGTGCTGGAGGAGATCCGCCGGCTGGTGGAGCGCCTGGAGCCGCCGCAGCCGGTGATCTTCCGCTCCAACCACGCCTCCAACGCCCTGGCCCTGGCCGGCACTCTGCCCAAGGACCGCGCCAAGGTGCTCGAGCAGATCGACCAGGCCCTGGCCGGCTGGCGCGCGCTGCGGCCGACCTGGGCGCGCGGCCTGTAGAACCCTCCCGCCGCTGGCGCGTTTCCCCTCCAGGAGCCCTTGCCTGGAGGTGACCATGATCAGCCGGTTGATCGCCCTCGTGCTCGCCCTGGCGCTGGGAGGCGCGGCCAGCGCCCAGCAGCAGGAACGGCAGGCGGCGACGCCGCCCGTGCAGCCGCCGCCGGCGGCGGCCCGCGACGTTCCCGCCGACTTCACCGAACTGGCGCGGCCGCTGCTGCCGGCGGTAGTCAACGTCTCCACCGAGCGCACCATCTCGCAACCCGGCATTCCCGGCATTCCCGGCATTCCCGGCCTGCCGCCTCCGTTCGGGCCGCCGCCCGGCCGAGAAGCGCCGGACCAGCCGCCGCGCCGGGGCACCGCCTTGGGCTCGGGGTTCATCATCGATCCGTCCGGGGTGGTGGTGACCAACGCCCATGTGGTGGAGGACGCCCGCCAGGTCACCATCATCCTGCACGATGAACGGCGCCTGGAGGCCAAGGTCCTGGGCACCGACGAGCGCACCGACATCGCGGTGCTGAAGGTGGAGACCTCCACCCCGCTGCCCCATGTGGCCTGGGGAGAGTCGGACACGGTGGAGGTGGGCGAATGGGTGCTGGCCATCGGCAACCCGTTCGGCCTCGGCGGTACCGTCACCTCGGGCATCATCTCGGCCACCGCCCGCAACATCGGCGCCGGCCCCTACGACGCCTTCCTGCAGACCGACGCCCCCATCAACCAGGGCAATTCCGGCGGGCCGATGTTCAACATGCAGGGGCAGGTCATCGGCATCAACACCGCCATCTTCTCGCCCACCGGCGGCAATATCGGCATCGGCTTCGCCATCCCGGCCTCCATCGCCAGGCCGGTGGTCGAGCAACTCCGCGCCACCGGCACCGTGCGGCGTGGCTGGCTGGGAGTGCAGATCCAGACCGTCAACCCCGACATCGCCCAGGCGCTCGGGCTGGACAAGCCGCAGGGCGCGCTGGTCGCCGACGTGCTGGCCGGCAGCCCGGCCGCCGAGGTGGGGCTGAAAGTGGGCGACGTCATCCTGGCTTATAACGGCCAGGCGCTCGACGAGGCCCATCGGCTGCCGCGTCTGGTGGCCGAGACCAAGATCGGGTCGCCGGCCCAGTTGACCGTCCTGCGCGACGGCAAGCGCATCCAGGTCGACGTCAAGATCGCCGAGCTGAAGGACGAGGTCGACCAGGCCAAGGCCGGCGAGACCGGCGAACTGGGCTTGGCGCTGGGGCAACTGACCGACGCGCTGCGGGCCAAGCTGGGCTTGCCCCAGGGCACCACCGGCGCCGTGGTCCAGGGGGTGAAGCCGGGCAGCCCGGCGGCCGAGCGCGGCTTCCGCCCCGGCGACGTCATCACCATGGTGGCCCAGCGGCCGGTCAAGGGCCCCGAGGACGTGGCGCGCATGGTCGGCGAGGCCCGCAAGGCCGGCCGAACCAGTGTGCTGATGCTGACCCGGCGGGGTGAGCGGCAGACCTTCGTCACCCTGCCGCTGCCGAAGGGGAAGTGATCACCCCCTCAGCCGGACCCGGTGCAGCATGTCGGCCACCGTCAGCGCGCCCAGCGCGCGCCGTGCGGTGGCCTCGATGCCGCCCAGCACCTCGGCCAGGGCGAGGGCGGCGGCGGTGCGGACGGGGTCGTCGGGCTCGGCCGGCTCGAACACCCGCACCACGTCAAAGAGGGTGGTGCGGCCGGGATCGGCGACGAAACGGTAGCCGCCGGCGGCACCGCGCGACGCCTGCACCAGCCCGGCCCGGGCCAGCATCGGCAGCACCTTGGCCATGTGGTTGGCGGACAGGCCGTGGCGGCCGGCGATCTCGGCCGCCGACCGAGGCCGCGCCGGGTCGGCGGCGAGGTCGATGACCGCGATCAGCGCGCAGCGGGTGGCCTTCTGGAACTTCATGGCGCCAGCCTGCCCCAGCCTGCCCCCGATGGGAAGCCCGACTTGAACCGCCCCCGCCGGGGCCAATGTGCAGAGGCATGTTCGGTAATCGCCTGACCCTGTTCGACCTGTTCGGCTTCAAGGTCCGCGTCGACGCCAGCTGGCTGCTGCTGGCCGGGCTGATCGTCTGGAGCCTGGCGGTGGGATACTTCCCCTATG
>JBFMHS010000012.1:0-2225 GCA_040751765.1 Pseudomonadota bacterium | reverse complement strand
GCCGACAACGTGTCGTCGGGGCTCGAGCCGGTGTTCAGCTTTGCCTACACCCGCAACGTGCTCCAGCGCGACGGGACCCGCCGCGAGGAAGAGGTCACCGACTACGCCTACCGCCTGTTCCGCCGCCTGAAGGGCGAGGGCCAGCCGCTGCCGACCCATTTCGTCGACGCCCAGCGCCTGACCCCGGCCGACCACGTGGTGATGCAGGCCGCCGTCCAGAAATACGTCGACAGCTCCATCTCAAAGACCATCAACGTGCCGGAGAGCATCAGCTTCGAGGCCTTCCGCGACGTCTACGAGCAGGCCTACGAGCTGGGCTGCAAGGGCTGCACCACCTACCGCCCCAACGACGTCACCGGCAGCGTGCTGGAGGTCAAGAAGGAGGCCAAGCCGGCCGCCGAGCCGCAACTGCCGCTGGAGGCGCCCAAGCCGCGTCCCGAGGACCACCTGGAGGCCGGCGCGGTCATCCACCTGACCCGGCCGCTGGACCGGCCCGAGGCGTTGCCCGGCAACACCTTCAAGGTGCGCTGGCCGGATTCCGACCACGCCATGTACATCACCATCAACGACGTGGTCCAGGACGGCCGCCGCCGTCCCTTCGAGGTGTTCATCAATTCCAAGAACATGGAGCACTTCGCCTGGACCGTCGGCCTGACCCGCATGATCTCGGCGGTGTTCCGCCGTGGCGGCGACGTCGCCTTCGTGGTCGAGGAACTGAAGGCGGTGTTCGACCCGCGCGGCGGCCAATGGGTCGGTGGCAAGTACGTGCCCTCGCTGCTGGCCGCCATCGGCGACGTCATCGAGCGCCACATGATCGACATTGGCTTCCTGCCCGACCCCAAGGCCGCCCGCGAGCCGCCCGAGGCCCGTGATGAGCGCAAGGTGGTCAACCTGGGCGGCGCCGGCCTGCGCCATTGCCCCAAGTGCAACCAGCCGTCCCTGATCCGCTCGGAAGGCTGCGACACCTGCACCTCCTGCGGCTATTCCAAGTGCGGGTGACCTGACCGGAGCGGCGCGTGGCCGACAGTCTCCGCATCGACAAGTTCCTGTTCTTCGCCCGCTTCCTCAAGACGCGGTCGCTGGCCGCCGGGCTGGTGGAGGCGGGCGAGGTGCGCCTGAACGAGGCGGTGGTGGCCAAGGCCAGCCAGGGCGTCAAGGTGGGTGACCGGCTGGTGTTCCCCACCGGCAAGCGGTGGCGCCGCGTCACCGTGCTGGCCCTGCCGTCCCGGCGCGGCCCGGCCCCCGAGGCCCAGGCCTGTTATCGCGAGGATCCGCCACCGCCGGCCGATGCCGACTCGCCCCTTTAAATCGCCGAAAATCTCCCTACACTCAGCGCCGCCTTTCACCACCAAGGACGCGCCCCCATGGAGTGGCTCTCCGATCCGCAAATCTGGATCAGCCTCGTCACCCTGTCCGCGCTCGAGATCGTTCTCGGCATCGACAACATCGTCTTCCTGGCCATCCTGGCCGACCGCCTGCCGCCGGCGCAGCGGCCGCTGGCCCGCAAGCTGGGGCTGGGCTTCGCCTTGATCACCCGGCTGATGCTGCTGGCGTCGCTGTCGTGGATCGTCGGCCTGGTGGAGCCGGTTTTCACCATCTTCGGCCATCCGGTGTCGTGGCGCGACATCATCCTGATCGGCGGCGGCCTGTTCCTGCTGGCCAAGGCCACGCACGAAATCCATGGCTCCCTGGAAGGCAGCGAGAACGGCGAGGATGGCCAGCCTTCCGTCGCCAAGGCGGCCACCGCCGGCTTCACCGCCACCATCATCCAGATCGGCATCCTGGACATCGTGTTCTCGCTGGATTCGGTCATCACCGCGGTCGGCATGGCCAACCAGCTGTGGGTCATGGTGGCGGCGGTGATCATCGCGGTGATCATCATGCTGGTGGCGTCCGGGCCGCTGTCGGACTTCGTCTCCAAGCATCCCACCGTGAAGATGCTGGCGCTGTCCTTCCTGCTGCTGGTGGGCATGAGCCTGGTCGCCGACGGCATGGGCTTCCATATCCCCAAGGGCTATCTGTACTTCGCCATGGGCTTCTCGGTGTTGGTCGAGGCGCTGAACCTGGCGGCGCGGCGCAAGCGCAAGCCGGTCCAGCTGCGTCATCCCTTTCCCTGAGATACCCATTCTTCCCATGGGGTTGAGCGGGCGGGGGCGGTATGATATCGCTTCCGCCTGTCACACCGGACAGGCGTCCTTTCCGGAGCCCGCGCGTTCATGATCGGC
>JBFMHS010000119.1:0-3056 GCA_040751765.1 Pseudomonadota bacterium | reverse complement strand
GCTCGATCCAGCTGGCATGGCCGGCCACCGCCTCGTCCATGGCGTTGTCCAGCACCTCGGCGACCAGATGGTGCAGGGCGCGGTCGTCGGTGCCGCCGATATACATGCCGGGCCGCCGGCGGACGGGTTCAAGGCCCTCCAGGACTTCGATGTCCTTGGCGGAGTAGCCGTTGCTCTTGGGGGCGAGGGTCTGGAACAGGTCGGACATGGCGGGCATTATAGGACAGCAGCGAGGCCGCGCAAGCGGATGCTGTGGCGGCCAAGGCGAAGGCCACAAGATGTTGTGAAACCTGGGAGACCGCATGGAAACCATCGAGAACCAAGGCGCGCCCCGGGGACGCCTGTCCATCCGCACCGTCGCGATGCCGGCCGACACCAACCCGCACGGCCATATCTTCGGCGGCTGGCTGATGAGCCAGATGGACCTGGCCGGCGGCATGCACGCCTTCCAGCGCGCCAACGGCCGCGTCGCCACCGTGGCGGTGGAGGCCATGGAGTTCCATCAGCCGGTCTTCGTGGGCGACGAGCTGTCCTGCTACACCGAGATCGTCAAGACCGGCCTCACCTCCATCGCCATCCGGGTCGAGGCCTGGGTGCGGCGGCGCTGCATCGACAGCGCCCAGACGCGGGTGACCAGCGCCATCTTCACCTATGTCGCCATGAGCGACGAGGGTGGGAAGCGGGAGTTGCCGCCGGCATGAAGTGGCGTGGAGAGCCGGGCGCGGTGCGCCCACCCGGCGAGGGCATGATCAACGCGCCGGCCAGCTGACCTTGAGGCCGGTCACGACGCCGTCGGCGAGGTCGACGCCCAGCGGCATCGGCGGCCACAGCCAGGTCTCGCCGCCCTTGGGGCCCGGACAGCGTTTCACCGGCGGGCCGAACAGCTCGACCACGCGGGCCTGGGCGTCGCCCAGCCGCAGCGACGACAGGTCCAGGGCGTCGGCGGTCGGCGGCCCCTTCAACTGCACCGCCACCACGTCGCCCTTGCGGTAGGTGACGGCGAAATAGGGCCGCACCGGGGTGGGCTGGCGCAGGAAATAGGCGCGGGTCTCGGTGCTTTCGGACAGGCGCAGCACCCGGTCGGGCGGCCCCAGGCGCTCCTCGACCTCGCCGATGCCCTCGCCCACCGCCACCCCGCCCAGGCGCAGGCAGCCGAGATAGGTCAGCGGCAGCTTGTGCCGCGCCATCTCCAGCGCCTCCTCCTCGGGGACGCTGCAGCCCAACCCCTTGCCGGGGATGTAGCGGAACTGGCCGTCGACGGCGGGCACCGCCACGGCAGGCGGCTCGATGCCGGCGCCGTCACGGCAGCCGTCGTCAGCCAGGGCGGGAGCCGCGACCAGCAGCGGCAGCAGGGAAATCAGGCGTCTCATGGCGGGGCGGATGATAGCCTCACCCCCGCTGCGGTTCCACCCGCACGTCGAAGTCGCGGCGGCGGCCATCGCGCTCGACGGTGATGGTGACGCGCCCGCCGGCCCGGGTCAGGCCGATGCGGTTGCGCACCTCGGTGGCACTGCGCACCGGGCTGCCGTCGATGGCAACGATGACGTCGCCGCGCTTCAGGCCGGCGCGGTCGGCCGGCGCCCCGCTCTCGACCCCGGCGACCACCGCACCCTCGGCGGAGCTGGCCTCCAGCGCCTGGGAAAGCTGGGGCGTCAGGTCCTGGATGGCGACCCCGATGCGGCCCCGGCGCACCTCGCCGTGCTCGACCAGTTGGTCCATCACCGCGCGGGCCATGTTCACCGGCACCGCGAAGCCGATGCCGATATTGCCGCCGCCGGGGGCCAGGATGGCGGTGTTGATGCCGATCAGCTCGCCCCGGAAGTTGACCAGCGCGCCGCCGGAGTTGCCGGGGTTGATGGAGGCGTCGGTCTGGATGAAGTCCTCGTAGCCCTCGATGCCCAGCCCCGACCGCCCAATGGCCGAAACGATGCCCGAGGTCACCGTCTGCCCCAGCCCGAACGGATTGCCCACCGCCAGCACGAAATCGCCAACCGCCACCCGCCCGGAGTCGCCCAGCGGCACGTCGGTCAGCCGGTCGGCGTCGATGTCGAGGACGGCGATGTCGGTCAGGGGGTCGCGGCCGACCAGGCGGGCGGGAAAGACGCGGTTGTCCTTGAGCACCACCTCGATGACGTCGGCGTCCTCGACCACATGGGCATTGGTCAGGATGGTGCCCCGGCGGGCGTCGACGATCACGCCCGACCCGGCCGCCGTGGTGTCGCGCCTGGGCATGTCGCGCGGCAGGTCGAAGAAGCGGCGGAAAAAGGGGTCATTGAGCAACGGGTTCTCGCGGGCGGGATCGCGCGAGCGGGTCGAGATGTTGACCACCGCCGGAGTCACCCGTTGCACCACCGGCGCCACCGTGGTGCCGTCCGGCATGCCCTGGGCCAGCGCGGGCGGGACGGCGACGAGGAACAGGGCGGCGAAGACGGCGGTCGGCCGGGCGGTCATCGGGGTCCTCCTTTGGTCACATGCGGCGGGGCCACCACAGCCTGGGCGGCGACGAAGGCCACCCCTCCGGCGGCGCCAGGATGTCAGGCAGCTCGATCCACAGCGTCTCCGGCTCGGGCTCCAGTTCGCGCAGGCGCGCCAGCCGCTCTGCGGTGGTGGGGTGGGTCCTGATCCAAGACAGCCAGCGCCAGCCGGGCAGCCGCGTCAGCCGCTCCCAGCCGCCCGCCTGCAGCGTGTCGATGCGGTCCAGCGCCATCATCAGGCCGCGCGGGTCGCCGGTCAGCGCGGCGGCGCCGGCGTCGGCGTCAAATTCGCGGGTGCGCGACAGCTTCAGCGCCAGGAGGTCGCTGGCGACGGGCGCCGCCACCAGCAGCAGCACCGGCCACAGCGCCACCTCCAGCCCGGCCATGGTGGCGGCCGGCAGGGTGAACACGACTAGGAACAGCCCAACCAGGGCCAGGAACCGCGTCAGCCGGCCGGCGGCGTCGGCGAGGCGCAGGATCTTGAGGTCGCCGGCCCGCAGATGCGCCGTCTCGTGGGCCAACACCGCCACCAGCTCGCGGGTCGGCAGCCGCCGCAACAGGCCCTCGGACACCGCCACGGTG
>JBFMHS010000118.1:0-6515 GCA_040751765.1 Pseudomonadota bacterium | reverse complement strand
CTTTGCCTCGACGAACTGATTACGAATATCGTCTCCTATGGCTACGACGACGAACGTCACCACGACATCCATGTCCGTTTCCGCATCGAGGGCGGGATGCTGGTGACCGAGATCGAGGACGATGCCAAGGAATACAACCCGTTCACCGAGGCGCCGGAACCCGACCTGGACGCCGAGGTCGACGACCGGCGCATCGGCGGGCTGGGCGTCTTCCTGGTGAAGGAATTCATGGACCGCACCGATTACCGCCATGACGCAGGCCGCAACGTCACCACGTTGTGGAAGAGCACCGAGGACAACGAGGAGAACTGATCAGATGGAGATCAAGGAAGACAAGAGCGGCGACGCCACCGTCCTGGTCCCGGTCGCCCGGGTGGACAGCGCCACCGCCAAGGCTTTCGAGGGCAAGGTGCTGCAGGTGGTGAACAGCGGCTCGGCGAAGATCGTGGTCGACTTCTCGGAACTCGATTACATCTCCAGAGCCGGCCTGCGCGTGGTCCTGGTGGGCGCCAAGATGACCCGCGCCCCGCGCAAGTTCGTGCTGTGCGGCATGAAGCCCCACATCCGCGAGGTCTTCGACGTGTCTGGCTTCGCCAAGATCCTCAATATCCAGGCCGACCGCGCCGCCGCCCTGGCGGTCTGACCCGTCGCCGTCCGGGGTGCCTCCCCTGGGCGCCGCGGGGGCGGTGGCGCATCCGCCGCCGCTTTGCTAGAATCGGGCATTGCCGATCCGGCCGCCGGGGAGGGTGAGATGGCCAGCAACGATCCGTTCAAGAACATGACCGACTTCCAGCGCCTGTGGCTGGAGTCCTGGGCCAACGGCACCCGCCAGATGGTCGAGATATGGCGCCACATGTTCGATCTTCAGCAGAACTTCCTCAAGAAGGCCGCCGAGCAGCACCACCGCTGGCATACCGAGATTTCCGATGGCGCCTCGTTCACCGACAAATACGGCAAGCGCGCCCACGACATCGATCCCGAGAGGGACGTATAGCGCTGCTCGTCCTCGCCGGGCGTAGGCTTCTCCGCCTGCGTGGCCCCCGCCGCAATGGCGGGTGGATCAGTCCTCGTGCGATCCCCGCCGGCCGATGGGGACGTCGCGGTGGATGTAGGCGCTCATCACCAGGCCCCAGCCGAACAGCAGCGACAGCATGGCGGTGCCGCCATAGCTGATCAGCGGCAGCGGCACGCCCACCACCGGCACCAGGCCCATCACCATGGCCGTGTTGATGAAGAAGTACAGGAAGAAGGTGGTGGTGATCCCCAGCGCCACCAGCCGGCCGAACTGGCTGCGGCAGCGCAGGGCGATGGCGTAGCCGTAGCCCACCAGCAGGACATAGAGGGCCAGCAGGAACAGCCCGCCGACCATTCCCCATTCCTCGCCGAACATGGTGAAGATGAAGTCGGTCTGCTTTTCGGGCAGGAAGTTCAGGCGGCTCTGGGTGCCGTCCATGAAGCCCTTGCCGAAGACGCCGCCCGAGCCCAGCGCGATCTTGGACTGGGTGATGTGGTAGCCCGATCCCAGCGGGTCCTTGTCGGGGTCGAGGAACACCAACACGCGGCGCTTCTGGTAGTCGTGCAGGAACTGCCAGGCCACCGGAATGGCGGCCAGCGCGCCGGACAGCACCACGGCGAACTTCCACAACCGCACGCCGGCCATGAAGAAGATCGCCCCCGAGGTCATCAGCAGCATCATGGCGGTGCCGAGGTCGGGCTGCTTGAGCACAAGGGCCACCGGCGCCAGCACCATGGCCAGCGGCGGCAGCAGGAACAGCGGCCGTCCCACGTCCTGGTAGGTGGCGCCGTGGAAATAGCGGGCCAGCGACAGGATCAGCGCGATCTTCATGATCTCGGAGGGCTGCAACTGGATGAAGCCCAGGTCGATCCACCGCTGGGCGCCCATGCCGATGGTGCCCTTCACCTCCACCAACACCAGCAGAACCATGGACACGAGATAGAGCCCATAGGAGTGGCGCATCCACAGGCGGATGTCGATCAGAGCCACGGCGACCAGGATGGTCATGCCCATGCCGAAGCGGATCATCGACTTCAGCGCCCACGGCTCCAGCGAGCCGCCGGCCGCCGAGTAGAGGTTCAGGAAGCCGATGCTGGCGATGGCGGTCAACAGCGCGATCAGCGACCAGTTGATGTGCCAGATCTTGTCGCGCCATGACAATTCGGTCCTGTTCAGGCGGGCGGGCAGGCGCGAGGTGGGGCGCAGCATCATCGGGCTCCGTCGGTCAGGCCGGCGAGGCGGGCGCGCTCGCGCTTCTGCACCTCGATCATCACGTCGCGGGCGATGGGGGCGGCCACCGCCGAACCGCCGCCGCCATGCTCGACCACCACGGCGATGGCATAGCGCGGCGCCTCCTCGGGGGCATAGGCCACGAACAGCGCGTGGTCGCGCTCCTTCCAGGGCAGTTCCTCGTTCTTCTTCACCCCGGTCTCGCGCTCGCGCATGGTGATGCGGCGGACCTGGGCGGTGCCGGTCTTGCCCGACAGCCACATGCCCTCCTGGTCGATGCGGGCGCGGAAGGCGGTGCCGCCGGGTTCGTTGGACACCGCGAACATGCCCTTGCGGACCAGCGACAGCGCCTTGGCCGAACAGCCGCAGGAGTCCCAGTCCGGCTTGGGGCGCGGCTCGGCCCGCTTGTCGACGATGCGTTCCTTGGCCACGTGGGGCACCACCGCCAGGCCGCCATTGGCCAGCCGGGCCGTCATCACCGCCAATTGCAGCGGCGTGGCGGTGCAATAGCCCTGGCCGATGCCGTTGACCAGGGTCTCGCCGGGGTGCCAGGGCTGGCCCAGGGCGGCGCGCTTCCAGTCGCGCGACGGCACGATGCCGGCGCGCTCGCCGGGCAGGTCGATGCCGGTTGGGGCGCCCAGGCCGAACCGCTTGGCCATGTCGGCGATGCGGTCGACGCCCAGGCGGCGGGCCACCTCGTAGAAATAGACGTCGCAGGAATGCTTGATGGCCCCGACCAGGTCGACCGATCCATGGCCGCCCTTCTTCCAGCAGTGGAACTTGGCGTTGCCCAGGCTCATGTGGCCGGGGCAGAACACCGTCTGGTCGGGGCTGATGACGTTGTGCTCGATCGCCGCCAGCGCCACCACCAGCTTGAAGGTCGAGCCGGGGGCGAAGGTGCCGGCGATGGCCTTGTTGGTCAGCGGCGAGCGCGGATTGTTGATGAGCTCCTTCCACTCTTCGGTGGTCAGGCCGCGGTTGAAGGCGTTGGGGTCGAAGGAGGGGGTGGAGGCCATCACCAGCACCTCGCCGGTATGGATGTCCATCACCACCACCGAGGCGCTCTCGTCGCCCAGGCGCTGGGCGGCGTATTCCTGCAGGCGCATGTCCAGGGTCAGATGGATGTCGAAGCCCGGCTGGCCCTCGTCGCGGTCCATCTCCTTGATGACCCGGCCGACCGAATTGACCTCGACCCGGCTGGTGCCGTGGCGGCCCCTGAGCGCCAGGTCGTAGATCTTCTCGACCCCGGCCTTGCCGATGCGAAAGCCGGGCAACTGCTCCAGCGGGTCGTCGGTCAGGTCCTGCTCGGACACCGCGGCGACATAGCCCAGGATGTGGGCGCCCAGATGCTCCAGCGGATAGTTGCGGCTCTGGCCGACGTCGATGACCAGGCCGGGCAGGTCGGGAGCGTTGACCTCGATGCGGGCGACCTCCTCCCACGACAGGTTTTCGCGCACGGTGATGGGCACGAAGCTGCGGCGGCGGCCGGCTTCCTTCTTGATGCGGGCGCGGTCGGATTCGCCAAGGGCGATGATGCGGCCGAGCGCGTCGAGGGTGTAGTCGATGCTGGGCGTCTGCTCGGGCACCAGCAGGACGCGGTAATTGTGCTGGTTGACCGCCATGGCGATGCCGGTGCGGTCGAGGATCAGTCCGCGCGGCGGTGCCAGCAGGCGGGTGCTGATGCGGTTGTCCTCGGCCAGCATGGCGTATTTCTCCGCCTCGATGACCTGGAGGTAGTACATGCGCGCCGCCAGCGCCCCGACCAGCACCGCCTTGCCGCCGGCCAGCATCATGGCGCGGCGGTTGAAGACCTTCATGCGGTCGTTGTCGTGGTACATCGCGGCTCAAACGTCCTTGAGGAACGCCAACTGGGTGCGGGCCAGCGCCCAGGTCAGGATCGGGTACAGGCCCATGGTCAACGCGTATTCGAACATCAACGGCGCCGGATCCAGTGCCGCCCCCCTGAGCAGCGACACCAGCAGCCACGACAATCCGATCGAGCCGGCCGCCAGCAGCCCGAACGCCCACCAGGCCACCATGAACGACTTGCCCAGGAAGAACTTGCGCTGCGACGCCGCCGTACCTTGAACCAGAAGCAGTACCAGCGCGTTAACGCCCAGCGGGGTGCCGGCGATGATGTCGGCCAACAGGCCGATGGCGAAGGCCAGCCAGGCCGGCAGCAGGTCGGGGCGGAAGATGGCCCAGTAATAGACGCCCATCAGCGGCAGCATCGGCACCACGCTGGCGAAGCCGGGGAGCCGCGTCGGCACGGCGGTCAGCAGCAGCAGCAGCAGGGTCACGCCGAATGGCACCAGGTGGCGGACCCAGGTGTCCATGCGCACCCAGAGGGACGGCTTCAATTGTCCCCTCCGCGGCGGCGCGGCCGCTCGGGCGGGCGATCGAACGGCATGATGCCGCCCAGGCCGTAATCGACGATGGCGACGAATTCCAGCTGGTGGCGCTGGATGAAGGGCTCGACGCGGATGACGCCGTCCATGGTCGAGGCGACCACGCCGATGGGGATGCCCGGCGGGAAGGCCGCCCCCGAGGCCGAGGTCACCACCCGGTCGCCGATGGAAATGGTGGGGTTGCCGGCCACGTAGTTCAGGCGCGGCCGCCGGCCGGGGTCGCCGGCCAGGATGGCGCGGGTGCGCGTCGATTCGACCACCACCGGGATATGGGCGTTGATGTCGGTCAGCAGCAACAGCCGCGACGACCGCTCGCCGACCTCGGCGATGTAGCCGACCAGCGCCTCGCCGGACAGAACCGCCTGGCCCTTGCGCACGCCATGGCGGCTGCCGGCGTTGAGCAGCATGGAATGGCCGAAGGCGGTGCCCAGGTCGCCGATGACGCGGGCGCTGATGAAGGCGGGGTCGGGGTCGGGCACGACGTTGAGGTGGTCGTGCAGGATGGCGTTTTCGTTCTCCAGCCGCCGCGCTACCGTCTGCCAGTGCAACAGCCGTTGGTTCTCGGCCTTCAGCCGCGCGTTCTCGGCCCGCAGATTGGCCAGCTCGCGCACGTTGTCCACCACCTCGGCGATGGCCGAGGCGGGGCGCGACATCACGTCGAGGACGGGGGCGAGGGCGTCGGCCACCAGGGTGCGGGTGCGCTCGACCAGCAGCACGTCGGCCTTGCCCAGGATCATCAGGGCGACGGCGGCCACGATCAGCGACACGAAGGCGAACCGCTGCGCCAGTAGCCGCAGCGTGGCAAGACGTCCGACCGCACCGGACTGCTTCACCGGACCCTCCGCACCATCTTGTGGCAAGGCCGCCAGGGGACTGGCGGCCTTCCTTCCACGAAGCTACTACATCTAGTCGCCCAAAAACTAGTACATGCTGGTCAGCACGTTCTTGAGCTTGGGCATCTCCTCCAGCGCCCGGCCGGTGCCAAGCGCCACGCAGGACAGCGGATCATCGGCGATGGACACCGGCAGGCCGGTGGCGTGGCGCAGCACGTAGTCGAGGTTGGACAGCAGGGCGCCGCCGCCGGTGAGCACGATGCCCTTGTCGACGATGTCGGCGGCCAGTTCGGGGGCGGTGTGCTCGAGGGCCACCTTGACCGCCTCGATGATGGCGCCGACCGGCTCGGCCAGGCTCTCGGCGATCTGGCGCTCGGAAACGATCAGTTCCTTCGGCACGCCGTTCATCAGGTCGCGGCCCTTGATTTCCATGGTGCGGCCCTCGCCGTCCTCGGGCGGGCAGGCGGAGCCGATTTCCTTCTTGATCCGCTCGGCCGAGCCCTCGCCGATCAGCAGGTTATGGTTGCGGCGGATATAGGCGATGATGGCCTCGTCCATCTTGTCGCCGCCCACGCGCACCGACCGAGAATAGACGATGCCGCCCAGGGAAAGCACGGCGACTTCGGTCGTACCGCCGCCGATGTCCACCACCATGCTGCCGGTGGGTTCGGTGACCGGAAGGCCGGCACCGATCGCGGCCGCCATAGGCTCTTCGATCAGGAACACGCGGCGGGCACCGGCGCTTTCGGCCGATTCCTGGATGGCGCGGCGCTCGACGGCGGTCGAGCCCGAGGGCACGCAGACGATGACCAGCGGGCTGGCGAAGCTCCGGCGGTTGTGCACCTTGCGGATGAAGTGCTTGATCATCTCCTCGGCGACTTCGAAGTCGGCGATGACGCCGTCGCGCAGCGGCCGGATCGCCGAGATGTAGCCCGGCGTGCGGCCCAGCATCATCTTGGCCTCGTCGCCGACGGCGAGGACCTTCTTCTTGCCCTTCTCCTCGGCGATGGCGACCACCGACGGCTCGTT
>JBFMHS010000117.1:0-16104 GCA_040751765.1 Pseudomonadota bacterium | reverse complement strand
AACCGCCACTCGCTCGGTGGCGGTGGTGTCAGGTAGGCGTCTGCGGGAACCGTGGACACGGTGGTGGCAAATCGCGCCGGAAGATCCATCACGTAGCACCAGCGATCGTGCGCCGGCAGCGTCTCCCCCTCCACCGAGACCACGCTCGCCCATGGGAACGATGTCTGGAAAAGCCGGATCAACTGCGGGCGCACGGCGATGACCACCTTGGCGCCCGATCGCCTGCAAAGGGGGGCGTAACGAATGAACTGGATGGTATCGCCGAAGCCCTGCTCCCCCAGGATGAGCAACGTCTTGCCGGCGAGGTCTTCGCCCCGCCACTCCTGCGTGTCCGGCTGGTGCCCGGTGAAGCGGGCCAGCCGCCGCCTCCACTCGAATTCGGGCCAGCCGCGTTCGTAGTCGCCCGCAACCAACAAGGCGTTGGCGAGGTTGTGGCGGATCTCGGCTTCCTGGGGTGCCAGCCGGGCGGCGGCGTCGAAGGCCTCCAGGGCGCCTCTCCAGTCGTTCATCGCCGCCCGGACGAGCCCCAGTGCGTTGACGATCCCGCCGTCGGTCGGGCATTCCTCGCGGGCCGCCTCCCCCAGACGCAGGGCGTCATCGAGCCGACCGGTGGCCAAGTAGGCCAGCGCCAGGTGACGCGAGAGGTCCCCTTGCCCGGGAAGCATGTCCCGAGCCGGCTCCAACCACCGGATCGCGGACTCGTTGTCGCCGCGGCTCCGGGCCGCCATCCCAAGAAGCCTGAACGCGACCGGGTGACCGGGAGACGCGGCGAGCACCTGTTGGAGAAGATGCTCGGCGATATCGGCCCGGCCGCTCCGGATCAGCTCGGCCGCCATGGCGATGGCCTCGGAGATGGAGGAGACCGTCGTCACCAACGCTCCTCGGGGGCCGGAGCCCGCACCGCGAACCGGTCGGAGGCGACCTGCCGCTCATCCTCAAAAGCCGGCTCGTCCTGCGGCACCACGCTATCGCCCACAACGGTGCCGGCGTCCGGCCACAGATAGCCATCCAGGTCCCGGCTGCCCAACTGGCCCGTCATCAGCCAGCCGCTGGGCAGGCGCATGGTGCCGGGCGCCGGGTTCCCCACATATCCCAGGAAGCCTCCCGGCGCCCCGGGCGCCACCGCCAGCATGCCGCGTTCCCCGGCCCGCATCACCCGCCCGCCTTCGTCCACCGCCTCGACTGTGACCCCCGGGACGGCGCGGCCGGGCGAACCTGGCCGCAGTTCCATCAGCGCGCCGTTGTTGGCCGCCAGGCCACCGGTCTCACGCGTCCCCCAGATCTCGTTGGCAGGGATCCCGAACACACGCGCCACCTTTTCCTGGAGACCCGCGGCGACCGCGCCGTGGACGGCCAGCGCACGGAGCAAGGGCCGAGGGCCCGCCGATGCGATGTCGATGAGACGGACCAGGTCCGTGACCGGAAGCACCATGGCGCGCACGCCATACCGCGCCATCATCCCCAAAGCCTCGCCGGCCCGCAGGCCGCCCTTGCGCGCCACCACGGGCGTACCGTGATGCCAGGCGGGCAGCAACGACCACAGGAGGCCCTCCAGGCACATCCATTCGCCGGTGGTCATCAGCACGTCGCCGAATCGCGGGAAGAAGTCCAGCGCGAATTCCATTGCCGGCAGGTTTCCCGGCAGGGCGCGGTGGGCGTGCAGCGCTCCGTTGGGCTTGCCCGTGGCGTCGACGGGATAGAACAGGAAGGCCGGATCGTCGGCGGCGGTCAGCGCGGGGGCGAACTGGTCCGAGGCCAGCTCCATGGCCGACCATAATTCCACCGCGCCGCCAGGTGCCTCTCCCGCCGCCAGCACCGTCCCGAGACCGGGCGTGGCGGCGCGCACCGCCTCTACGCGCGCCGCCACCGCGCCGTCGACCACCGCCGCCACCGCCCCGCTTTCGGCCAGTCGCCAAGCCAGCGGCTCAGTTCCCAGGGTCGTCGGAACCGGCACCGCCACCGCCCCCATGCGGGTGACCGCCAGCACGGCCACCGCCGCCTCGACCGACGGCCCGAACGACACCGCCACCCGGTCGCCCGCCCCCACGCCCTTGGCCGCCAGCACGTTGGCGAGGCGGTTGGACAACAGGCGCAGGACGTGGAAGGTATAGCGCTCGACCGATCCATCCGCGGCCTCGATCACCAGGGCGGTGCGATGGCCGTCGGCCCCGGCCATGGTCTGGCGGTCGCAGATGTCGAAGGCGACGTTGTAGCGCTCGGGAATACGCCAGCGGAAGGTGCGGCAGGCCTCCTCGTAGCTGCGGGCGGGCTTCAGCATCGGTCAGTTCCTGAGCGGCATCAGCTCCTCGAACCACAGATACGTGTCGAGGTCGTCAAAGACGATGCCGTCGAAGCCCAGATCGACGATCCAGGCGACATACTTGCCGAGGATCTGCTTCCATTCGGCGCTTTCCAGGTCGGTGTAGAAGGTGCCGGGCTGATCCGGATCGGGAGCGAACAGGAACGGCGGCTGGCCCGCCCGCCAGCCCTTCTGCCAGTACAGGCGCCAGTCATGCGCGGTGCCCACCGGCAGCACCGCCAGGACCAGCCGCGCCGAGCCCAGCTGCTTGAACTTGAGACGGCGGACCTCCTCCTTGGTCAGCGGGTCGGAGCCGCGATGGGCGACATCTATCAGCAGCATGTCGTCGTTGGTCTGCTCCAGCGCCATCAGCCACTCGGCCTTTGTGGCGTACTTGTCGCCCCGGACCATGGGCAGCCAGTTGCGGGCGGCGGTGACGGTGCGCACCGGCTCGGCGTTCTCGCGGTGGGCGAAGCCCTTGGGGATGGTGTCCAGCCGCCCGATGCCGGCTCCGGCGAAGGTCAGCACCCGGTCACGGTCCGAGGCCCGCAGTGCCGCCTCGGCCTCCTTGCGCGACGCGCAGTCCTCGATGGACAGGATGCGGCGGCCGTTGGCGCGCATGGCGTCGACGGCATAGAGGACCCGGCGCTGGCGCTCATGGCGCTCCAGCTTCTGGCGCCACTCCTTGTGCTTGCGCAGCTCCTCCTTGGGATCGATGCTGAACGGGCCCATGGGCACCGGCACCGGCGGCCGCACGATGCCGCGGGCCCGTTCCTCGGCCAGCACGGCGTCGAGGTCCTTGCGGTCCTTGATGGCCTCGGCCAGCGGCTTGTCGAAGGCGAAGGGGCCGCAATAGAGGCCGTCCACCACCATCCCGTCCAGCACCCTGACGTAGTCACGGAAAACCCATTTCAGCGGCAGGCGCTTCTCGAAGGTCAGGCCCTCGGGGTCGCGCTCCTGCTCCCATTCGGCCTCTCGCTCGCCCTTGACCAGCAGTTCCACGCCCTCGCGCGCCAGCACGATGAAGTCCTTGTTGCGGCCCTTGGCGTAGGTGGACAGTTCCACCAACACGTCGCGCCACAGCTGGCGGTGGTTGGGAATGCGCTCGATCGGCGGCGGCTGCCAGTCGCGCGGCGGCTCCAGGGTGGCGGCGCCGGCGGGGGCGGCGACCAGGGCAAGGGACAGGGCGAGCAGGAGGCGTTTCATCGCGCCAGCTCCTTCACATGCTCGGCGATCGCCAGGCAGGCGGTCAGCCCCGGCGACTCGATTCCGTAAAGGGCCACCACCCCAGGCATGCCGTGGTCGCGGGGGCCGTGGATGACGAAGTCAGCCGCCGGATCGTCGGGCCCGTGGATTTTGGGCCGGATGCCGGCATGGGCGGGCTCCAGCCGGCCGGCGTCGAGCCCCGGCCAGTAGCGGCGGATGGCGGCGGCGAAGGCCTCGGCGCGGGCGGGATCGACGGCGTAGTCCTCGGCCTCGACCCATTCCACGTCGGGGCCGAAGCGGCCGCGCCCGCCCATATCGACGGTGTAGTGGATGCCCAGCCCCGCAGCCACCGGCACCGGATAGACCAGACGCTGGAACGGCATCCGGCCGGTCAGGGTGAAATAGCTGCCCTTGCACAGCCGCTCGGCCGGCACCTTGGGCAGGCCAAGCGAACGCGCCACCGGACACGACGACAGCCCGGCCGCCACCACCACCGTGCGGGCCAGCAGTTGCGACGGCGCCTCGCCGCCCACATGCAGCAGAACCCCATTGTCACCCACCTGGCCGGCGGTAACCGGCGAGCGGAAGGCGATAACGGTGCCCCTGGCCTCGGCATCGCCCTGAAGCGCCAACATCAGTGCGTGGCTGTCGATGATGCCGGTTGCCGGCGAGTAGAGAGCGGAGACGCAGTCCAGCTCTGGCTCCATGCTCCGCGCCTCGCGCGTCGTGACCTTGATCAGCGAGTCGACGCCGTTGGCGCGGCCCCGTGCCAGGATGGCGTCGAGCTTGGCGTCCTCGCCGGCATCGGCGGCGACGATCAGCTTGCCGACCATGCGGAACGGCACCCCGTGGCCCTTGGCATAGGCGCGCAGCAGGCGGTTGCCTCGCACGCACAGCCGCGCCTTCAGGCTGCCCTCGGGGTAGTACATGCCGGCGTGGATGACCTCGGAATTGCGCGAGGAGATACCGGCGCCGACGGTATCGCCCGCCTCCAGCACCACCACCTCGCGCCCGGCCAAGGCCAGGGCGCGGGCGACCGCCAGCCCGACGACGCCGGCGCCGATGACGGCGCAGTCGATGCGGTCGACGGGGCTTGCTGTCAATGGATGGTCCTTTCCGGCCAGTCCTGCCTCAACATGTCGCGGAAGCATACCACCGCCAGGACTGGTGCGGAAGCCGTTGACCGGCTAGAGTCCGCGCGGAGGTTCGAGCCCATGACGATCATCGTTCCCAGCGTCTGCCCGCACGACTGCCCCAGCGCCTGCGCGCTGGAGGTCGAACGCAATCCCGACGGCACCATCGGCCGCCTGCGCGGCGCCGACATGCCCTACACCGACGGCACCATCTGCGCCAAGGTCGCCCGCTACGCCGAGCGCGTCCACAACCCCGACCGGGTGCTGCATCCGCTGCGGCGGGTGGGCGCCAAGGGCGAGGGCCGCTTCGCCCGCATCGGCTGGGACGAGGCCCTGGACGAGATCGCCGCCCGTTTCACGGCCGCCGCTGACCGCCACGGCCCCGAGGCGGTGTGGCCCTATCTCTATGCCGGCACCATGGGGCTGGTGCAGATGGGTTCGACCAACCGGCTGCGCCGGGCCATGGGCTATTCCGGCCAGCAGCGCACCATCTGCTCGTCCATCGGCGGCGCCGGCTGGATGGCCGGCGTCGGCGCCAAGTGGGGCGTCGACCCGCGCGAAATCGTGGAGAGCGACCTGATCGTCATCTGGGGCGCCAACCCGGTCGCCACCCAGATGCATCTGATGAGCCTGATCGTCGAGGCCAAGCGGACCCGCGGCGCCAAGGTGGTGGTCATCGACCCCTACCGCTCGCCCACCGCCGAGAAGGCCGACCTGCACCTGATGCCGCTGCCCGGCACCGACGGCGCCCTGGCCGCCGGCGTGATGCACGTGCTGTTCCGCGACGGCCATGCCGACCGCGACTACCTGGCCCGCTACACCGACGGCGCCGAGCAGCTGGAGACACATCTGGCTTTGCGCAATCCCGGCTGGGCCGGCGACGTCACCGGACTGTCCTCGGACCTGATCGAGGAATTCGCCCGCCTCTACGGCACCACGAAACGATCGTGGATCCGGGTCGGCTACGGCTTCACGCGGTCGCGCAACGGCGCCGTCAACCTGCACGCGGTCAGCTGCCTGCCGGCCATCACCGGCGCCTGGAAGTACAGGGGCGGCGGCGCCACCCAGTCGCTGAGCGGCAGCTTCAACCTCGACCGCACCCTGATGGACGCCCTCGACCTGCCCGAGCCCTCGGCCCGCGTGCTGGACATGAGCCGCATCGGCGCGGTGCTGACCGGCGACGCCGGGGCGCTGAAGGGCGGCCCGCCGGTCACCGCCATGATCGTGCAGAACTCCAACCCGGCCACGGTGGCCCCCGACAGCAACCGGGTCCGCGCCGGCCTGGCCCGCGACGACCTGTTCCTGGCGGTGCACGAGCAGGTGATGACCACCACCACCCGCTTCGCCGACATCGTGCTGCCGGCCACCACCTTCCTGGAGCACGACGACCTCTACGCCTCCTACGGCCACACCTTCCTGCAGGCGGCGCGCGCAGTGATCCCGCCGCTGGGCGAGGCGCGCGCCAACCACTGGGTGATCGCCGAACTGGCCCGCCGGCTGGGGGCCAGCCACCCCAGCTTCGCCATGACCGAATGGGAGCTGATCGACGCCTGCCTCAAGGCCTCCAACCTGCCCGGCGCAGACGACCTGGCGGCCATGCGCTGGCTGGACTGCGCGCTGCCGTTCGAGAAGGCCCATTTCCTCGACGGCTTCGGCCATGGCGGCAGGTTCCGCTTTGCCCCCGACTGGGGCGTGGAGGGCCTGCCGCCGCTGCCCGACCACATGCCCCCCGAGGAGGCGACGCCCGAGCATCCGTTCCGGCTGATCACCCCGCCGTCGCGGCATTTCCTCAACTCCACCTTCAACGAGACCCCGACCTCGCGGCGCATGGCGGCGCGGCCGACCGCCCTGGTCCATCCAGACGACTGCGCCCGCCTCGGCCTGGCCGACGGCCAGCCGGTGAGGATCGCCAACCGGCGCGGTTCCGTCACCGTCCACGCCAAGGCCTTCGACGGCATCGCCCGCGGCGTGGTGGCGGTGGAGGGCATCTGGGACGACGGCGCCTTCCCCGAGGGAGTGGGCATCAACCAGCTGATCGGCGACGATCCGGCGCCGCCGGCGGGGGGCGCGGTGTTCCACGACGCCGCCGTGCGGCTGGAACCGATTTGTTAACCCTGGCATGGTGAAGTCCCGGACATGAGCAAGAACGCGCACGTCATCGTCGTCGGCAACGAGAAGGGCGGCACCGGCAAGTCGACGGTGTCCATGCACCTGGTGGTCAGCCTGCTGAACATGGGCCTGTCGGTGGGCTCCATCGACATCGACGCCCGCCAGGCCACGCTGACCCGCTACGTCCAGAACCGCAAGACCCGCAAGGACTCCGCCCTGCTCGGGCTCAAGCTGCCCGACCATGTCGCCCTGCCGCCCACCCCCGACCGCGCCGCCGACGAGGCCCGGCTGGTCGAGACCGTTGCGCGCCTGAAGGCGCAGCACGACGTCCTGGTGATCGACACCCCCGGTTCCGACCACTACCTGTCGCGGCTGGGCCACTCCTTCGCCGACACCCTGGTCACGCCGCTCAACGACAGCTTGGTCGATCTGGACGTGCTGGCGCTGGTTGACCCCGAGAGCATGCGTATCGTGCGTCCCAGCCACTATGCCGAGATGGTGTGGGAGACCAAGAAATCCCGCGCCATGCGCGGCGAGAAGGCGGTGGTCGACTGGATCGTGCTGAGGAACCGCCTCGCCCATCTCGACGCCCGCAACAAGCAGGTGATGGAGAAGCTGCTCGGCGACCTGGCGAAGCGCATCGGCTTCCGCGTGGTGCCCGGCCTGGGCGAGCGCGTCATCTACCGCTCGCTGTTTCTGGAGGGGCTGACGCTGCTGGACCTGCGCGAGAAGATCCCCGGCTTCGAGCTCAACATGAGCCACGTCGCCGCCCGCCAGGAACTGCGCGCCCTGATCGAGGCCATCGGCCTGCACAAGCTGGCCGAGGCGAAGGAGCTGGCAGAGGCGTGAAGCAGCATCAGTGCCGCTCCCGGGCGCTCGGGGGTGGCTCTTGCACGATCATCCCGTACCAACCCAGCCCGCGATAGGTCTCGTAGCCGGGGGTCAGCGCGAAGCCGACGATGCGGCCGGCCGGGTCGACATAGGAGCCCATGGTGCCGTGGCCGGTATCCAGCGGCACCGTCTCGGCGAGCACGCCCTGCCCGTCGGAGGCGGCGATGACCCGGCGGTTCTGGTCCAAGAGCAGGCAGCGGGTCAGGGCCGCCTCCTCCTTGCGCAGGCGAACGCCCTTGACCACGCTGTCGGCCTGCGGTTGCCAGTCGAAGAAGATGCCCAGGGCGCCGATGGGCCGCCCGGCGGCCTCGCCGCCCTCGCGGATGGCGGTGGCATAAGTCGCCACCGGGGCGCCCCCCAGGGCCGCGTTCACCGCCACGTCGGCGACGGCGTAGTCGCCGCCGTCGCGGGTGGCCATGGCGTCGCGGAACCAGGCCTCGGTCGACACGTCGGCGCCGACGGCGCGGCCGTAGCGGTCCGGGCGGCCGGTGGCGACGACGCGGCCGTCGGCGTCGGCGACCCACAGGTCCAGATAGACGGTATAGGATTCCAAGATCACCCCCAGCCGCTTCGAGGCATAGGCGGCCGCCTCGGGGGTGGCGGCGGCCAGGCAGTCGACCACCGCCGAGTCGGTGGCCCACCAGCGCACATCGCAGGACCGCTCGTATAGGTTGCGGTCGATGATCTCGATCATGTTGAGCGCCAGGTCGGCCAGGCGGGCGCCGCGCAGCTGCTGGACCATGCTCTCGCCCAGCACCATCAAATCGTTGATGGTGGCCGACAGCTCGCCCTCCAGCGACTGGGTGATGGTGTTGATGTCGTGCGAGACGTTCTTGACCTCGTTGGCCACCACCGCGAAGCCGCGCCCGGCCTCGCCGGCGCGGGTGGCCTCGATGAGGGCGTTGAGCGACAGGATGCGGGTGGTGCCGGTGACCTGCTTGATCGCGCGAATCTTGTCGCTGGCGACCTCGTAGACCGCGCGGGTCAGCTCAAGGATACGTTCCGGCTCGGACATCCCCACCCCCAAGTCGCCGAAAAATTAGGCAATGAAGCTTCATCGCCCATCGTATAGGCAATCGCGGCCGGAAATCAACCGGGAGCAGGGGGATGGCGGCGGACCTTTCAGTCGCGGCGCAGCAAGAAACCCCACAGCGTGTCCGGCCCTGCGGGCACGACGTAGTTGATGTCGATCACCAAAGTGGAGCTGAAGCCCGCCTTCGCGAACAGCGCGAGCCATGCCGCCTTGCCGAAGACGCTGTAATGATTGGGGTTGGCTTCGTGCCGGCACGCGGTCTCGGGAGCGGGCACTTCCACATAGGCATGGGCTTTGCTCTTCAGGATCCGTCGCATCTCGGAAAGGGTGAAAAGCGGAAAGACGCTGTGCTCGAGAGCTTGTCGGCACCAGACCAGATCAAAGGACTCATCGGTAAAATCGAGGAACGAGAAGTCGGCTTCGATGACGTCCAATCCCTTGTCGCGGCAATGCCGCGCGTCGGAGCCGAGGGTGATGCCGGTCGCCCGCATCCCGGCCTCGCCGAACAGGCAAAGGGCAAGCCCTTTTCCACACCCGAGGTCGAGGATCCGCGCGCCCGGCGCGAGCTTGGTCAGGTCGAGCACCTGGGCGACCATATGGCGGATGATGTCTTGTGATTCGGCCCCCTCGGGCTCGGGATATATCTGGGACCGCAGTCCCTCGAGGAAGACACGCAGCCGCTCAAGACCCGGTGTCATTCGCTCCCCTCCTCTCCCGGCGGGCCTTGGTCGCCGCCACCTTCGCCGTCGACGACCGCCATCACCGAAGCCGCGAACCGGGGCCAGGTCCAGCGGGAGATCCGCGCCGCCGCCTGTTGGCCCAGGACGCGGGCCTCCTCGCGGCGTTCATAGACGAATTCCAGGGCCGCTTCGATTTCCTCGACGTCGCTTTCCCCCCACCCCTGCCGGTTCGCCTGAGGATCGGGAACCGGGCGCTGGCGCCGCAACGCCAGCACATCGTCGCCGCCGATCAGGTCGAGATGGCCGGTATTGCCGGACAGAATGCAGGGCACGCCCGTCGCCATGGCCTCCATGGCGACAAGATTGGTCGCGCTCTCGCAACGGTTGGGGAAGACCGCCGCATGGCATTCCGCCAAGAGGGCGGCCATGTCCGCCGGCTCATAGCGGTCGATCAAGAGGAACGATTCTTCCGGCACGCCGTTCTCGACCAGCCATCGGCCCAAATCCGGAAGACCATTCCTCCCCTCGCGTAGCGGCTCATCGAGAACGCCCTCGTTGATCCCATAGGCCAAAGCCGGCCAGAAGCTTGCCCAGCCGCACACCAACAAACTGTCGGGATGGCGCCTCCGGAACCGGGCGAAGGCAGCCACCACCAGATCCTGGCCCTTTCGGAATTCGAGCTTGCCGCCGGAGAAAACGACGAACCTCCCACCGAAGCGCCCGGCGGGAGCAGAGGGACGGAAGAGCTCCGGGTCCACCCCCTGGAACGCCAGGAACACCCGCTCGGCCCCGCGTCCGCGCAGCATTTCGGCGGTGAACGAGGAATGGACGATGGTGGCATCCATCCTGGCGAGCGGCCCCAATTCCCGGGGCGCCTCCTCGATCGCCAACAGGGCGACGTTGCGGCTGCCGACCACCCGGGCCATGGTGGGATCGCAGGCCAGGTCGTTGCCGAAGCTGTGCAGAACAGTCAAGGGAGAGAGGTCAAGGACGGCCCCCGGGGTCTGTTCGAGTTGGTTGACGGACGCGCTGGCGACCGCGGCCAACGGCCGGCAAGCGTCCTGGAGCGAGGGGGAAAGATGGTCCCAGACAGGCTGGCGCAACAGCAGGGGCGGGCGCCCACAATCGCGCAGATGGTCGAAGAGCGCAAACCCGACCTTGCCCCATCCCGTCAGGGGCGACAGTTGCCAGGTGATCGCCACCGGCTGGCGAGGCGCCGCTGCCGTCATTAGCGGAGGTGAAGCTTCAGGATGTCGTCGACCGAGGTGAACACGTATCCCACGTCGTCGCGTGTCCGATACGAACCATTCAGGTCATCGACCCGGTCTCCGGTGAAATGCATGAACCAGCTGTTGTGCCAAGCCATGTTGACGCACAAGGAGATGATGGTGCGCCCGGCGTCCGACATGCGCAGACCGCTGGACAGGCATACGGGATAATTCGTCACCATTTCCCGGTACCAGATGAGGTTGAAGCGGGAGTCCAATGGCTTCACGAGGTCGTTCTTGTAGAGATGGTAGGACAGCGGACTCTCCTCCTTGGCAGAACCGGCATTCTCCTCATAGCCCGCGTAGACCTCGGCCAGGGTGCCGCGGTGAAGGTCGGGCCTGAGGACGATCACCCCGGTGTTCGAATAGTCGTCAACGTCCGGGGGCAGGGCCGCCATCTGGTATTTCTCGCGGCACGACGGGAACCGGCCGGCGAAGCGTTCATGCCGGGCGAGGAAGATCTCCCCCGCCACGGGGGATTCGTGGACCGTTTGCCGCTCACTGACCAGCCCCACCCGTTCGCTCGCATGGTGGGTGACGATGCACGGCGCCAGGTGGTAGTTGATCAGGATGTCCGAATCCAGCCAGACCACGTTCTTGTATCCGCGCACATCCTCCCGCTCGAGGATGCGGAGCTTCTGCCAATGGGGCGACCGGGAAGTACCGCGAGGGCTCTTATCGATATAGTGGGGAATCGCTATGATGTCGTAACCATGCCGGCGGGCGTATTCTTCCCATGTCGGCCTAAAAAAGCGGTTCCATTCGTCAACACAGGGCTGACCGATTACAACCGTCACAAGTGCCTTGTCATTCTTCATGCATTTTCTGCCGGCAGGGCCTGGCGCCATTTGCACCAAGCGAAATGTGGGGCGAGCTTAACATGCGGCTATTCGCGGCTCAATGCACAGCCTGGATCGCGTCCAAGCGGCTGCATTCGGCCGTCGGCGACCTGGCCCGGGGGCGGCGACGCACCGCGGTGCGCCAACTGCTCGCCGATGGCGGCGAGATCGCCATCGCGGTACTGGCGGCTTTGCCACCCGACGGCCCCGCCGCTTTCACGCTGGCGGAAAGACTGCGTTTCGGTCCGCCGGAGACTTGGCATGCGTGGCGACCGGATCTTGGCCAGGTCGCACTGAAACTTGCCGACGCGAGCGATGCTGAACGCCGGACCACCTTCCGTCATCCCGGCGTGGCCCCATTCCTTGGGCATGGTCCCGGCTGGCATGCCCTGGCATGGATCGCGGGGCCGACCCTGGCGGCGACGCGATCCGCGCCTCACGGCACGCTGGAGGCCATCGCCGCAGCGGTGTCGGCGCTGCACTCCGCCGGTCTCGCCCATGGCGACCTCACCCCGGCCAACATTGTCCTGTCGTCGGCCGGACCGGTTCTCATCGACTGGGGCGAGGACTGCGCGGGAACGCCGGGATGGCGCCCGGTAGGGGAAGGCGCCTCCCCCATGCGGCGGGATCTGTTCGCGCTTGAGCGCCTTTCGAGGCTGCTGCGATTTCCCCATTCGCGATAGGACCTTCCCCAGGACGTATCCCGTCCCGGCGATTTATTCGCGCCCCGGACTTCTGGCACGATCGCCAAGGTCGGATGCGGCCGACCAATCGATCCTCGCGACGAAGACCCAAGGGAGGAAGCCATGCCCCACCGGAAACTGTATTGTCCGCGCCCCGGATACAGGACCTTCGAGATCAGGCTGCACAATCGCGAGGTCCGGGCACTGGTCAAGGCCAACGAGCAGCACCGCCTCTACGCCGACCTGTGGGCCGACGACCAGGTCACCGTGGTGGAGGCCCGCGACGCCGGCGAGGCCCGCGCCATCGCCAGCCGCCGCTATCCACCGGACAACGGCTTCGTGATCTCTTCGGTGGCGGTGATCTAGCCGGCGGTCTTGCGCGCGCCCGGCAGCCAGAACACCCGCAGCGTCACCTCGGTATCGACCGGGCCGGGCACGACGATCTCCAGCTCGGCCCCCTTGTCGCCCGAGTATTCGACCCCGGGATAATGGTCCGGCGAGGCATCCAGCCCCGCCATCCTGGGCCCGGCCGCCAATTGCTCGACCAGCATCATGTCGATGTTGGCGCGGTCGCGGGCCGTGGCCAGGAACAGGTACCAGCCGGTGCGCGGCAAGGTGAAGCGCTTGACGAAGGCCGGCATGTCGAGCCGCGTGTCGGCTGCGGTGCGGCCGTCGAACTGCGCCAGCGGCGGCGGCGCGACGACGGCGCCGTGGCTGGCGGCCCAATCCTGGACCGCCATGTCGACCTCGTTCTGATAGCGCTTCAGCCGCCGTTGCCAATACTCCTCGCGGGCCTGGGCGCGCTCGCCGGCGGTGCCGGCCAGGAGTTCGCGCACGAGATCGGCACGCTGGGCGAAATTGACGCCGACGCCGGTGGGAACCCGGGTGCCCAGGTCGTCGATTTCCACCAGGTTTCCCCCCGACAGCACGCCCACCACCTGGCCGCGCCGGTCCAGCACCGGGCTGCCGGAGGCCCCGCCCTGGACCGGAAGCGAGTGCTGGAGCAAATGGCGGTCGGCAGGATCGCTCTTGACCAGGAAGAAGTCGGTCAGGGCGGTCAGCCGCCCGATCTGGAGCTGGGCCTCCGGGTCGTTGAGATTCACGCCGCCGAGGGCGGCGCTTTCCACCGGGAAGCCCACATAGCCCACCAGGTCGCCGGGCTCCAGCACCGCCAGGTCCGAATCCGGCGCCAGCGCCAGCGCGGGAGCCAGCCTCGCCCGGTCGGCCTCGGCCACGTGGAGCAGCGCGACGTCGTATCCCCCGGCCTCGGTGATCGCCCGGCTCTCGCCGCCGGCGCCGGCCGCGAATGGGCCGTAGGCCCGCCATGCCTCCTCGAAGCGGCGATAGTCGGGATGCAACGACACGCGCGTCACCACCAGGTCGCCGCCACCCTGGCCGCGCACCACCATGGACAACCCCTCGCCCATCTGCCGGAAAACCTCGGCCACATGGGCGCTGGTGACCAGCATGCCGTCGCCGACCACCCAGGCGGTTCCAAAGGGGCTGATGCCGTAATCGTCCTTGGCAGCGACCAGATAGACAGAGTGCGCCGCCTCGCGCAGCCGCGCCGCCAACCGGCTTTCGGCCTGGGCTCCGGGCTCGCTGTACATCTGGTCCAGCAACCGGGCCATCTCGCGGCGCTCTTGGAAGGTCACGGCACCGAAGCCACCCGCGACCGCCAGCACCAGGGCCGCCAGCGCCAGCACCAGCCGCCGCAGCACGCGGCTGTTCTGGCTGGCATCATGGGCCATGCGGCCGGCGCTGTCGTGGCGGGCGTAGCGCTCGGTCGCGGGCAGGTCGTCGTCCTCGACCGTCTCGACCAGCAGCATCGGGCCATCGGGATGACCCAGGGCGACCTTGGCGGCCAGCGGCAGCTCGTCGCCCTCGTAGGCCTCCTCGCCATCGATCCACACCGGGTTGTCCGCCTGCATGACGACGCGATAGCGCGCCAGGCGGCGCTCGAAGGCGAGGTGGTAGCGCGAAACCGAGATCAGGTCGGCGGGAAAGGTGACGTCGCAGGAAGGATGCCGCCCCACCGTGATGACGGCGCGGCTGTCGGGAAACCGATATTCCCGTCCCTTGGACGGACCCTCGGCGACGATGATGCGGATGGGCATGGGTCCATCCTACCATCAACGGGCGGAAAAGCGAAAAGCCCGCCTCGAAAGACGGGCTTCGCGATCCGGCGGGGATCAATCCTCGCGGTGGGTGCGTTCCATCCGCTCGTGGCGCTCCTGCGCCTCGATGGACAGGGTGGCGATGGGCCGGGCCTCGAGGCGGCGGATGGAGATGGGCTCGGCCGTCTCCTCGCAATAGCCGTAGGACCCGTCGGCGATGCGCTCCAGCGCCGAGTCGATCTTGGCGATCAGCTTGCGCTCGCGGTCGCGGGTGCGGAGCTCGAGGGCGCGGTCGGTCTCGGCCGAGGCGCGGTCTGCGATGTCGGGCTCCTGAAGGCCGCCCTCCTGCAGGTGCTGAAGGGTCTCATCGGATTCACGCAGCAGCTCGGCGCGCCAATTAAGAAGCTTCTGACGGAAATATTCCTTCATGGTCTCGTTCATGAAGGGCTCGTCCTCGGACGGGCGGTAATCCGGCGGCAGAGTGACGGTCATCCGTTTCCTCGATCCAACGGTCGGTCCAATTTCGCAGCGGAATATATGGGGAGGGGCCGGCTGCCGCAAGGGGAACCGTTCACCCGCCGCTATCTTTGAGCGGTGGGCTTCTCGCCGGGAAGGAGTCAGAGGCCGCGGGACAACTTGGCCAGTTCGACCTCGGCGCGCAGTTCGATTTCATCGAGCAGCGCCGCCAACCGGGGGTCGGGACAGTTCTCTCGGCGCGAGCGCACGCTGTGGGCCAGGGCCTCCAGCTTCTCGCGCGGGACCACGCCCAGCAACAGGCCGTGGCGGATTTCCTCGAGCTTGTCGAGGATGTCCTCGCCGCGATGGATCAGGCGCTGGCGCGCCTCGCGCTCGTCGGAGTCGCCGACCGCCTGGGCCACGAAGATGGCGTCCACGGACGCGACGCCGGAGGCCGACTCGACGGAGTGCACCTCCTCCATCGTGTCCATGGCCTCGACAAGGGCTTTCTTAAACTCGCCCTTCCTGCCGTCGGATTTGTCGACGCGCTTGGATCCCCCAACGGAAGCCCCAGAGCCGACACCGGAAACCTTCATGCGAACCCATTCTGCGGTCTGCCGATCGGCGGCCATTCTAGCGGGTGGGGGGCCAGTGCGAAAGTCGCTATTTCCAAGGCCATCCGATGGATGCGCGCACTGGGCAGGATTTGCCGACCCAAGGCGGAAACTGCCGGGCCGCAGCTGCCGCCACACCACCCCCGCCACGGATCAATGCCTTGAAATTCCACAATTTCGAAAAATGGCACGACCTTCGCATCGGCCTTGGCGCACCAATGTGACCCTTGGGGCCAACGAGGAAGACCATGACCCGAGTCGCCACCGCCTCCGCCACCTTCGCCATCGGCCTGCGCGCCTTCGTGCTGGGCCTGCTGCTGGTCGCGGCCACCCTGGCCGCCGCTCCCGGCACCGCCCTCGGCGCCTCGCGCATCAAGGACATCGCCAATTTCGAGGGCGTGCGCGACAACCTGCTGGTCGGCTACGGCATCGTGGTCGGCCTCAAGGGCACCGGCGACAGCCTGACCAACATCCCCTTCACCAAGGAATCCCTGGTCGGCATGCTGGAGCGCCTGGGCGTCAACATCCGCGACCGCGACGGCGCGATCCCCAGCTCGCTGTCGCCCAAGAACGTGGCTGCCGTGATGGTCACCGCCGTGCTGCCCCCCTTCGCCCGCCAGGGCACCCGCATCGACGTCTCGGTTTCCGCGCTTGGCGATTCCAAGGACCTGTCGGGCGGCACCCTGATGGTCACCCCGCTGATCGGCGCCGATGGCGAGGTCTATGCGGTGGCCCAGGGCGGCCTGGCCAGCGTCGGCTTCACCGCCCAAGGCGGC
>JBFMHS010000116.1:0-9523 GCA_040751765.1 Pseudomonadota bacterium | reverse complement strand
ATTATTACCAGCCCGGCTTCACCCTGGTCGCCGGCGGCCTGAAGCCGGCCGATTATGTGATCTCCAAGACTGCGGAGTACGTTCCCCGGGGCGTGACCTGGCTGGAAGAACGGGTGGCCGAGTTCGACCCGGAGGGCAACAAGGTCGTCACCGAAAGCGGCAAGGTCGTGCCCTACGACTACTTGGTGGTGGCCACCGGCCTGCAATTGGACTATGGCGCCATCGAGGGAATGGAAGTCGGGCGCATCGGCCAGGATGGCCTGGGCAGCGTCTATGCGAGCCCCGAAGCGGCCGCCGCCACCTGGCAGGCCATGTCGCGCTTCGCCGACCAGGGAGGGACCGGCGTGTTCGGCCGCCCCGCCACTGAGATGAAATGCGCCGGCGCCCCCCTGAAATACACCTTCATCACCGACGACCATCTGCGCCGGCGCGACAACCGCTCCAAGGCGGAGCTGATCTATTGCGCCCAGAACAAGGCCCTGTTCAGCGTGCCGATCGTGTCGGAGAAGGTGCGCATGCTGTTCAAGGACCGGGGGGTGAAGGTCAATTACGACCACGTCCAGACCGGCATCGACCTCGGCCGCAAGGTGGCCATCTTCAAGTCGCCCACCGGCACGGTCGAGATCCCCTACGACTTCATCAATGTGGTGCCGCCCATGCGGGCGCCGATGGCGGTGCGCAACAGCCCGCTGGCCTGGCAAACCGGAGGCTTCGCCGCGGACGGCTGGGCCGAGGTGGCGATGGACAGCCTGCGCCACCGCCGTTTCCCCAACGTGTTCGCGGTCGGCGACGTGGCGGGGGTGCCCAAGGGCAAGACGGCGGCCAGCGTGAAGTGGCAGGTGCCGGTGGCGTGCGACCATTTGGTCGCGGATATCGAGGGCAAGACCTCGACCAGCGTCTATACCGGCTATACGTCGTGCCCGCTGATCACTCGGCTGGGGCGGGCCATGCTGGTGGAATTCGACTACGACAACAACCTGACGCCGTCGTTCCCGGGCGTGATCGCCCCCCTGGAGGAGCTGTGGGTCACCTGGGTGATGAAGACCATCGCCCTGAAGCCGACCTATCTGACCATGCTGCGCGGCAAGGCGTGAGGAGGATGAAATGAAGGATCTGGATCCGTTTGTCTTTCTTGCCGTCTTCCAGGAGATGCTGGGCCCCGTGCTGTGGCTGCTGATCATCCTCGCCGTGGCCGGTTTGGGCGCCTTCGCCTATGTCCTGGCGCGCGAAGACTACACCATCGACAGCCGCCGCCTGGTGCGGTCGGAGCTGGTCGGCCTGGGGGGCGGGGTATTCGCCCTGGTCCTGATGGCCAATGTCACCTTGTCGGGCTTCACCGATGCCGGCGGCCCCGTCGACTGGCTGCTGGTGGGCCTGATCTGGGGCATCGGCCTGGCGGGCTTCACCATCCTGGCCTATGCCGTCCACGGCCTCGTCTGGCCCAAGCCCAAGGCCTGATGCACGGGTTGCCGCGCCCCTTGGCGACAGGGGCGCGGCGGTCCCGTTTTTCATTCTCTTAGAACAGCAGCACGTCCTCGATGGCCTTGATGCCGGCCTTGGCGCAGACGTCATCGGCGTCGCCGCCGGGGGCGCCGGACACGCCGATGCCGGCGACGATGGAGCCGGCCACCTCGATCTTGAGGCCGCCGCCGATGACGGTGGCGCCGGGCACGTCGCGCAGGCCCGCCTGGGGCATGCCGGGGCCGGTGATGCCCACCAGCTCGGTGGTGTTGGTGCGGAACGACACCGCCGTCCACGCCTTGCCGGTGGCCACCGGCACGGTATGGGGGCCGGCGAAGCGGTCGCGAATGGCGGCCTGGACATTGCCGCCGCGGTCGACCACCACCGCCGCCGCCTGCCAGCCCTGGGCGCGGCAGGCGTCCATGGCGGCCTTGGCCGCCTTGAGCGCGACCTCGGGGGTCAGCTGCTTGACGTCGTAGGTGCCCTCCTCGGCCAGCGCCGGGACGACGCACAGCGAGGCGGCGAGGGTGAGCGCGAGCATGGAACGCATGGGATCCTCCCTGATGCCGAGAGTGGTCCCTAGCAGGGCGCGTCGGGCCACCCTTCCTTCTTCAACCGATCGACTATAATCGAAATCTCGCCCCAGAACTGCTCTTCCGAGCCATAGCCCACCACGCGCCCGCGTTCGCGGCCGCAATGCATGACGACGAAGGTGGGGGAATACTTGATGCCCCGGACCCGGGCCAGGTCGGCGGGGACGGAGCCGAGGAGGTCGACCCTGCGCAGCGGCAGCAGCTTTCCTTCCTCGGTCCTGGGATAGATCGGGCCGAGTTCGCGGTGCCATTTGACGCACCACGGACAGCGGCCCGATTCGAACATCACGAGCTCGCCCGCCCGCGCGGCCCCGGCGAGCAGGCTCGCCAGGACGACCATCGCGAAGACGGCCCGCGCAAGATCCATTTAGGACTTGCGGATGATGTTGAAGGTGTAGACGCCGCCGTTGTCGCTCCAGCCCTTCAGCTCGTTGTTGGTCTGCTTGCAGAAGGCTTCCATGTCCTTCACCGAGCCGGGATCGGTGGCGATGACTTCCAGCTCGCCGCCGACCGGAATGTCCTTGATCGCCTTCTTGGTGCGCAGGATCGGCAGCGGGCAGTTGAGGCCCTTCACGTCCAGAACCGTCTTCGACATCTTGCTTTACTCCCCTAGAGGTTTCCTGTCCGGTGGCGTCCGCTACGCCCCGAGATTGATGTACTTCAAGCATACCACCCGCAGGCACGACGCCAAGTTCTTGTCGTTGTTGAACAGACAATGGTCGTGGATGCGGGTGATGAGGGCGCTAGCGGTAACGCCCTCGTCCGCGGCCAGCTCATCCAACACGTTCCAGAACGCCCGTTCAAGGCGCAGGGTGGTGCTGTGGCCATGGATCCGGATGGAACGTTTCTCGGGAAGGTACTCCCGCACCTGCTCGGCGTTGCACAGCGAGAACAGCCGCGCCAGCGGGCCGGACCCATCCCGGTCGCTGGCGAAGACAGGTTCCTCGCGTGTCAGATGAACAGGTTGATGTCGCACTGGGTGGCTCGCTCGATATAGGTGGCGGCGCCGGCATACTCGATGCCGTCGATCATGTCCTTCTGCTCGTATTCGAACAGGTCCATGGTCATCTGGCAGGCGATCATCCGGACCTCCTGCTCGACAGCCATCTCGCGCAGTTCCTCGATGGAGGCGACGCCCTTCTTCTTGATCAGGCTCTTCATCATCGAGGTGGCCATCGAATCCATGCCCGGAACCGCGCCGACCAGATTGGGCATGGCGATATGCATGCCCATCATGGGCATTTCCATGGCGGCGTTGCCCAGGGTGGTGATCTTGAGGTCCAGGTCCTTCTTCAACAGCGTCAGCCCATAGAAGGTGAAGAACAGCGTCACCTCGAGACCCATGCTGGCCGCCGTGTTGGCCAGGATGAAGGGGGGATAGGCCCAGTCAAGGGTCCCCTTGGTGACGATCATCGACATCGACTTCGCGTTGGCGTCGCTCATTGGTTCGTGCCTCCCTGTTACGTATGAGCATTACCTAATATGCCCACATGGTTCGCACGCATCGCGACACCGCGGGTAGTAACCTTTGCCTACGGCGTGCGAAATTGCCTCTCGCGCGCCGGCCCGGCCCCGGGGTACAAGCGACCGCTTGTCCGCCCCGTCGGTCGGTGCTAATTTAGAATCAAGAAATATATAGGGGAACGCCTCCGCCGCCAAGTGTCTTCGCGGATAGGGAGGCCCCCGCTAGGGAGGAACAACGTGACCGAACTTCCTATCTCCACGCTGGTGGGCAGCGCGGCGTTCGTCGCCGGCATCATCTTCGGCTTCACCGCCAACCGCACCAATTTCTGCACCATGGGCGCCATCTCGGACATCGTGTTCATGGGCGACTGGAACCGCATGCGCGCCTGGATGCTGGCGCTGGCGGTCGGCCTGCTGACCACCCAGGGCATGCACGCCGCCGGCATGATCGACCTGTCGCGTTCGATCTATCTGGGCAGCAGCATTCCGTGGGCCGGCGCCATCCTGGGCGGCCTGATGTTCGGCTTCGGAATGACCCTGGCCGGCGGCTGCGGCAACAAGATGCTGGTCCGCATCGGCGGCGGCAACCTGAAGTCCGTGGTGGTCTTCCTGGTCGTCGCCCTGTTCGCCTACATGACGCTCAAGGGCCTGATCGGCCTGGCCCGCGTCCAGTTGGAGCAGACCACCAGCATCGGCGTCTCCGCGTCCATGGTCGGCCTGCTCGGCAAGGCCGGCCTGTCCGAGTCCATTGCCCGCTGGGGCCTGGCCGGCGTGATCGGCGGCGGCCTGATCGTGTGGTGCTTCAAGAGCCACGAGTTCCGCGAGAGCCCCCGCGACATCATCGGCGGCATTGTCGTCGGCCTGATGGTTCCGCTGGGCTGGTACATCACCGGCGTCATCGGCTTCGACGACTTCGAGCCGACCGCCCTGGCGTCCTTCACCTTCATCGCCCCGGTGGGTGACAGCGTGCAGTACCTGATGACCTTCACCGGCTCGACCATCAACTTCGGCATCGCCGCGGTGGGCGGTGTGATCGTCGGGTCGTTGATCGCCTCGCTGACCAGCAAGAGCTTCCACCTCGAGGCCTTCACCGACTCCAACGACATGCTGCGCCACTTCCTGGGCGCCGCGCTGATGGGCACCGGCGGCGTGATGTCGCTGGGCTGCACCATCGGTCAGGGCCTGACCGGCATGTCCACCCTGTCCATCACCTCGGTCCTCGCCCTGGGTTCCATCATCCTGGGCGGCGTGGTCGGCATGAAGTACATGGAGGAAGGCACCATCGGCGGCGCCATCAAGGCGGTGTTCGCGCGGGCCTGACCGACGATCGCGGCGGATGGGGCCCGCCCCCATCCGCCACCTTCCCCCCCTCGCGGGGGAAAGGTGGCAAACAAAAAGGGCGCCCCTCGCGGGGCGCCCTTTCGGTTTGGACCTTGCGGCCCTTAATTCTTGCTCTTGTCGACCAGCTTGTTCTTGCCGATCCACGGCATCATGCCGCGCAGGCGCTCGCCGACCTGCTCGATCGCGTGCTCGGATTCGATGCGGCGGGTGGCCTTGAAGCTGGGCTGGCCGGCCTGGCACTCCAGCATCCAGTCGCGGACGAAGCGGCCGGACTGGATGTCCTCCAGCACGCGCTTCATCTCGGCCTTGGTCTCGGGGGTGATGATGCGCGGGCCGGTGCGGTAGTCACCATACTCGGCGGTGTTGGAGATCGAGTAGCGCATGTTGGCGATGCCGCCCTCGTAGATCAGGTCGACGATCAGCTTCACCTCGTGCAGGCACTCGAAATAGGCCATCTCGGGGGCGTAGCCCGCTTCGACCAGGGTCTCGAAGCCGTACTTGATCAGCTGGGTCAGGCCGCCGCAAAGCACCACCTGCTCGCCGAACAGGTCGGTCTCGCATTCCTCGCGGAAGCTGGTCTCGATGATGCCCGAGCGGCCGCCGCCGACGCCCGAGGCGTAGGACAGGGCGATCTCCAGCGCGTTGCCCGAGGCGTTCTGGGCCACCGCCACCAGGCAGGGGACGCCGCCGCCCTTCAGGTACTCGCCGCGCACGGTGTGGCCGGGGCCCTTGGGGGCGACCATGAACACGTCCAGGTCCGGGCGGGCCTCGATCAGGCCGAAATGGATGTTGAGGCCGTGGGCGAAGGCCAGGGCGGCACCCTGCTTCATGTTGGGGGCCAGGTCGGTCTTGTAGATGGAGGCCTGCAGCTCGTCGGGGGTGAGCATCATCACCACGTCGGCCCACTTGGCGCACTCGGCCGGGCTCATCACCTTCAGACCCTCGCCCTCGGCCTTCTTGACCGTGGCCGAGCCGGGACGCAGGCCGATGGCCACGTCCTTGGCGCCCGAATCGCGCAGGTTCAGCGCATGGGCATGGCCCTGCGAGCCGTAGCCGATGATGGCCACCTTCTTGCCCTTGATCAGATTGACGTCGGCGTCACGGTCGTAATAAACGCGCATGGTCTTCCCTTTCGTACCCGCCGCCCCGCCTTCGGGCGCGGCGACCAACTCGAAAAATTTGGCTCTTCCTTAAAGCGGATTGGGCCCGCGCGCAATGGCGACGACGCCGGTGCGCGACACGTCCACCAGGCCCAGCGGCTCCATCAGCTTGATGAAGGCATCCACCTTCTCGGTGGCGCCGACCACCTCGAACACGAAGCTCTCGTTGGTCGAATCAATGGCGCGCGCCCGGAAAATGTCGGCGATGCGCAAGCTCTCCACCCGCTTGTCGCCGGTGCAGGCCACCTTCACCAGGGCCAACTCGCGGGCCACGTGGGGGCCCTCGATGGTCAGGTCCGACACCTTGTGCACCGGCACCAGCCGGCGCAACTGGTTCTTGATCTGCTCGACGATCATCGCCGTGCCGGTGGTGACGATGGTGATGCGCGACAGGTTCTCGGCGCGGTTCACCTCGGCCACGGTCAGGCTTTCGATGTTGTAGCCGCGGCCCGAGAACAGGCCGATCACCCGGGCCAGCACGCCGGCCTCGTTGTCGACCAGCACCGAGATGGTGTGGCGGTTGGTCTCTTCGAGGATCTTGGTCATGGCCGTCATCTTCCTTGTCCCTTCGCTCACACCAGAACCATGCCGTCTTCTTCCGAGCCGGGCTTCTCCATGCCCTTGTCCTCGGGGCCGAGCACCATCTCGTTATGGGCCATGCCGGGCATGATCATCGGGAAGCAATTCTCGGAGGCGTCGGTGCGCAGGTCGGCGATCACCGGACGGTCGACGGCGATCATCTCCTTGATCAGGTCGTCGACCTCGCCCGGCTTGGTGGCCCTGAGGCCGACGGCTCCGTAGGCGTCGGCCAGCTTCACGAAGTCGGGGTGATGCTCCATGTGGCTTTCCGAGTAGCGGCCGCCGTGGATCAGCTCCTGCCACTGGCGGACCATGCCCATGTACTGGTTGTTGAGGATGAAGATCTTGACCGGCAGCTTGTGCTGGCACAGCGTCGCCATCTCCTGGATGTTCATCTGGATCGACGACTCGCCGGCGATGTTGACCACCAGCGCCTCGGGATGCGCGGTCTGCACGCCCATGGCCGCCGGCAGGCCGTAGCCCATGGTGCCCAGGCCGCCCGAGGTCATCCAGTGGTTGGGCTGCTCGAACTTGAAGTGCTGCGCCGCCCACATCTGGTGCTGGCCGACCTCGGTGCAGATGTAGGGGTTGCGGTGCTTGGTCAGTTCGTACAGGCGCTGGATGGCGTATTGCGGCTTGATGATCTTGTTGGAGTTCTCGTAGTGCAGGCAGTTGACCGCCCGCCACTGGTCGATCTGCGCCCACCACGCCTTCAGCGCCTTGTCGTCGACGCGGTACTGCTTGGCCTTCCAGACCTTGATCATGTCCTCGAGGATGTGCGCGGCGTCGCCGATCACCGCCAGGTCCACTGCCACGTTCTTGTTGACCGAGCTGGGGTCGATGTCGATGTGGATCTTCCGCGAGTTGGGCGCGAAGGCGTTGAGACGGCCGGTCACGCGGTCGTCGAAGCGGGCGCCGATGTTGATCATCAGGTCGCAGCCGTGCATGGCGAGGTTGGCCTCGTAGGTGCCGTGCATGCCCAGCATGCCCAAGGACAGCGGGTCCGAGGCCGGGAAGGCGCCAAGGCCCATCAGGGTCTGGGTGCAGGGATAGCCGGTCATGCGCACGAACTGGGTCAGCAGCTGGCAGGCCGCCGCCCCCGAATTGATCAGGCCGCCGCCCACGTAGAAGATCGGCCGCTTGGCGTGAGCGATCATCTCGACCGCCTTCTCGATGGCCTTGATGTCGCCCTTGACCGGCGGCTTGTACTTGGACTTGACGCGCTGCGGCGGCACGTACTCGCCCTTGCTCTGGACCACGTCCTTGGGCAGGTCGACCACCACCGGGCCGGGACGGCCGGAGCGGGCCACGTGGAAGGCCTCGTGGACGATGCGCGACAGATCGGCCACGTCCTTGACCAGATAGTTGTGCTTGGTGCACGGCCGGGTGATGCCGGTGATGTCGGCTTCCTGGAAGGCGTCGTTGCCGATCAGGCTGGTGGGCACCTGGCCGGTGATGCAGACCAGCGGGATCGAATCCATCAGCGCGTCGGTCAGGCCGGTGATGGTGTTGGTGGCGCCGGGGCCCGAGGTGACCAGTACGCAGCCCACCTTGCCGGTGGAGCGGGCATAGCCCTCGGCGGCATGCACGGCGGCCTGCTCGTGGCGGACCAGGATGTGCTTGAGGCGGTTCTGCTTGAACAGCTCGTCATAGATGGGCAGTACCGCGCCGCCCGGATAGCCGAAAATGACCTCCACCCCTTGGTCGACCAGGGCCTTGAGGAGGATCTCCGCTCCGTTCAACGTGTCGTGCTGTGCCATCTTCGTGCACCCTTCTCCATTGCCAAACCGGCCGCCCGCGCGAACGCGCAATAAAATTGCGCGCTGCGACGCGGCAGCGCGAGCGGCACAACCTAGCCCCACCCTATTCCTTGGTCAAGAGGAACTGACGAATATTCGCAAAGATTTTTGCGCGGAGGCTTTCCGAAAATTGCGCAGACACCACTTCCGACGCATCGAGCTGGTGCCGGAACCAGGTCATCTGCCGCTTGGCATAGTTGCGGGTGGCCTGGTTGGCGGCGGCGATGGCGGCCGCGAGCGGGCGCTCGCTGCGCAAGAATGATGCGAGTTCGGGCACGCCCAGCGCCTTCATGGCCGGCAGCGCCGGGTCCAGACCAAGGTCCAGCAGGGCGCGCACCTCGTCCAGCGCCCCGTGCCCGACCATCCACTGGAAGCGGCGCTCGCAACTGGCGTACAGCCAGTCGCGCGGCGGCAGCAGGGCGACCGAATGCCAGCGGGCCGGCACCGCCCCTTCCATGGGCTCGGCCTGCCAGTCGGCCAACGAGCGGCCGGTGGCCTCGATGACCTCCCAGGCGCGGACCAGCCGCTGGCTGTTGCCGGCATCGAGGCGCCCGCCCATCACCGGGTCGCGTCGGGCCAGCTCGGCGTGAAAGGCGGCGTTGCCCAGCCGCTCCAGCAGGGTGCGGGCCTGGTCGCGGACATCCGCCGGGATGTCGGGAACCGGCGAGATCCCCTGCATCAGCGTGCGGATGTAAAGCCCCGTGCCGCCGACCACGATGGGCAGCTTGCCGGCGTCCCAGGCCGCCACCATCTCGGCCGCCGCCATGTCCCGCCACAAGGCGGCCGAGCACGCTACGGAGGGCGCCAGCACGCCGTAGAGCCGATGCGGCGCCCGCGCCTCGTCCTCGGGCGACGGCCGGGCGGTGACCACCCTCAGTACATCGTAGACCTGCATGGAGTCGGCGTTGATGACCACCCCGCAGAACTCCTCGGCGAGGGCGAGGGCAAGGCCGGACTTCCCCGACGCGGTGGGGCCGGCGATGACGAGGGCGAGGGCGGGGGCGTCAGCCAAGATACTTCCTCTTGATAAGGCGGCTCCTTCCTATCAAACCCGCGAAGGGCTGGCGAGGTCGCTATGATGGCAGGATGACCTGCCCACGGTCGCCATCCACGGTGACCATCCCAC
>JBFMHS010000115.1:0-8665 GCA_040751765.1 Pseudomonadota bacterium | reverse complement strand
CCCGGGTGACGGCAAATGACCCCCGCCCGCCCCCCTCGGGACTCGGAATCCCTCCCCCACATCCCGGTGCTGCTGGCCGAGGTGATCGACGCGCTGGCGCCCCGTGACGGCGCCACCTACGTCGATGGCACCTTCGGCGCCGGCGGCTACACCCGCGCGCTGCTCGACGCCGCCGATTGCCGCGTCTTCGCCATCGACCGCGATCCCACTGCCGTGGCGCGCGGCCGCGAGATGGAAGCCGGCCTGGGCGGTCGCATGGCCATGGTCGAGGGCCGCTTCGGCGACATGGACGCGCTGTTGGCGACGCGCGGCGTGACCCAGGTGGACGGGGTGGCGCTGGACATCGGGGTGTCATCGATGCAGATCGACCAGGCCGAACGCGGCTTCTCCTTTGCCAAGGACGGTCCGCTGGACATGCGCATGGAGAAGGCCGGCCCCTCGGCCGCCGACCTGGTCAACACCGCCGGCGAGGCGGAGCTGGCCGACATCATCTACCGCTACGGAGAGGAGCGGCATTCCCGCAAGGTCGCCCGCGCCATCGTCGCCGCCCGCAAGGACAAGCCGTTCGAGCGCACCCTGGAGCTGGCCGAGGTGGTGCGCCGCGTGGTCCGCGCTTCGGGCGACGGCATCGACCCCGCCACCCGCACCTTCCAGGCGCTGCGCATCGCCGTGAACGACGAGCTGGGGGAACTGGAGCGCGGCTTGGCCGCCGCCGAACGCCTGCTCGCGCCCGGCGGCCGGCTGGCGGTGGTGACCTTCCATTCACTGGAAGACCGGGTGGTGAAGAGCTTCCTCAAGGAGCGCGGCGGCGAGGCCGCCCGTCCCTCGCGCCACCTGCCTGTGGCCGGGGCCGGCCCGGCGCCGACCTTTACGCTGCTGTCGCGCAAGGCGGTCGCCGCCGGTGCCGCCGAACTGGCCGCCAACCCGCGCGCCCGCTCGGCCAAGCTGCGCGCCGCCGTCAGGACCCAGGCCCCGGCGCGGGCCCAAGACAACAAGCGAGGTGCATGATGCGCGGGCTGGCCGGAACCGTGGTGTGGAGCTGCGTCGCCGCCGCCATCGGCGTCGGCCTCTACTTCATCAAGCACGAGGTAAAAGAACAGGAAGCGCGCCTGGCCGAGTTGAACCGCGAGATCCAGCGCAACCAGGAAGCCATCCACGTTCTGAAGGCCGAATGGAGCTACCTCAACGACCCCGCCCGCCTGCGCCAGCTGTCCGAGAAGTATCTGGGCATGAAGCCCATGGCTCCGGCCCAGGTGGCGACCCTGGACACCCTGCCCCGCGACGACGGCCCGGCCTATGCCGCCGAGCCCACCCCCACCAACGCCGTGCCCAAGGCGGCGCTGGCGGTGGCCAGGGCCGAGCCGGCGAAAGCGCACACGCCCAGGCCGGTGGCGGTCGCCAAGACGGAGCCCGCCAAGCCGGTCGCCGCCCCGGCCCCGGTGCGGGTGGCCAAGGTCCAGCCGACCGTCCCCGCCGCCACCGCCGCCGCGCAGGCCCGGCGCACCATCGTCATCCAGTCGCCGGCCCTGGCCGCGAGCGAGCTGTCCACCACCAGCGGGGAGGCCCGGTGAGCTTCTTCGCGCCCAAACCCCGCGTTCCCGGCGTCCACGCCGGCGAGGACCTCCAGAACAGCCCGGCGGCGCTGAGGATCGACGGCGTGCGCAAGCGGGCGCTGGAGACCGGACGGGCACGCCTGGTCGCCACCTCGGCGATGTTCCTGGCCGCCTTCGCGGTGATTGGCGTGCGCATGGTCGACGTGGCAGTGCTGGACCGCGACCCGGCCAAGCCCCGTCCGCTGCCCCAGGCCCGCACCGAGGGGCTGGAGATGGAGCGGGCCGACATCACCGACCGCAACGGCGTGGTGCTGGCGACCAGCCTGCCGACCATGTCGCTGTACGCCAACGCCGCCGAGGTGCTTGATGCCGCCGAGGCCGCCGCCAAGCTGACCTCGGTGCTCCCCGACCTGGATGCCGCCGACGTCAGGGCCAAGCTGTCGTCCGACCGCACCTTCGTCTATCTGCGCCGCAACCTGACTCCCCGCCAGCAATACGACGTCAACGCGCTGGGCATCCCCGGTCTGTACTTCGAGAAGGGCGAAAGGCGGGTCTACCCCCACGGCAACCTCGCCGCCCATATCGTCGGGATGACCGACATCGACAACAAGGGAATCGCAGGCGTCGAGAAGAAGTTCGATGCCGGCCTGCGCTCCAGCCCGGAAGCCCTGCGGCTGTCGGTGGACGTGCGCCTGCAGACGGTGGTCCGCAACGAGCTGCTGAAGGCGGTCGCCACCTTCCGGGCGCTGGGCGCGACCGGAATGGTGCTGGATGTCGAGACCGGCGAGATGCTGGCGTTGGTCAGCCTGCCCGACTACGACCCCAACGACCCGCCCGCGGGCACCAACAACGAGGCGCTGTTCAACCGCGCCACCAAAGGCGCCTACGAGATGGGCTCCACCTTCAAGCTGTTCAACACGGCCATGGCGCTGGAAAGCGGCAAGGTGGGCATCAACTCGTCCTTCGACGCCACCAAGCCGCTGCGCTACGGCCGCCACGAGATCAACGACGACCACGCCCAGAACCGCTGGCTGAACGTTTCCGAGATCCTGATCCACTCGTCCAACATCGGTTCGGCGCGCATGGCGTTGGAGGCGGGCACCGACTTCCAGAAGGCGTTCATGAAGCGCATCGGCATGCTGGACACGCCGGCCCTGGAACTGCCGGAGGTGGGCTCGCCGCTGGTTCCCTCGACCTGGCGCGAGATCAACACCATTACCATTTCCTTCGGCCACGGCCTGTCGGTGACCCCGTTGCAGCTGGTGTCGGCCACCGCCGCCCTGGTCAATGGCGGCACCTTCCACCCCCCGACCCTGCTGGCGCTCGATGACGGCGCCCCCGTTCCCGGCGAGCGGGTGATGAAGCGGAAGACCTCGGACCAGGTGCGCGGCCTGATGCGCCAGGTGGTCACCGAGGGCACCGGCAAGAAGGCCGACGTGCCCGGCTACGAGGTGGGCGGCAAGACCGGCACCGCCGAGAAGGCGGTCAACGGTTCCTACAGGAAGAAAGCGGTACTGTCGTCCTTCGTCGCCGCCTTCCCCATGGATGCCCCCCGCTACGTGGTCCTCGTCATGATCGACGAGCCGCAGGGGACCAAGGAAACCTTCGGCTTCATCACCGCGGGCTGGACGGCCGCGCCGACCGCCGGGCGGATCATCGCCCAGATCGCGCCGCTGATGGGCCTGATGCCGAAGGCGATTCCCGCGCAGCCGGCCCCGGGCGGCAAGGGCATCGTGAATGGAAGCGGGAGCAGGGACCTTGCGGCGGCTGAGTGACATGACCGGACTGGCCCACGACATCGACCCCCAGATCGCCGGCCTCACCGCCGACAGCCGGCGCGTGGGCCCAGGCTGGCTGTTCGCCGCCCTGCCGGGGACCACGGCCGACGGCCGCGCCTTCATCGGCCAGGCGCTGGGCCGGGGCGCCGTGGCGGTGCTGGCCCCCGAGGGCACGGTGATCGAGGCCGAGGGCGTGGCGGTGGTCACCGATCCCAATCCGCGCCGCCGCTTCGCGCAGCTGGCCGCCGCCTTCCACGGCGCCCAGCCCGAGACCATGGTCGCCGTCACCGGCACCAACGGCAAGACCTCGGTCGCCAATTTCTTCCGGCAGATCTGCCGCCGCCTCGGCCACCCCTCGGCGGCCATCGGCACCCTGGGCATCATCGCCGACGGCTGGGACAACAAGGGCGGCCTGACTACCCCCGACCCCGCCGAGCTGCACGCCGCCCTGGCCGAACTGGCGCGGGCCGGCGTCACCCATGCCTGCATGGAAGCCTCGAGCCACGGCCTGGCCCAATACCGCCTCGACGGCGTCCGGCTCAAGGCCGCCGCCTTCACCAACCTGACCCGCGACCACCTGGACTACCACGGCTCCATGGCGGACTACCTGGAGGCCAAGCTGCGGTTGTTCTCCGAGGTCCTGCCGGCCGGGGCCACCGCGGTGGTCAACGTCGACGCCGACGGCGCCGACCGCGTCGCCGCCATCGCCGCCGTGCGCGGCCTCGACCTGATCACCTTCGGCACCAAGGGCGCCGACCTGCACCTGCTGGCGGCGCGGCCCGAGGCCGACGGCCAGGTGCTGGAGCTGGCCCTGTTCGGCCGGCGCGAGACGGTGCGGCTGCCGCTGGCCGGCAGCTTCCAGGCCGCCAACGCCCTGGCCGCCCTGGGCCTGGCCATCGCCGCCGGCATCGACGCGGTGACCGCCGCCGAGACCCTGGAGCACCTGGAAGGCGTGCCCGGCCGGCTGGAGAAGGTCGCCGAGCGGGCCAATGGCGCCGCCATCTACGTGGACTACGCCCACACCCCGGACGCGCTGGAAACCGTGCTGGCGGCGCTGCGCCCCCATGCCGAGGGCCGGCTGGCGGTGGTGTTCGGCTGCGGCGGCGACCGGGATCGGGGCAAGCGGCCGCAGATGGGCGCCATCGCCGCGCGCCTGGCGGACCTGGCGGTGGTCACCGACGACAATCCCCGCTCGGAGGACCCGGCCGCCATCCGCGCCGCCATCCTAGCCGCCTGCCCCGGCGCCACCGAGATCGCCGACCGCGCCCAAGCCATCCGCTTCGGGGTTAGCGCCCTGCGAAAGGGGGACATTCTGGTGGTGGCCGGAAAAGGTCACGAAATCGGCCAAATCGTCGGGTCTACGGTACTGCCGTTCGATGATTCCGAGGAGGCTCGCCGCGCCGTGACCGAGATCGAGGGAGGCCGCCCATGACCACGGCCCCGTTGTGGACTTCCGCCGAAGCCGCCGCCGCCACCGGCGGTACCGCCCATGGCCCGGGCTGGGAGGCGTTCGGCGTCTCCATCGACAGCCGCACCATCGTCCGGGGCGATCTGTTCGTCGCCATCGTCGGCCCCAATCATGACGGCCACGACTACGTGCGGGCCGCCATCGAGGCCGGCGCCGCCGCCGCCCTGGTCCACCGCGTCCCCGAGGGCTGCGACGGCCTGCCGCTGGTGGTCGTCGACGACACCATGGCCGGCCTGGAGGCCCTAGGCCGCGCCTCGCGCGCCCGCTCCGCCGCCCGTGTCGTCGCCGTCACCGGCTCGGTGGGCAAGACCGGCACCAAGGAGATGCTGGCCCTGGTGCTGAGCCAGCAGGGCGCCACCCACTGGTCGGCAGGCAGCTTCAACAACCATTGGGGCGTGCCGCTGTCGCTGGCCCGCATGCCGCGCGACGCCCGCTTCGCCATCTTCGAGCTGGGCATGAACCATCCCGGCGAGCTGACGCCGCTGTCGGGCATGGTGCGGCCGCACGTGGCCATCGTCACCACCGTCGAGGCGGTGCACATCGCCCACTTCGCCTCCACCGAGGAGATCGCCGACGCCAAGGCCGAGATCTTCGCCGGTCTCGAACCCGATGGCGTCGCCATCCTCAACCGCGACAACCGCCACTTCCGCCGCCTGTCGGCCGCCGCCGCCAAGGCCGGCGCCGACATCCAGTCCTTCGGCAGCCATATCGACGCCGACGCCCGCCTGCTGGACTGCGGCGTCGATCCGCACGAGACGGCGGTGTTCGCCCTGATCCACGACGGCGCCGTCGCCTATCGCATCGGCGTGCCGGGCCTGCACTGGGCCATGAACAGCCTGGCGGTGTTACTGGCGGTGCGCGCCCTGGGCGGCGACTGCCAGGCGGCGGCCCGCGCCCTGGCCGGCATGACCCCGCCCAAGGGGCGCGGCCTGCGCCAACTGATCAAGGTCGGCGAGGGCGAGGCCGAGATCATCGACGAAAGCTACAACGCCAGCCCGGTTTCCATGAAGGCCGCCATCGCCACCCTGGCCGCCGCGCGGCCGGCCAAGGGAGCGCGGCGCATCGCGGTGCTGGGCGACATGCTGGAGCTGGGCGAGGCCGGGCTCGCCCTGCACGCCGGCATCGCCGCCCCGCTGGCAGAATGGGACATCGACCTGGTGTTCGCCTGCGGCCCGCTGATGGCGAATCTGGTGGACAAGCTGCCGGCCGACCGGCTGGGCGGATACGCCGAGAATTCCGAGGCCCTGGCACCGCTGGTCAAGGCGGCGGTGCGCGCGGGCGACGTGGTGATGGTCAAGGGCTCGGCGGGCAGCCGCATGAGCCGCGTGGTCAAGTCCTTGGTCGAAGGGGGTTAAGGGGGACATGCTCTACAATCTGCTCTATCCCCTCGCGGACCAGATCAGCATCTTCAACCTGTTCAAGTACCTGACCTTCCGGACGGGCGGTGCGGTGCTGACGGCGCTGGTGGTGTCGTTCTGGATCGGCCCCGGCCTGATCCGCTGGCTGCGCAAGTGGCAGAAGCAGGGCCAGCCCATCCGCGCCGACGGCCCCGAAAGCCATCTGCTGACCAAGAAGGGCACGCCCACCATGGGCGGCTTCCTGATCCTGATCGCGCTGTCGGTGGCGACCTTGCTGTGGGCCGACCTGCGCTCCCACTATGTGTGGATCGTCATCATGGTCACCCTCGGCTACGGGCTGATCGGATTCCTGGACGACTTCCTGAAGGTGTCGAAGAAGAACCCCAAGGGCCTGCCCGGCAAGCTGAAGCTGGCCGGACAGTTCGGCATCGCCCTGGCCGCCGCGCTGTGGGTCCATTACATCCAGCCGGCGCCGCTGGCCGACGCTGTGGCGGTGCCGTTCCTCAAGAACGTGCTGCTGCAACTGGGCTGGTTCTTCGTGCCTTTCGCCATGTTCGTGATCGTCGGCGCGTCCAACGCGGTCAACCTCACCGACGGCCTCGACGGCCTGGCCATCGTGCCGGTGATGATCGCCGCCGGTGTGTTCGCCCTGATCAGCTACCTGGTCGGCCACGCGGTGTTCGCCAACTACCTGCAGATTCACTACGTGCCCGGCTCGGGCGAGTTGGCGGTGTTCTGCGGCGCGCTGGTCGGCGCCGGCCTCGGCTTCCTGTGGTTCAACGCCCCGCCGGCCATGGTGTTCATGGGCGACACCGGCAGCCTGGCCATGGGCGGCGCGCTGGGCGCCATCAGCGTAGTGACCAAGCACGAGCTGGTGCTGGCCATCGTCGGCGGCCTGTTCGTGCTGGAGACGGTGTCGGTGATCGTCCAGGTCGCCAGCTTCAAGCTGACCGGCAAGCGGGTCTTCCGCATGGCGCCGCTGCACCATCACTTCGAGAAGAAGGGCTGGGCGGAGCCGACCGTGGTCATCCGCTTCTGGATCATCGCCGGCATCCTGGCCCTGATCGGCCTGTCCACCCTGAAGCTGAGGTGAGACCGGCATGATCCTCGTCCCCCACCTCAACGGCAAGACGGTAGCGATGATGGGCCTGGGCAAGTCCGGGACCGCCACCGCGCGCGCGCTGATCGCCAGCGGCGCCACCGTGCTGGCCTGGGACGACGCCGAGGCAGCCCGCGAGGCCGCCCGCGCCGCCGAGGTGGAAGTCGTCGACCTTGCCGGGGTGGACTTCACCGCCGTCGACGCGGTGGTGTGGAGCCCCGGCATCGCCCACACCTTTCCCAAGCCCCACCCGGTGGCCGCGGCGGCGCGCGCCGCCGGCAAGCGGCTGGTCTGCGACGTCGAGCTGCTGGCGCTGGCCAAGCCCGTCGCGCGCTTCCTGGCGGTCACCGGAACCAACGGCAAGTCCACCACCACCACCCTGCTGGCCCATGTGCTGCGCGAAGCCGGCCGCGAGGTCGCCGCCGGCGGCAACCTGGGCACCGCCGCCCTCGACATGCCCGATCTCGGCCCCGAGGGCCGCTACGTCCTGGAGCTGTCCAGCTACCAGCTGGAGCTGATCGAATCGCTGCGGGTCCGCGCCGGCGCCCTGCTCAACATCACCCCCGACCATCTCGGCCGCCACGGCGGGCTGGAGGGCTACGCCGCCGCCAAGCGCCGCCTGTTCGATCTGCTGACACCCGGCGGCACCGCCGTCATCGGCGACGACGACGAGCCCTGCCGCGTCATCCTGCAGGAGATGGAGGCGCGCGGCCTGAACGTGGCCGAAATCTCCGTCGAGCACTACGACGCCCATGTCGCCGCCCCCGACGGGGTGCTGCGCGACAAGGGCCAGGAGGTGTGCGACCTGCGTGCCATTCCCACCCTGCCCGGCCGCCACAACTGGCAGAATGCCTGCGCCGCCTATGCCATGGCCCGGGCCGACGGCGTCGCCCCCGAGGTCATTGCCCGCGCCCTCGCCACCTATCCCGGCCTGGCCCACCGCCAGGAACTGGTGGCGGTCGTCGACGGCGTCGCCTATGTCAACGACTCCAAGGCCACCAACGCCGACGCCGCCGAAAAGGCGCTGGTCTGCTACGACCGCATCTACTGGATCCTCGGCGGCCAGGCCAAGGAAGGGGGCATCGAGAGCCTGCGGCCCCATTTCGGCCGCGTCGCCCATGCCTTTCTGATCGGCGAGGCCGCCGACGCCTTCGCCGCCACCCTTGAGGGGGCGGTCCCCTTCACCCGCTGCCGCGAACTGGCCGTCGCCGTCGCCAGGGCGCGCCAGATGGCCGCCGCCGACCCGGCCCCGGGCAAGGTGGTCCTGCTGTCGCCGGCCTGCGCCTCGTGGGACCAGTTCAAGAGCTTCGAGCATCGCGGCGACGTGTTCCGCCAGTTGGTCGATGTCCTGCCCGGAGCCCGCCCATGAGCTTCGGACGCACCGATACCTCCGTGATGGGGCGCTGGTG
>JBFMHS010000114.1:0-12443 GCA_040751765.1 Pseudomonadota bacterium | reverse complement strand
TACGAGGACGACGACCTGATCGTGGTCGACAAGCCGCCCGGACTGGTGGTCCACCCCGCCCCCGGCAGCCCCGACCGCACCCTGGTCAACGCGCTGCTGGCCCATTGCGGCGAGTCGCTGTCGGGCATCGGCGGCGTGCGGCGGCCGGGTATCGTGCACCGGATCGACAAGGACACCAGCGGCCTGATGGTCGCGGCCAAGAACGACCGCGCCCATGCCGGCCTGTCGGCCCAGTTCGCGGCCCACACGCTGGAGCGCGCCTACAAGGCGGTGGTATGGGGCCTGCCCATCCCGCGCGAGGGCATCATCGAGGGCGACATCGGGCGGTCACCCAACGACCGCAAGAAGATGGCCATCGTGACTTCCGGCGGCAAGCACGCCCTGACCCGCTACCGGGTCGTAAGGCCCTATGCCGGCGGCGCGGTGTCGCTGGTGGAGTGCCGCCTGGCGACGGGGCGCACGCACCAGATCAGGGTCCACATGACCTCCATCGGCCACCCCCTGGTCGGCGACCAGACCTACGGCCGTCCGCGGGCGGCGCGGACGCGCGGACTGCCGCCGGAAGCCAGGGACCGTCTGGCCTCTTTTCCCCGCCAGGCCCTGCACGCCTACCTACTCGGGTTCTCCCATCCCTCCTCGGGTCAAAACATGATCTTCGAAAGCGATATGCCATCTGATATCAATCTCTTACTGAAATTTTTAGAGCCACTGTAAGTTACCCCTATACTTGACAAGCCTCCTGTGGCATTCTCTCGGACAAGAGAAGCTGATAAGCGTGGTCGTGCCCGCCGCAACGCGGCGCGACCGATCGAAGGGCGAACCCTTCGACGCGAAGAGAGGAGATGAGAGATGACGGCGATTTCCCCAAGCCTCGCGATGGCTCCGGAAGGGAACCTGTCGCGCTATCTTCAGGAGATCCGCAAGTTCCCCATGCTGGCCCCCGAGGAGGAGTACCAGCTGGCCAAGAACTTCCGTGACCACGACGACCTCAACGCCGCCAACAAGCTGGTCACCAGCCATCTGCGTCTGGTGGCCAAGATCGCCATGGGCTATCGCGGCTACGGCCTGCCCATCGGCGAGCTGATCTCGGAGGGCAATGTCGGGATGATGCAGGCGGTCAAGCGCTTCGACCCCGACCGCGGCTTCCGGCTGGCCACATACGCCATGTGGTGGATTCGTGCCGCGATCCAGGAATACATCCTGCATTCGTGGTCGCTGGTGAAGATGGGCACCACCGCCGCCCAGAAGAAACTGTTCTTCAACCTGCGCAAGCTGAAGGGCCAGATGCAGGCCATCGAGGAGGGCGACCTGTCCCCCGAGAACGTGCGCAAGATCGCCCAGGACCTTGACGTGGCCGAGGCCGACGTGGTCAGCATGAACCGCCGTCTGTCGAGCCCCGACCACAGCCTCAACGCGCCCGTCCGCATCGACGGCGAGGGCGAGTGGCAGGACTGGCTGGTGGACGAGCGCGACGACCAGGAGACCGAACTGGCCGAGCGCGAGGAGTTGGGCCGCCGCCGGGGGTTGCTGTCCCAGGCGCTGAACAGCCTCAATGAGCGCGAGCGGCACATTCTCACCCAGCGCCGGCTCATGGAAAATCCGGTGACGCTGGAGGACCTGTCGCAGCACTACGGCATCAGCCGCGAGCGCGTGCGCCAGATCGAGGTCCGCGCCTTCGAGAAGCTGCAGAAATCCATGAAGAACGCGGCCATCGAGAACCAGCCGCAGCACTGACCCTCACGATCTCCGGATCAGAGCAAGGGGCGCCGCAGGCGCCCTTTTTCGTTGCCTCTCGCCGGGCGGGGAAATGGCGCCCGTCCAACCGCCCTCCTGTCCGCCGGCGCCTACTCCGCCGGCAGCCGCAGCCGTTTCGTCTCCAGCACTGCCGGGGTGCCGGTGGCGTCGGTGAGTAGGACGCGGATGTCGGGCAATTGGACATCCACGCCGCCGAGCGTACCCGTGGCGCCGGCCAGCGGCTGCCGCGAGAGGACCACCACGCCGGGGATGGGCAGCGGCTCCAGCCTGCCGTCGACGGCGCGCAGGCCGGTGAGGGTCGGCAGCGGATGGTTGGTCAGCGGGGTGGCGATGCGGCCGGCGTCGGGCCAGGCAGCCAACTGCTCGGCGGATTCGGGCAGGCGCCAAGTGGCGATGGCGATCTGCGGCGGCAGCAGGTCCAGCGGCGCCACGCCCTTGCCGTTGGCGGCGATCTGGGCCACCGGCGGATAATAGGCCAGCAGGTCGCGCGGCACCGGGGTCAGCAGGGCGGTGTGGAACTCGCCCCCGGCCAAACCGGCAGGCAGCGCCGGCTGCGCCGTCGGCGCGGCCTCGGCGGCGGCCTGGGCCACCGTCAGCGCCAAGGTGGTGGAGGACGCCAGCGCATGGGCGGCGACGGCGCCGTCGGCCCCCACCACCATCGCCAGTGGCGCGAAGTCCGGCCTGGGGCGCAGGGTGTAGTGCCACGACGGGAACGACCATTCAGCCTTGACGGCGGCGCGGCACAGGCCCTGGACCGGCAGCACCAGGGTGTCGCCCTGGCCCAGGTCGTGGACCAGCCAGCCCGGCCGGGCGTCGAAGCGCAGCTTGGCGCCGTCCTCGGTGGCGGTGGAGCCGCCATCGCAGCGAACGATGCGCACCAAGGACACCGGACGGCCGGCGACGGTACCGTCCACCGATACCGTCAGCACCGCCTCGGCCATCGCGTTGCGGGCCTTGGTGTAGACCAGCGCCCCCAGAAAGCCCACCGGCGACGCCATGATGCCCACGGCGGCCATCGGCGCCGCCAGCAGAAGGAAAACCACCCAGAATACGCGCTTGCTCATGTCACCCCGGCTTCTTGGCGACCTCGTCGCCCCATTCCTCGATCAGTTTCTTTTGTGCTGCCTTCAGCGCCGAGACCCGGTGCTCGGTGGTGAATTTCAGCCACGCCCCGACCATGGGCGGCATGCCGGTGTACAGCAGCCAGCCGAAGGCCGAGGCACCATAGGCCCACAGCAGAACGTCGCCGTCGGACAGCATGTTGAACGCCTCGTCCAGGGTGTGCACCCCGAACCACAGCGAGAACAGGAACGGGATCACCCCGGCGAAATTGACCCCGCCCACGCATAGCCAGGCGTATTTGTTGGCCCCCTTTTCCGAGGCCCAGGCGGCCAGGGTCGGCAGCATGGTGAAGAAGACGATGGTCACGGTGGGCAGCGAGAACGGCACCAGCGCTGCCAGCACCATCAGCACCACGATCTTGTTGGTGCCGGCCGACGAGGCCTTCTTGGCGCCCGGCTTGGGCGGCGGCGCAGGTTTCTTGGCCATGTCAGAGCACCTTCATGATGATCACCACGGTCACAGTGACCAGGGCGATGACGATGCCGGTGACGGCGGCGGTCTGCTTGCCGATGCGATCGGCCTCCTTTTCGCGTTCGTCCTCGTCGGACTGGACGCGCTTGATCTCCTCCTCGGCGGCCTGATACTGGGCCTGGGCCCAGTGGAATTCGGCGGCGTCCTTCTCCTTGGCCTCGGCATTCTCGAGCAGGTTGTATATTTCGACCACCGAGCCGCGCCGGACCAGGCGGGGGATCTCCTTTTCCAGCTCGCGCCGCTTCTCGCGCGAGTGGAAGCTGTGAACCACCGGGGTGACCAGGCCGCCGATCCAGCCGGCCAGGCCGGGCATGGATTCCGGACCCAGGCGGTACTGGAACACGGCGAACAGGTTGATCAGCGCCATCAGCGCCCGCGCCGGTTCAGCATCGTTGAGCTGGGTCAGGTTGCGGTCGATGTCGCTGCGGGCGCGGGCGCCCATGAAGGCGGCGACGTGGCGGTCGATGGGCCACTGCTTGGGGTCCGACCGCTTGCCGGCGGCCGCGTTCAGCGCCGGAAGCAATTCGCGCAGCTCGACCACGTATTCCTCGCCGACCAGCGGGCTCTGGCACGGCAGGGCGTCGTTCATCTCGTACAGGCAGCGCTCCAGCCCGAAGCCCATGCCGGCCTGCGAGAGATAGCCCTTCAGCTCGCGGAAATTCCCTTCCATCAGCGAATTGTCGGGCAGGTAGGTCTTGCGCGCCTCGAACCACAGCTTGGGAACGTCGCGCAGGATCATCTCGACCATCAGCCGGGGATCCTCGCGCCGAGCCACAATAGCCGCCAGCGCCGAGCCGAAGCCGTCGGGCATGGCGTTGAAGCCCTTGTAGCGGATGGGCGCGGTGGGATCCAACAGGATCAACACCTGGCACAGCATCAGGTCCGAGGCGACCCGCTTGTCGGCCGTGGTGTTGATGGCCAGTCGCACCACCTCGGCCACCGCCGCCGCCCGCTCCTTGTCCTCGACGGCGCGCCGGAGCCACAGCTCCAGCTTGCCCTCCAGCACCGGCGGGATGGCCGCCTCCCAGTTTCGCGACATGGCCTGGGCCAGTTCGCGGCAGTTGAAATACTCATTGCCCTGGAAGGGGAAGCCGCGGGCCCCCCGCTTCTCGACCCGGGCCTGGATCGGCGACAGCCGGCGGCCCTGCAGCCACAGGTCCAGCGACTCGATGTCCCACCGCTGGTCGGGGTCGTCGCACAGCAGCCCCTTCAGCACCTCGATCATCGGCAGGGGCAGGCGTTCGTCGCCGACCAGCGTCGCGTAGCTGCCCTGCTGGATCTTCTGTTTGAGGATGGTGGCGTCGTCCAGATGGGCCACCGGATTGCGGCCCAGCATGATGAACAGCAGGGTGACGCCCAGCGAGTAGAGGTCGTCGGAATAGGTGCCGCCGCCGCGCGCCACTGGATTGGCCATGCCGGATTCGATGGTCTCGAACACGGTGGGCTGGTCGAAGGCCGGCGGCGTGGATACGCAGTCGCCCAGGGCGATGCGCTCGCCGGCGCCGTCCATGAAGAACATGTTGGTGGGGCGGATGGCGCGGTGGGTGATGCCGCGCGAGATCATCTCCTTCACCGCCGAAGTCAGGGGCTCGATGACCTTGCGGGTAAGGTCGTATTCGTCGATGCGGCGGATATCGGCCTTGAGGCTGGGCATCAGCCGGGGGCCGCCGGGACGCTCGTAGATCACCGTCATGCACTGGCGGCCGACGGGCGGCCAGTTCATCGCCCCCCACTCCACCAGGTGGCACAGGCCGGGGCTCTGGACACCCTTCAGCGCCCGCATGATGGTCACGCGGGGCGGCAGTTCCGGCCGGCAGATCAGGGCGTAAAGGGCGCGATTGGGGTCGCGCTTGTCCTCGGCGGCGAAGGCCTCGGCGTTGGGGGTCGCCAGTTCGGGCAGCGGCTGGCTGGAGCGGATGACGTAGCGGTCCCGCAGCACCCCCGGGGGCCCCGCGGGCTTGACTACCGTCTCTTCCGATCGTGCCTCGGCAGCGGCGTCCGCCATTCTCGCGTCCGTTTCTCGCTGGAGCCGCGCGCCCCACCCGGGGGCATATTAGCCTCCCGGGCGGAGCTCGTCATCCTTCGCGACGTCAGCTGGCGAAGGGGTCCTGCACCAGGATGGTGTCCTCGCGCTCGGGGCTGGTGGACAGCATGGCCACCGGCGCGTCGATCAGCTCCTCGATGCGGCGGATGTATTTGACGGCGGTGGCCGGCAGGTCCTTCCACGACCGCGCGCCCTGGGTGCTTTCGCTCCAGCCCTCGATGGTCTCGTAGACCGGCTCGACCTCGGCCTGCTTGGCCTGGGCCGACGGCAGGTGGTCGAGCACCTGGCCCCGGTACTTGTAGCCGGTGCAGATCTTGAGCTCGTCGAAACCGTCCAGCACGTCCAGCTTGGTCAGCGCGATGCCGTTGACGCCGTTGACCTTGACCGACTGGCGGACCAACACCGCGTCGAACCAGCCGCAACGGCGGCGGCGGCCGGTGACGGTGCCAAACTCATGGCCGCGGTCGCCGATCTTGTGGCCGATCTCGTTGTCCAGCTCGGTGGGGAACGGACCAGAGCCGACGCGGGTGGTGTAGGCCTTGCAGATACCCAGCACGAAGCCGACCTGGCCGGGGCCGACGCCCGAACCGGTGCCGGCATTGCCGGACACGGTGTTGGACGAGGTCACGAAGGGATAGGTGCCGTGGTCGACGTCGAGCATGGCGCCCTGGGCGCCCTCGAACAGCACCCGCTTGCGGGTGTGGCGGATCTCGTCGAGGCGCTGCCAGACCACGTCGGCGAAAGGCAGGATCTTCGGCGCGACCGCCTTCAGCTTGTCGAGGATCTCCTGGCCGTCCAGCAGCGGCGCGCCAAGGCCCTTGAGCAGGGCGTTATGGTGGGCCAGCAGCTTGTCCAGCTTCTGCTCCAGCACGGCATTGTCGTCGAGGTCGCAGACGCGGATGGCGCGGCGGCCGACGCGATCCTCATAGGCCGGACCGATGCCGCGGCCGGTGGTGCCGATCTTGGCGGCGCCCGAGGCTTCCTCGCGGGCACGGTCGAGATGTCCGTGCAGCGGCAGGATCAGGCAGGCGTTCTCGGCGATCTTCAGCACGTCCGGAGTGATGCTGACGCCCTGGGCGCTGATGCGCTCGATCTCGTCCAGCAGGGCCCAGGGGTCCACCACCACGCCATTGCCGATGATCGACATCTTGCCGCGCACGATGCCCGAGGGCAGCAGCGACAGCTTGTAGACCACTCCGTTGATGACCAGGGTGTGGCCCGCGTTGTGGCCGCCCTGGAAACGGACCACCACGTCCGCCCGCTCGCTCAGCCAGTCGACGACCTTGCCCTTGCCCTCGTCACCCCACTGGGCGCCGACCACAGCAACATTCGCCATCTCTTAACGTCCCCTCTCTTCGACTGTCTTGACGCCGTCGGCGATCAGCACGCTGCCGCAGCCGAGACGCTTGGCTTCCGCATCGGGATCGGCCGCCGGATCCAATCCGGCCACCGTCACCCACCCTTGGGCGCGCAGGGCCTGGGCCCACGGGCGCGGAGTGCCCGCGGGAACGAACACGCGCTTGGCGGGCCGGGGGCCGGGAAGCGCGGCGAGAACCGTATCCATGAACAGGGTCGCGCCGGTGGCGGGCTCGCGGCCGCCGGCCAGGTAGCGGCCGCCGCGACCCAGCTCGCCGCCGATGGAACGACCGAACAGCGTGAAGGCGACCCCGGCATGGTATTCGAAGCCCCGGTTCTCCACCGGGTCGATGGTGAGCGTCAGCTCGGGCATGGCGGCGCGGACCAGCGTCACCACCTCGGCCAGGCGGTCGCGCCCAGCGGCGGCGGCGGGCGGCAGGTCGAGCGCCGCCAGCACCTCCAGCGCCCGGTCGGCGGGACCGACGGCCTTGAGCAGCGCCGACAGCACCTCGGCGGCGCGGCCGCCTTCGGCGGCGACCACGGCGGCATCCTTGTGGTCGATGGCGCCGCGCAAAGCCTCGGACACCTGGCCGGCCAGCCCAAGCTCGGCGAACAACGCCGGCACCAGGGTCGGCAGCGACAGGTCGACCGACACCCCGGCCACGCCCAGTTCGGACAGCGCCTCGGCCGCCAGCACCACCACCTCGGCGTCGGCGGCGGCGGAATCGCTGCCGATCAGCTCGATGCCGGCCTGGCCGAACTGGCGTTCGGGGCGCAACTGGCTGCCCTTCACCCGCAGCACCTGGCCCGAATAGGACAGCCGCAGCGGACGCGGCTCGCCAGCCAGGCGAACCGTGGCGATGCGGGCCACCTGGGGGGTCATGTCGGCGCGCACTGCCATCATGCGCTGGGACAGCGGGTCCATGACGCGGAAGGCCTGGCCCGCGGTGGCGGCGCCGGCGCCGGTCAGCATGCTCTCCTCGAACTCGATCAGCGGCGGCTTGACCCGCTGGTAGCCCTGTTGGGAGAAATGCTCCATGAGCCGGCCGACGACCGCCGCTTCATGCTCGGCGTCGGGCGGAAGGATGTCGCGCAGTCCCGCGGGCAGGAGCGCCCGGTTGGCGTTGTCGTTCATCAGAGGCGTCGTCAACCTGGTGTCGGAGGCCGGCCCCGGTCCAGGGGCCGGCTGGGCAACAGCCCGGTGTACCCCATGTGCTTGGATGGGGCAAACGGAAATGACGCCTTTGGCCCGCCTCTACCGGTTGGCCAGCGCGTCCAGCGCCGCCATCACCCCCTTGGAGGCCTCGGCGGCCTTTTCCACCGCGTCCAGGGCGCCGTCGAGGTCGCCCTGTTGGTACAGGCGCGCCGCCTCGATGCCATGGGCGTGAACCAGCCGGTGGGGCTCCTCCAGCTGCTTGAAGGCGGGATGGTTGGTGATGGCCGGGTCGCTGACCCCGCAGCACCATTTGCCCAGGCGGCACTGGGTGTGGTCGGCGAGCTCCGACGGGTTCAGCGTCTCGCGGCCCACCAGCATGTCGGCCAGCCGCTTGCGCCAGATCATGTGGTCGGACTTGGCGATGTGCACCGTAAGGTCGCGGATCTCCAGCCTCGACATGTCGCCCAGGGTCCGGGCGATGACCTTGCCGGAGCGGTCCATGGCGTCGACCACCTCGGCGATGGAGGCGACGTTGCGGCCGGCCATCTCGGCCACCACCGCGATGCCGCTGGACACCTCGCCGGAGGCGGCGGTCTGCTGGGTCAGGATGGCGGCGATGTCCTCCATCTTGGCGGTGACGTTGGCCACCTGCCCGGCCACCTCGCGCATGTTGCCGCCGGTGGCCTGAATGACCTCCTGCCCCTCCTCGACGGCGCGGGCGCCCTGTTGCATGGAATGGACGATGGACGCCATCTCCTGGCGCAGGGTCTCGATGCGCCGGCGGATGTCCTCGGTGGCGCGCGCGGTCTGGTTGGCCAGGTTCTTGACCTCACCGGCCACCACCGCGAAGCCCTTGCCCGCGTCGCCTGCACGCGCCGCCTCGATGGTGGCGTTGAGCGCCAGCAGGTTGGTCTGGCGGGCGATGGCCTCGATCTGGTTGACGATGTCGCCGATCTGGACCGAAGCCTGGGCCAAGCCGTCCACCTTGGCCGCCGAATCCTCCACCGCCTGGGCGATGGCGCGCATGGTGGTCTCGGCCTGGTCAGCGGCGCGCTGGCCCTCGGCGGCAGCGAGCTGGGCGGCGCGGGCATCGTCGGCGGCGGCTTCCGAGTTGCGGGCGATCTCGCCGACGCTCGCCACCAATTCCTCGGCGGCAGCGGCGATGGTCTGGGCGCGGCGATCGACCTCGGTGATGTCGCGCATCATGCCGGCGGTGTCGGTGACCGCCTCATTGATGTTGACCGACATCTCGACATTGCGCTTGAGCTCGCCCAGCGCCCGCTCCTCCAGGGTGCGGGCCAGTTGCTTGACCTTCATGCCGACCGGGCAGGCGCCCTCGGGCACCGAGGCGTAGCGACCTTCCAGGATCATGTCGAGCATGGCTTCGATGGCGGCGACGCGCTCGTCGTCCACCACCTCTCGCTCGCACTCCTCGGAAAGCATGACGGGCGCGGCGAATCGCCGCCCGGCGGACAGCAGTCCCATTGGGTTCCCCTTCCTGTGATTGGCCATGGGTATAGGCCCCATGACTCTTTCGTAATAGGAAGGGAGAATGCGCGGAACGATGGAATCTGTCAAGAACACGGATTGGAAATGGTATAAAGAAACCCCTCCCGCCGGAGCGGGAGGGGCTCTTCACGGCGGCGCGAGGGTCAGAACGACAGGCCCTTCGCCTGGACCACGTGCGGGATGGCGCGGACCTTCTCGATGATCTCGTCGGTCAGCGGCTGGTCCACCTGCACCAGGCAAATGGCGTCGCCGCCGGCGGCGGCCCGGCCCAGGTGGAAGGTGGCGATGTTGATGTTCAGCTCGCCCAGCATCGAGCCCAGGCGCCCGATGAAGCCGGGCTTGTCCTGGTTGGTGACGAACAGCATGTAGGGACCCAGCTCGGCCTCGATGGGAATACCCTTGATCTCGACCAGGCGCGGCTTGTCGCCGCCGAACAGGGTGCCGGCCACCGACCGGGTGCGCACCTCGGTAGTGACGGTGACGCGCACCAGGGTGTGGTAGTCGCCCTCGCGCTCGTTCTTGACCTCGGAGACGTCGATGTCGCGTTCCTTGGCCAGCACCGGGGCGTTGACCATGTTGACCGCCTCGACCATGGGCTTGAGCAAGCCTTCCAGGATGATGGCGGTCAGCGGCTTGGTGTTGAGCGTGGCGACGTGGCCCTCGTACTCGATCTTCACCGACTTCAGCGCGTGCTCGGTCAACTGACCCGCGAAAGAGCCCAGCTGGCCGGCCAGCTTCATGTAGGGGCGCAGCTTGGGGGCGTCCTCGGCCGACACCGACGGCATGTTGAGCGCGTTGGTCACGGCGCCGGTCAACAGGTAGTCGGCCATCTGCTCGGCCACCTGTAGCGCGACATTCTCCTGGGCCTCGGAGGTGGAGGCGCCCAGATGCGGGGTGCACACCACCTTGTCCATGCCGAACAGGCCATTCTCCTTGGCCGGCTCGACGTTGAACACGTCCAGCGCGGCGCCGCCGACCTGGCCGGATTCGATGGCCGCCTTGAGGTCCTCCTCGACGATCAGGCCGCCGCGGGCGCAGTTGATGATGCGCACGCCCTTCTTCATCTTGGCGATGGCCTTGGCGTCGATGATGTTGCGGGTGGCCTCGGTCAGCGGGGTGTGCAGGGTGATGAAGTCGGCCCGCGCGAACAGGGTGTCGAGGTCGACCTTCTCGATGCCCAGGTCCTTGGCGCGCTCGGCGGACAGGAACGGGTCGAAGGCCACGACCTTCATCTTCAGGCCCAGGGCACGGTCGGCGACGATGGAACCGATGTTGCCCGAGCCGATGATGCCCAGGGTCTTGCCGGTCAGCTCGACGCCCATGAAGCGGGACTTCTCCCATTTGCCGGCATGGGTGGAGGCGTTGGCGGTGGGAATGTCGCGTGCCAGGGCGAACATCATGGCGATGGCGTGCTCGGCGGTGGTCACCGAATTGCCGAAGGGGGTGTTCATGACCACGATGCCGCGCGCGGTGGCGGCCGGCACGTCGACGTTGTCGACGCCGATGCCGGCGCGGCCGACCACCTTGAGGTTGGTGGCGGCAGCCAGCACGTCGGCGGTGACCTTGGTGTTGGAGCGGATGGCGAGGCCGTCGTACTGGCCGATGCAGGCCTTCAGCTCGTCGGGCGTCATGCCGACCTTGACGTCGGTTTCGATGCCGCGGTCCTTGAAGATCTGGACGGCGGCGGGGCTCAGCTTGTCGCTGATCAGAACCTTGGGCATGTGCTTTCCTTCCCCCGAGGGAGATCGGGCGCCGCCGCTACTGGCGGGGCGCCCGTCAACCTGTTGCTTGTTACTGAACCTTGGGCTCGAACTCGGCCTTGACCTGGGCGAAGGCCCAGTCCAGCCAGGGCAGCAGCTTCTCGATGTCCGAGGTCTCGACGGTGGCGCCGCCCCACACCCGGAGGCCGGGCGGGGCGTCACGGTAGGCGCCGATGTCGTAGGCGACGCCCTCCTTGTCGAGGACCGAGACGAACTTCTTGGCCGCCGCCGCCTTGTCCTCGTCGGACAGCTTGGCGAAGAACGGAGCCTTGATGGCGATGCAGATCGAAGTGCAGGACCGGGTCTTGGCGTCCTTGGCCAGGTTCTCGGCCCATTCGGACTTGTCCATCCACCCCTGCAACGCGGCCAGGTTGGCCTCGGAGCGGGCGATCAGGCCCTTGAGCCCACCCACCGATTCCGACCAGTTCAGGGCGTCGATCTGATCCTCGACGGCGATCATCGACGGGGTGTTGATGGTCTCGCCCTTGAAGATGCCCTCGATCAGCTTGCCGCCCTTGGCCAGGCGGAAGATCTTGGGCAGCGGCCACGACGGCGTGTAGGTCTGGAGGCGCTCGACGGCGCGGGGGCTGAGCACCAGCATGCCGTGCGCGGCCTCGCCGCCCAACACCTTCTGCCAGGACCAGGTGACGACGTCCAGCTTGTCCCAGGGGATGTCCATGGCGAACACCGCGCTGGTGGCGTCGCAGATGGTCAGGCCCTGGCGGTCGGCCTTGATCCAGTCGCCGTTGGGAACCCGCACACCCGAGGTGGTGCCGTTCCAGGTGAACACCACGTCGCGCGAGAAATCGGCCTGACCCAGGTCGGGCAGCTCGCCGTAGCCGGCCTTGAAGACCCGCACGTCATCCAGCTTGAGCTGCTTGGTGACGTCGGTCACCCATTCGCCACCGAAGCTTTCCCAGGCGAACATGTCGACGCCACGCGCGCCCAGCATGGACCACAGCGCCATCTCGACGGCGCCGGTGTCGGACGCCGGCACGATGCCGATGCGGTAGTCAGCGGGAATGCCCAGGATGGCGCGCGACTTCTCGATCACCTCCGCGAGCTTTTCCTTGCCGACCTTGGCACGGTGGGACCGCCCGACGGGCGTGCCCTTCAGCGCATCGACCGACCAGCCGGGGCGCTTGGCGCAGGGACCAGAGGAGAAATTGGGATTGGCGGGCAACGTGGTCCTGAACCTCTACGGCGCTCTGCCTTTCCCCGATGAACAGAATCCGAACAGGAACCTCGGATACCAAAGTCCTCGTGTTCT
>JBFMHS010000113.1:9517-13051 GCA_040751765.1 Pseudomonadota bacterium | reverse complement strand
GAGGTGACCGCCCATCGCGCCGTCAAGGTGACCAGCCGTGAGATGCTCCAGGCGGGGCTTGAGCGCGGTGACCTCAAGGTGTTCAACGCCGAAAAGCCCGGCACCGTCTTCCCGTCGGCCGACGTCGCCGAGATCGAGACTGCCGTCAAGGCCGGCAAGGCGTTCCTGTATCGCGTGCCGGTGTTCCGCGACATCGCCGAGATCGAGTCCGCGCTCAACGACAAGGTCCTGAACCTGCACCAGAAGATCAAGTGCCGGTACAAGACGGTCGACAAGGACAACCAGCCGATCACCACGCTGGTGGAGACCACCGCCGGCCGCATGATCCTGGCGCAGATCCTGCCGCGCAACCCGAACGTGCCGTTCTCTGCCATCAACCGCCTGCTGACCAAGAAGGACATCCAGAACGTCATCGATCTGGTGTACCGCCACTGCGGCCAGAAGGAGACGGTGATCTTCGCCGACCGGGTCATGGGGCTGGGCTACAGCCACGCCTTCCGCGCTGGCATCTCGTTCGGCAAGGACGACATGGTGGTGCCTCCGGCCAAGGAGAAGCTGGTGTCCGAGACCGAGGAGAAGGTCAAGGAATACGAGCAGCAGTACCAGGACGGCCTGATCACCCAGGGCGAGAAGTACAACAAGGTGGTGGACGCGTGGTCGAAGTGCACCGACGACGTCGCCGACGCCATGATGAAGGAGATCAGCCGCGCCGAGCCCGGCCGCACCGTCAATTCGGTGTACATGATGGCCCATTCCGGCGCCCGCGGCTCCGCGGCCCAGATGAAGCAGCTGGCCGGCATGCGTGGCCTGATGGCCAAGCCCTCGGGCGAGATCATCGAGACCCCGATCATCTCGAACTTCAAGGAAGGCCTGACCGTGCTGGAGTACTTCAACTCCACCCACGGCGCCCGTAAGGGCTTGGCCGACACCGCGCTGAAGACCGCCAACTCGGGTTACCTGACCCGCCGTCTGGTGGACGTGGCGCAGGACGCCATCATCGTCGAGGAGGATTGCGGCACCACCAACGGCCTCACCGTCTCGGCGGTGGTCGAGGGCGGCGAAGTCATCGCTCCGCTGGGCGAGCGCATCCTGGGCCGCACCGCCGCCCGCGATGTGGTCCATCCCGGCACCGGCGACGTGCTGGTCCCCGCCGGCGAGATCATCGGCGAGGCCGAGGTCGAGGCCATCGAGGACGCCGGCATCGAGGTGGTGGCCATCCGTTCGGTGCTGACCTGCGAGGCCCGTGAGGGTGTCTGCGGCAGCTGCTATGGCCGCGACCTGGCCCGGGGCACCCGGGTCAATGTCGGCGAGGCGGTCGGCGTCATCGCCGCCCAGTCCATCGGCGAGCCCGGTACCCAGCTGACCATGCGCACCTTCCACATCGGCGGCGCGGCCCAGCGCGGCGCCGAGGCGTCGTCCATCGAGTCGGCGGGCGATGCCACCGTGCAGGTGCTCAACCGCAACGTCGTCGAGAACTCCTCGGGCGCCCGCATCGTCATGAGCCGCAACTGCGAAGTTGTGCTCACCGACGACAACGGCCGCGAGCGTGCCCGCCACCGCGTGCCCTACGGCGCCAAGCTGCTGGCCGACGCCGGCGAGCGGGTGACCAAGGGCACCAAGCTGGCCGAATGGGATCCCTACACCCTGCCGATCATCACCGAGACCACGGGTGTGGCCCACTTCGTCGACCTGGTGGAAGGCCTGTCCATGCGTGAGGTGGTCGACGAGGCCACCGGCATCGCCTCGAAGGTGGTCATCGACTGGAAGCAGCAGCCGCGCGGCGCCGACCTGCGTCCGCGTGTCGAGCTGCGCGACGAGAAGGGCAATCCGGTCACCCTGCCCAACGGCCTGGAGGCCCGTTACTTCCTGTCGTTGGACGCCATCCTCAACATCGAGAACCAGGCACGGCTCCATGCCGGCGACGTCATCGCCCGCATCCCGCGCGAAGGCTCGAAGACCCGCGACATCACCGGCGGTCTGCCGCGTGTCGCCGAGCTGTTCGAGGCCCGCAAGCCCAAGGATCACGCCATCATCTCCGAGATCGACGGCCGCGTGGAATTCGGCAAGGACTACAAGTCCAAGCGCCGCATCCTGGTGGTCCCCGAGGACGGCGATGCCATCGAGTACCTGATCCCCAAGGGCAAGCACATCTCGGTGCAGGAAGGCGACTACGTCCGCCGCGGCGACCCGCTGATGGACGGCAATCCGGTGCCGCACGACATCCTCAAGGTGTTGGGCGTCGAGGCGCTTGCCCAGTATCTCATCAACGAGATCCAGGAGGTCTATCGTCTCCAGGGCGTGAAGATCAACGACAAGCACATCGAGGTGATCGTCCGTCAGATGCTGCAGAAGATCGAGATCACCGACCCCGGCGACACGACCTTCCTGGTGGGCGAGCAGATCGACCGCCTGGAGTTCGAGGCCGAGAACGAGAAGGCGATCCGCGAGCAGGGCCGTCCGGCCTCGGGCACCCCGGTGCTGCAGGGCATCACCAAGGCCAGCTTGCAGACCCACTCGTTCATCTCGGCGGCATCGTTCCAGGAGACCACCCGCGTGCTGACCGAGGCTGCCGTCTCGGGCAAGGTCGACACGCTGAACGGCCTCAAGGAAAACGTTATCGTCGGCCGCCTCATCCCCGCCGGTACCGGCGCGGTGATGAACCGCCTGCGCGAGATCGCCGCCAAGCGCGATCGCGAGATGCAGGTGGAAGGCGGCGAGGGCGGCGAGGAAACCCCGGCGCTGCCGCCGGGCTCGGACGGCACCCAGCCCAGCGCCCCGCCGGCCGAGTGACCCATTCGGCCTGAACAGTGACGAAAGCCCCCGCCCCGGCACCGAGGCGGGGGTTTTTCGTTGCCTCGCGAAGCCACCCCCCTTGCTGCCGCGATTGCCGGATGCGGCCGCCGCCCCGCTTGGCACCCGAGCGCGCAAGAGGTACCATCCTGGGCGCGGGGGAGAACCTGAAAGGGGCAGCATTGGACCGGAGCTGGAGGCGGTGGATCGAGCCGCGGCGTCTCTTGGTGGCCATGGCCGTTTTCTACGGCGTGGTCAGCGGGGTCGTCGGCGCCTACGTCATCCAGTCCGACCGCGTCGAGACCACCGAGCGCGTCACCCAATCGGCCGCCTCCTTCGCCCGCCTGCTGGAAGAGCACGTCAACCGCACCCTCGATGCCGCCGAGATGACGGCGCTCCGGGTGGGCGAGCGGGTGCTGGCCCACCCGCCAGAAGATGGTCTCGGCGACATGCTGGGCGCAGCCCCGCACCTGGTCAACGTGGTGGTTGTCGATCCCGCCGGGCGGGTGCTGGCCGATGCGCGCGGCGCCCACCATGCGGGCGAGGACCTGTCGGGCCGGCCATGGGTCCGCGCGTTGCGCGACGGCGCTCGCGCCGGGGCGGTCATCGGCGCCGCCGGCTTTGACGAGGCCAGTCGCCGCTACGTCTTCCCGGTGGCGCGGCGCATCCGCGACGGCGGCGGCTCCGTGGCCGGGCTGGCGGCGGCGCTGGTGGACGTGGATTATTTCAAGCGCTTCTACCAGA
>JBFMHS010000113.1:0-9507 GCA_040751765.1 Pseudomonadota bacterium | reverse complement strand
CGCCCTGGGCATTCACGCCCTGGACGGCGCCACCGTGGCCCGCCAGCCGCTGCGCGCCGAGGACCTTTCCCCCGGCGCCACCCGCGACGCGCCCCTGTTCGCCGGGCATCTGGACCGCGCGCCGGTGGGAACGTTTCGCGAGCCGGCGCGCTCCGGGGGAGTGCCCCGGGTGGTGTCGTACCGGTTGGTCGAACCCCGCCGGCTGGTGGTGTGGGTGGCGGCTGCCGCCGAGGAGGACGTGGTGCTATGGCGCCAGCGGGCGGTCCGGGTGGCGGTGCTGGTGGCCGCCGGCCTGGTGGTGATGGCCAGCCTCACCGTTCTGCTGGTGCGCGAGCTGACCCGCCAGCGCAAGGCGGCGCAGGCGCTCGAAGTCCTCAACCAAGATCTCGAGCGTTCCAACGCCGATCTCGAGCAGTTCGCCTACATCGCCTCGCACGACCTCAAGGAGCCGCTGCGCAACATCGCCAGCTACGTGCAGCTGCTCCAGCGCCGCTACGAGGGCAAGCTGGACCCCGACGCCGACGCCTTCATCGGCTACACCGTCGACGGGGTCCGCCGCATGCAGGCCATCATCAACGAGCTGCTGGCCTATTCACGCGTCGGCACCGGCAAGCTGGTCCTGGCCCAGATCCAGGCCGGGGCGGCGGTCAGCACCGCCCTGGCCCAGCTCAAGACGGTCATCGCCGAGGCCCAGGCGGCGGTCGAGGTCAAGGGGCCGCTGCCGGTGGTTTCGGCCGATCCGCCCCAGTTGGCCAGCCTGTTCCAGAACCTGATCGGCAACGGCGTCAAGTACCGCCGCCCCGACGTCCGGCCCGAGGTCACCATCGGTGCCGTCGACCAGGGCCCGGAATGGGCGTTCTACGTCGCCGACAACGGCATCGGCATCGAGCCGCAATACCACGACCAGATCTTCGACCTGTTCAAGCGCCTGCACGCCCGCGACCGCTATGGCGGCACCGGCATCGGACTGGCCACCTGCAAGCGGGTGGTCGGCCGCCATGGCGGCCGCATCTGGGTGGAAAGCGTCCCCGGCCAAGGCTCGACCTTCTGGTTCACCCTGCCCAAGGTGCCAGGCTAGGCCTTGCCATCCTCCATGGCCTGCAGCATCAGCCGCAGCACCGGCCCGCCCTGGGCGCCCAGCGACGCGGTGGCGGGGGAGGGGGGAAGCGCCACCGGGAAATAGGGCGAGTCCGGCTCGATGGCGTTGGCGAAGTGGGTGTTGGCGACGTGGGCGGGGGCGAAGTGGGCGGGCGCCGCCGCCCGGGTCTGGGCGGCCGCGAGTTGCACCGCCACCTCCCCCGGCGGCTCGGGCTCCGGGCGGCCCTCGGGGCGCAGCCCGGCTAGGTCGATCTCGGGCCGCACCCGCTTGGCCACCGGCGCCACATGGGCGGCGGCGGTGGCGAACCGCTTCTGCAGCACGTCGTAGAGGGAGGCAAAGCTGCGCGGGCGCCGGCTGCCCGGCTCGTGGAAGATCTCGGGATTGGCGCGGGCAGCCTGGGGCAGCGCGCCGGACGCCGCCTGGCGCGGGCGCTCCTCGGCGCCCTCGATGACCCGCGCCGCGCCGGTGGCGCCCAGGAAATGGGCCAGATAGAGGTCGTGCGACGACACCGCCCGGCCCAGCCGGGCCTCCAGCACCTTTTCGTTCTCCTTGGCGTATTCACCGGCCATCAGGGCGGAGACGGCGGGATCGCGCCGCAGCTCCAGGATCTCGCGCCGCAGCGTCTTGTCCTTGACGGTCCAGCCGCCCTTTTCCCAGGTCACGGCCTCGGCGTAGCGCTCCAGCCCGTGTTCGGCGCCGTGCTTCTTGACCATCTCCAGCCAGGTCGAGCGGGTGAACTGGAACAGCCCCATGGCCGAGGACCGCCGGTTGCGGGCGTCGGGATCGAGGCGGCTTTCCTGGTTGGCTTGGGCCAGCAGGAAATCGAACGGCACGCCGGTGGTCTCGGCGGCGGCGCGGATGTGGTCGGCGACCCGCTCGGGGGTCCGGCCGGCGGAGACGACGGGCGTGGGCGCGGTCATCGGACTCTCCTTCGACTGGCCGCCATCCTACCACGGATTTGTTAAGCTTTTCCCCCTTCGCGCGCGAAGGCCAGGGGCGACTCTTTCTCTTGACGAGGGGGGTGGGGATAAATAGGATGCGGGCCTTCTCGGGGAGCCGGTTTCCGGCCCGTGGTCCGTTTGCCGTCTCCCCGGCACTCTGAAACACTTTTGAAAACGCCGAACGGGTCGGCGACCGGCAACCCGAAGGAAGCCCCGGTGGCACTCCCACCGGTTGGTTTTTTTCATGGTTGCGCCGATGTTCGAGCGAAGGGAACGAGAATGCCCACGATCAACCAATTGATCCGTAAGCCGCGTCAGCCTCTGTCGGCGCGCAACAAGGTGCCCGCCCTGGAGGCCTGCCCCCAGAAGCGCGGCGTGTGCACCCGCGTGTACACCACCACCCCGAAGAAGCCCAACTCGGCCCTTCGTAAGGTCGCCCGCGTCCGTCTCACCAACGGTTTCGAGGTCACCTCCTACATTCCCGGTGAAGGCCATAACCTGCAGGAGCACTCGGTCGTCATGATCCGCGGTGGCCGCGTCAAGGACCTTCCCGGCGTTCGCTATCACATCATTCGCGGTACCCTGGACACCCAGGGCGTCAAGGACCGCAAGCAGCGTCGTTCGAAGTACGGCGCCAAGCGTCCGAAGTAAGGAGCTGATCCCATGTCCCGTCGTCACGCCGCTGAGAAGCGCGAAATCAATCCCGACGCCAAGTATGGCGACCTGGTGATCGCCAAGTTCATGAATTGCCTTATGCTGGACGGCAAGAAGTCGGCCGCCGAGGCGATCGTCTATGGCGCCCTGGACAAGATCCAGAACAAGACCGGCCAGGATCCGCTGAAGGTGTTCCACGAGGCCCTCGACAACGTGAAGCCGGCCCTCGAGGTCCGCTCCCGCCGCGTCGGCGGCGCCACCTACCAGGTGCCCGTCGAGGTCCGTGCCGACCGCCGCCAGGCGCTTGCCATCCGCTGGCTGATCGACTACGCCCGCAAGCGCTCCGAGACCACCATGATCGACCGCCTGTCGGGCGAGCTTCTGGACGCCGCCAACAATCGCGGCGCCTCCGTCAAGAAGCGCGAGGACACGCACCGCATGGCGGAGGCCAACAAGGCCTTCTCGCACTACCGCTGGTAACACCGAGCCACGAGAGACCCCATGGCCCGCACCCATACCCTCGATCGCTATCGCAATATCGGCATCATGGCCCACATCGATGCCGGTAAGACGACCACGACCGAGCGCATCCTTTACTACACCGGCAAGTCCTACAAGATCGGCGAAGTGCACGAGGGCACCGCGACGATGGACTGGATGGAGCAGGAACAGGAGCGCGGCATCACCATCACCTCGGCCGCGACCACCACGTTCTGGCGCGACCATCGCATCAACATCATCGACACCCCCGGCCACGTGGACTTCACCATCGAGGTGGAGCGCAGCCTGCGCGTGCTCGACGGTGCGGTGACCGTGTTCGACTCGGTGGCGGGCGTCGAGCCCCAGTCCGAGACGGTGTGGCGCCAGGCCGACAAGTACGGCGTGCCGCGCATCTGCTTCGTCAACAAGATGGACCGCATCGGCGCCGACTTCTATCGCTGCGTCGACATGATCGTGGACCGCCTGGGCGCGCGTCCGCTGGTCATGCAGCTGCCCATCGGCTCCGAGAGCGAGTATGCCGGCGTCGTCGACCTGCTGCGCAACGTCGAGATCGTGTGGCTCGAGGAGACCCTGGGCGCCAAGTTCGAGGAGCGTCCGATCCGCGCCGAGCTGGCCGACAAGGCCGCCGAGTACCGCGAGAAGCTGATCGAGACCGCCGTCGAGATGGACGACGAGGCCATGGAGCAGTACCTGGGCGGCGAGGAGCCGTCCTTCGAGGTGCTGCAGAAGTGCATCCGCAAGGGCACCATCAGCCGCACCTTCGTGCCGGTGCTGTGCGGTTCGGCGTTCAAGAACAAGGGCGTGCAGCCCCTGCTCGACGCCGTCATCGACTACCTGCCGGCGCCGATCGACGTGCCCGCCATCGAGGGCGTGAAGTTCGGCACCGAGGACGCGATCCAGAAGCATGCCACCGACGACGAGCCCTTCGCCGGCCTGGCCTTCAAGATCATGAACGACCCCTTCGTCGGCTCGCTGACCTTCGTCCGCATCTACTCGGGCGTGGTCGAGGCCGGTTCCTATGTCCAGAACACCGTCAAGGAGAAGCGCGAGCGCGTCGGCCGCATGCTGCTGATGCACGCCAACTCCCGTGAAGAGGTGAAGGAAGCCCGCGCCGGTGACATCGTTGCCTTCGCCGGCCTCAAGGACACCACCACCGGTGACACCCTGTGCGACCCGACCCCCAGCTCGCTGGTGGTGCTCGAGCGCATGGAGTTCCCCGAGCCGGTGATCGAGGTGGCCGTGGAGCCCAAGTCCAAGGCCGACCAGGAGAAGATGGGCATGGCCCTGGCTCGCCTGGCCGCCGAGGATCCCTCGTTCCGCGTCTCGACCGACCAGGAGTCGGGCCAGACCGTGATCAAGGGCATGGGCGAGCTCCACCTGGAGATCATCGTCGACCGCATGAAGCGCGAGTTCAAGGTGGAAGCTAACGTGGGCGCCCCGCAGGTGGCCTACCGCGAGACCATCTCGAAGGCCTACGAGGTCGACTACACCCACAAGAAGCAGACCGGCGGCTCGGGCCAGTTCGCCCGCGTCAAGATCAAGTTCGAGCCCGGCGAGAAGGGTTCCGGCTTCATCTTCGAGAACAAGGTCGTCGGCGGCTCGGTGCCCAAGGAATACGTGCCGGGCGTCGACAAGGGCATCCGCTCCGCCATGGACAACGGCGTGCTGGCCGGCTTCCCGATGATCGACTTCAAGGCCACCCTGACCGACGGCGCCTACCACGACGTCGACTCGTCGGTGCTGGCCTTCGAAATCGCCTCGCGCGCTGCCTTCCGTGAAGGCATCGCCAAGGCCGGCCCGAAGCTGCTCGAGCCGATGATGAAGGTCGAGGTCGTCACCCCCGAGGACTACATGGGTGACGTCATCGGCGATCTGAACAGCCGCCGTGGCCAGGTCAACGGCATGGACCAGCGCGGCAACGCCCGCGTGATCACCGCCATGGTCCCGCTGGCCAACATGTTCGGTTACGTGAATACCCTGCGCTCGATGTCGCAGGGCCGCGCCCAGTACACGATGACCTTCGACCACTACTCGGAAGTCCCGAGCAACGTGGCCGAGGAGATCCGTGCCAAGCTGGCCGGCTGAACCCAATAGAACGACCTGTTTGAGGACGGAGCACAAAGACAATGGCTAAGGCGAAATTCGAGCGCAACAAGCCGCACTGCAACATCGGCACCATCGGTCACGTCGACCATGGCAAGACCTCGTTGACCGCGGCGATCACCAAGGTTCTGGCCGAGACCGGCGGCGCGACCTTCACGGCCTACGACCAGATCGACAAGGCCCCCGAGGAGAAGGCGCGTGGCATCACCATCTCGACGGCGCACGTCGAGTACGAGACCACGAACCGCCACTACGCGCACGTGGACTGCCCCGGCCACGCCGACTATGTGAAGAACATGATCACCGGCGCGGCGCAGATGGACGGCGCGATCCTGGTGGTGTCGGCGGCCGACGGCCCGATGCCGCAGACCCGCGAGCACATCCTGCTGGCGCGCCAGGTCGGCGTTCCGGCCCTGGTGGTGTTCATGAACAAGGTCGACATGGTCGACGACCCCGAGCTGCTGGACCTGGTCGAGCTTGAGGTCCGCGAGCTGCTGTCGAGCTACGACTTCCCCGGCGACGACATTCCGATCGTCAAGGGCTCGGCGCTGTGCGCGCTGGAGGACCGCAGCCCCGAGATCGGCCGTGACGCGATCCTGAAGCTGATGGCCGAGGTCGATGCCTACATCCCGCAGCCGGAGCGTCCGAAGGACAAGCCGTTCCTGATGCCGATCGAGGACGTTTTCTCGATCTCGGGCCGCGGCACCGTGGTGACCGGCCGCGTCGAGCGCGGCGTGATCAAGGTGGGCGAGGAAGTCGAGATCGTCGGCATCAAGGCGACGGTGAAGACCACCTGCACCGGCGTCGAGATGTTCCGCAAGCTGCTCGACCAGGGCGAGGCGGGCGACAACATCGGCGCGCTGCTGCGCGGCACCAAGCGCGAGGACGTCGAGCGCGGCCAGGTCCTGGCGGCCCCCGGCTCGATCACCCCGCACACCAAGTTCGAGGCCGAGGCCTACATCCTGACCAAGGAAGAGGGCGGTCGTCACACCCCGTTCTTCACCAACTATCGTCCGCAGTTCTACTTCCGCACCACCGACGTTACCGGCGTCGTGCAGCTGCCGGAAGGCACCGAGATGGTGATGCCGGGCGACAACGTGAAGATGAGCGTGACCCTGATCGCCCCCATCGCCATGGACCAGGGCCTGCGCTTCGCCATCCGCGAAGGCGGCCGCACCGTCGGCGCCGGCGTCGTGGCCAAGATCATCGAGTAGTCGACCGCGAGCGGCGCCGTCCGGCGGCAACGCCGGGCGGCGCCGTCGTGGTTGCGAAGTGCTTCGAGTAGCTGTATAAGGTGCGGCTTCGGCCGCGCCGGCCAGCTTCCGGTCCCCCGAAAGGGGTGTCGGCATCGCGGGTCGTAGGAGTGTAGCTCAACTGGTAGAGCACCGGTCTCCAAAACCGGGGGTTGGGGGTTCGAGCCCCTCCACTCCTGCCACCGCGATCCTCATGACAGCGCCACGGCGCATGAACAGTTAAAGAGATTATGGCAAAGACGTCCCCAGGTCAGTTCGTCAAGCAGGTCCGCCAGGAAGTCGCCAAGGTCACTTGGCCCAGCCGGCGCGAGACCACCCTTTCCACGGGCATGGTGTTCGTGATGGTGGTGCTCGCCGCCCTGTTCTTCATGGTCGTCGACCAGGTTTTCGCCTGGGCCGTCAAGCTCGTTTTCGGACTGGGAGCGTGATATGGCCACCGCCCGCTGGTACGTGATCCACGTCTATTCCGGCTTCGAGAAGAAGGTTTCTCAGTCGATTCGCGAGCAGGCCGAGCAGAAGGGCATGGCCGAGCTGATCGAGCAGGTGCTGGTGCCCACCGAAGAGGTGGTCGAGGTCCGGCGCGGCTCGAAGGTCAATGCCGAGCGGAAGTTCTTTCCGGGCTATGTGCTGGTGAAGATGGTGCTCACCGACGACACCTGGCACCTGGTCAAGAACACCCCCAAGGTCACCGGCTTCCTGGGCGGCAAGGGCCGTCCTGTCCCCATCACGGACAACGAGGCCGAGCGGATCATCAAGCAGGTGCAGGAAGGCGTCGAGCGCCCCAAGCCCTCCGTCACCTTCGAGGTGGGCGAGCAGGTGCGGGTCTCGGACGGTCCCTTCACCTCGTTCAACGGTCTGGTCGAGGAAGTCGACGAGGAGAAGGCCCGCCTCAAGGTGGCGGTGTCGATCTTCGGCCGCTCGACCCCGGTGGAACTGGAATACTCGCAGGTCGAGAAGATCTGACGAGGGCATCGGGAACGTCGGCCGGACCCTGGCGGTCCGGTCGCGCTCCCATTTTCGTTGCCGAGCGGGCATGGGGCCCGTGAGGTGGTACCGGCGGGAGGCCAGCCATTGGCCGCACCGCCAACCCTGTTGTGAAGACAGAGGACTGGAAAGATGGCAAAGAAAGTCATTGGCTACATCAAGCTCCAGGTCCCGGCCGGCAAGGCGAATCCGTCGCCGCCGATCGGTCCCGCCCTGGGTCAGCGCGGCCTGAACATCATGGAGTTCTGCAAGGCGTTCAACGCGCAGACCCAGCAGTTGGAAGCCGGCATGCCGATTCCGGTGGTGATCACCGCCTATTCGGATCGCACCTTCTCGTTCGTCACCAAGACCCCGCCGGTCAGCTACTTCCTGAAGAAGGCCGCCGGCCTCCAGAAGGGCTCGCAGACCCCGGGCAAGGCGACCGCCGGTCAGGTGACCATGGCGCAGATCCGCGAGATCGCCGAGAAGAAGATGGTCGACCTCAACGCCAACGACGTTGACGCCGCGGCCAGCATGATCGTCGGTTCGGCCCGCTCCATGGGCCTCAAGGTGGTGGAGTAAGGCAATGGCTCACATCGGAAAGCGGCTCAAGAACGCCTACGCGGACATCGACCGCAACAAGTTCTACGCGCTCGACGAGGCCGTGAAGGCCATCAAGTCCCGCGCCAGCGCCAAGTTCGACGAGACCGTCGAGATCGCCATGAACCTGGGCGTCGATCCCCGCCACGCCGACCAGATGGTCCGCGGCGTGGTCGAGCTGCCCCACGGCACCGGCAAGACCGTGCGCGTCGCGGTGTTCGCCAAGGCCGACAAGGCCGACGCCGCCCGCGCCGCCGGCGCCGACGTGGTCGGCGACGACGATCTGGCCACCGAGATCCAGAACGGCCGCATGGACTTCGACCGTGTCATCGCCACCCCCGACATGATGGGCGTGGTCGGCAAGCTGGGCAAGGTCCTGGGCCCGCGCGGCCTGATGCCGAACCCCAAGCTGGGCACCGTCACCCCCAACGTGACCGAGGCGGTGCGCGCCGCCAAGGCCGGCCAGGTGCAGTTCCGCGTCGAGAAGGCCGGTATCGTGCATGCCGGCATCGGCAAGGCCTCGTTTGACGAGGCCAAGCTGGTCGAGAACGTGAAGGCCTTCGTCGACGCCATCAACAAGGCCAAGCCCCAGGGCGCCAAGGGCACCTACGTCAAGAAGGTGTCGCTGTCGTCGACCATGGGCCCCGGTGTGAAGCTGGACATCGCTTCCATCGGCTGATCGAGTTTCCTCTCCCTCGGGGGAGGATGACCGGAAGGCTCCCTCGGGGGCCTTCCAACCTGTCCGAGACCGTAGGTGCCGAAAGGCTGAATGGGATTTCCCGCCTGCGCAGACAGAGGTGAGAACCGTTTCGAAGGCTGTTCGGGAAGAGTCCCGGCGGGCGAGAGCGGCTTGAAGCTTCTGGGACAGGCCACCGGCTCCGCCGGAGGTCCAAGGACCTGGGGCGGAGTCTAGGGCAATGGACCCGAAGCCGGTGCGAGCCGGCCCTAGGGCTCTGTTATCGGAGACGTAACGTGGACCGGACACAAAAGAAGGAATGGGTCGGGTCGCTTCATGACACGTTCGAAGGCGCCTCCCTCGTCGTCGTGACCCACTACTCGGGTCTGTCGGTGGCGGAGATGACCGACCTGCGTGCCAAGATGCGTGCCGCCGGCGCCAGCTTCAAAGTGACCAAGAACCGTCTCACGCGTCTCGCCCTTGCGGGGACCGAGTATGAGGGCCTCGCCGACCTCTTCAAGGGGCCGACCGCGATCGCGTTCTCGCAGGATCCGGTTGCCGCCGCGAAGGTCGCCGTCGATTTCTCCAAGGCCAACGACAAGCTGAAGATCCTCGGTGGATCGCTCGGCTCGAAGGCCCTGGACGTCAACGGCGTCAAGGCTCTCGCCACCCTGCCGTCCCTGGACGAGCTGCGTGGCAAGCTGGTCGGCATGCTCC
>JBFMHS010000112.1:0-7454 GCA_040751765.1 Pseudomonadota bacterium | reverse complement strand
CTTCAGGATATCGAACGGGGTGGCGTAGGCGCTGACCCGCTGCAACAGCGGCAACCGAGCCTTGAGGCGGTCGTAGATGGCGGCCAGATGGTCTGTGGGCAGGACATAGGCGTCGCCGTCGGCCAGGAACACCCGGTGCGCGGTGGGCCAGGCGGCGGCGGCGCGGTCGATGTCGGCGAACACCTCCTCCAAGGGCCGGGCGCGGTACTGCTTCACCTTGTACATCGAGCAGAAGGTGCACTGGTTGAAGCGGCAGCCGATGGTCGCCTGGATGATCAGGTTCGAGCCTTCGGAAGGCGGGCGCCACAGGGGGAAATCGTAGTCGAGCATGCCGACAATCTAGTCTCGGGACCGGTTTGACGCTAGAACACTTCGGCCATGATGCTGACCCCCATCGACCACGGCACCCTGGTGCCGCTGCTTCCCGCCTTCGAGGCCGCCCTCGCCGACGACGCGCTGGCCCGCGCCGTGTTCCGCCGCGTGACCGCGCTGATCCCCGACGGCGACCTGATGACCCTGTCCACCGACCCTGACCACCACGCCCAGGCGGTGGAGCTGTGCCGCGACTGGGGCTTCGGCATCGTCGATGCGGCGCCGCAGGACTACTTCACCTGGGACGGCCAGGCGGTCGCCATCCGGCTGGAGCCCAGCGTGCTGATCCACGAGATCGGCCACTACCAGCTGGCCGCGCCCGAGCGGCGGCCGGTGATCGATTTCGGCCTCGGCGCCGGCCCCGAGACCGGCCGCAAGGCCGAGGCCGACGCGGTGCAGTCCCTGTTCCTGCCCGAGCGCGATGTCGAGGAGGCGCTGTGCTCGCTGCTCGGCATCCTGTGGGAAGCCGAGCTGGGCCAGCCGGCGGTGCTGGCCTTCCTGGAGCAGAACTGGATGGAGGGCGGCGCCAGCCTCCACAACGTCGCCCATTTCCGCAAGATCGTGCGCTGGCTGCGGGCCATGGAGCTGATCGGCGACGATGGCCGCCCCACCCGCGGCCTGCGCGCCGAGGGCGACGACACCTTCTTCAAGCGCTGGTACGCCGACGCATGACCATGCTGGTAATCGGCGTCGGCCATCGCTTCCGGGGCGACGACGCCGCCGGCCCGCTGGTGGCCGAGCGCATCGCCGCGCGCGCCCTGCCCGGTGTCGAGGCCATCGAGCACCACGGCGAGGGCACCGACCTGATGGAGCGGTGGAGCGGCCACGACCGCGTGGTCGTGATCGACGCCACCTGCGGCGGTGGCGAACCGGGCACCATCCGCCAGTGGGACGCCATGGCGGCGCCGCTTCCCGCCGGCCTGTTCCCAAAGCACAGCCACCTCTTCGGCTTGGCCGAGGCGGTGGAAATGGCCCGTCTGCTTGGCCGCCTGCCGCCGGTTCTGCTGGTGATCGGCATCGAAGGCACCGCCTTCGCCGCCGGCGATGCGATGACGCCGGCCGTGGCGCGGGCCCTGGCCGATATCGTCGAAAGAATTACACCCTGGGTTGATTTTTAATAAATTAAAGTAACGGCGTCGATGTTTAATCCATCTCTACTATAAGGTCATTCATAGTTTATTTGCATAAAACTGTTGGCCCGTGCGTATACGAAGGTGGTAAGCAGTATCATTGCTTCCATTAACCACGCCGGGCATGCCGACATGAAGAACATCTCCATCAAGGCCAAGCTGTGGACGGCTTTCGGCCTTCTGCTGGTGTCGATCCTGGGGCTGGGCCTGTTCGCGGTGAACCGCATCTCGGCCGTCAACGACCTCACCACCGAAATGGCCGACAATTGGGTGCCCAGCATCGAAGCAGTGGGCGCCATCAACGTGATGGCCGCCAAGTTCCGCGTTGCCGAGGCGCGGCTGCTGACGACGGACGACCAAAACGAGTTGCGCGGCATCCGCTCACTGATAGCCGAGCGCGGCCAGACGCTCCAAGAGTTCCGCGCCCAGTACGAGCCGCTCATCAGCAGCCCCGAGGAACGCGCCCTTTATGGCGACTTTTCCACCGCCTGGGACGAGTACATGCGCCATCACGCCCGCATCACCGAACTGACCGAGCGCTATCTGACCGGCGAAGCCCAGGCCCTGTTCGTCGGCCCCTCGCTCGCCACCTTCAATCGCGTGGGCGCTGCCCTCGACAAGCTCTCCACGTTCAACCACGACGGCGCCATGGCCGACAACATCCGGGGCGACGAGATCTACGCCAATGCCCGCACCCTGGTCATCGTCGGCCTGGTGGTGGCGGTGCTGATGACCGGCGGCATGGCGTTCTTCCTGGTAGTCAACGTGTCGCGGCCGGTCGCCGGCATGACCCAGGTGATGACCCGGCTGTCCAACAACGATCTCTCGGTGATCATCCCCGCCACCGACCGGGGCGACGAGCTGGGCGCCATGGCCCAGGCGGTGCAGGTGTTCAAGGACAAGATGGAGGCCAACCGCCGCATGGAGGCCGAGGCCAAGGAGGCCGAGAAGCGCGCCGCTGAAAGCCGCAAGCGCGACATGAACCGCCTGGCCGACGAGTTCGACAAGTCGGTCAAGACCATCGTCAACGGCGTGTCCTCGGCGGCGACCGAGATGCAGGCCTCGGCCCAGGCGCTGTCGTCGGTGGCCGAGCAGACCCAGCGCCAGAGCACCTCGGTGGCCGCCGCCTCCGAGCAGGCCACCGCCAACGTCCAGACCGTGGCCACCGCCACCACCGAACTGTCCACCTCGATTTCCGAGATCGGCCGCCAGGTCGACATCTCGTCGCGGGTCAGCCGCGACGCGGTCGAGGAGGCGCAGCGCGTCGGCGGGCTGGTCCAGGAGTTGTCCCAGGCCGCCGACCGCATCGGCGACGTGGTCAAGCTGATCAACGACATCGCGTCGCAGACCAACCTCCTCGCCCTCAACGCCACCATCGAGGCGGCGCGGGCCGGCGACGCCGGCAAGGGCTTCGCGGTGGTCGCCAACGAGGTCAAGAGCCTGGCCAACCAGACCGCCAAGGCCACCGACGAGATCGGCCAGCAGATTTCGTCGGTCCAGGGCGCCACCCGCGAGGCGGTGGCGGCCATCCAGGGAATCAGCGGCACCATCGCGCAGATCGCCGAAATCGCCGGCTCCATCGCCGCCGCCGTCGAGGAGCAGGCGGCGGCCACCCAGGAGATTGCCCGCAACGTCCAGCAGGCGGCCGAGGGCACCCAGGAGGTGTCGACCACCATCGTCGGCGTCAACCAGGCCTCCACCGAGACGGGCTCGGCGGCCTCCCAGGTCCTGGGCGCCGCCCGGGAACTGGCCAGCCAGTCCGAACACCTGCGCGCCGACGTGGACAAGTTCATCGCCACCGTGCGGGCGGCGTAGCAGCCTCAGGCGAGCTCGACGGGGAACGGCAGCCGCTCGGCGAGCTCGCGGTGGTGGCGGAAGTTGAGGACCTGGCCTTCGCCGCGCGCGCGGTCCAGCGCGGCGAAGTCCAGCTCGCCGATCACCACCTGCGGCGCGTCGGACACCGCCTCGGCCAGCACGCCGTCGGGCGGAAAGCCGATGTCGCAGGGGGCGAACAGGCCGGCGCGGCCGATATTGACGTCGATGGCCGGCGACCAGTCGCAGTTTCCCACCAGCGGCGCCTGGGCCACGAACAGCTGGTTCTCCACCGCGCGGGCACGGGCCGACAGGCGGACCCGGTGGAAGCCGGCAGGGGTGTCGGTGCAAGACGGCACCACCACCAGCTCCGCCCCGGCCATCGCCATGGCTTCGACGATGGCGGGGAACTCGGCGTCGTAGCACACCGCCACCCCGAACCGCCCGAACGGCGCCTGGATCACCGTCACCGCGCCGCCGGGCGAGATTCCCCACCGCTCGCGCTCGAACCGGGTCATCACCAGCTTGTCCTGGACGCCCAGCGCCCCCCTGGGCCCGAACACGTGCACGCGGTTGCGGAAAATGCCGTCCACCCGCACCGGCAGGCTGCCCGCCACCACGATGCAGCCATGGACGCGGGCGACGCGGGCGTGGATGGCCAGGTATTCCGGCAGCAGGTTCTGGAGCCCGGCGATGGAGCGGCCGAGGTCGGCCGCCTCGGCGGGCGGCAGCAGCGCGGCCAGTTCCATGCCGGCGTATTCGGGGAACACCACCATCCCCGCCCCTGCCTTGACCGCCGCGCCCACCAGGGCGTCCAGCTTGTCGGCGAAGGCGCTCCAGCCGGTCAGGAAGTCGGGCCGGTACTGGACGGCGGCGAGCTTCAGCGTGGTCATCGCAAGTCCTTCAGCCAGAAGCGCATGGGCTTGGGCGTCTCGACGCCCTCGCCGATCTCCTTCCAGGCGAAGGTAGTCGTGATGTCGCTCCGGTGGAAACCGCGCTTTTGCCAGAACTCGTCGAGCGGCACATGGCCTTTCGGCATGCGCGGATCGGCCGGCGAGCGTTCGACGGCGCAGAAGGTGGCGGTGCGGTAGCCCAGGGCGCGGGCATGGTCCTCGCGCTCGGCGAAGAAGCGCACCCCCATGCCCCGCCCCCGGAACTCGGGCAGCAGCACCGATTCGCCGAGATAGAACACCTCGCGCGGGTCGATGCCGGCGGCTTCGAACGGCGCGCGCAGGCCGGCGACCTCGTCGGCCATGGGCAGGCCGGTGGAGGCGCCGACGATGCGCGCGCCGGCATAGGCCACCACCGCCAGCGCGCGCGGGCTGCCGAGATAGGGGCTGAGATAGTCGCGCTCGTAGGCTTCCTCGCCGGCGTAGAGATAGGGCCACTCGCGGAACACCGTGATGCGCAGTCGCGCGATGTCGGGAACGATGGGGGCGATATCCTCGCCGACACGCCGTTCGGTGCGGAGTCCCTCCTGCTCGGGCATGGTCCTAGCCTTTCGCGGTATCCTCCTCGGCCAGCGCGACGACGGCACGCGCGGCGGTATCGAAATCGGGCCAGTCGCCGCCGCCCTTGGCCGGGGTGCCGCAGCCGCAGGCTTCCTCGCGCTTCCACCAGAAGTCCATCCACGCGCCCGGCGCCACCTCCACCAGCTTGAAGGTGCCGGTGGCGTCCTCGGCGACCCAGGCGTCGCCATCGAGGACCCAGGTCAGCCCCGCCGCCTCGCGCGTTGCCATGGCCTCACTCCTCGCATTCCGGAGCCGGGTCGGGACGGCGGTCGCGCATGGTCACCAGCTCCTCGGCGGCGGTGGGATGGATGCCGACCGTCGAATCAATCTGGGCCTTGGTCGCCCCGCACTTCAAGGCCACGCCGAAGCCCTGCAGGATCTCCGGCGCGTCGGGGCCGACCATGTGCACCCCCAGCACCCGGTCGCTGGCGCGGTCGACGATCATCTTCATCAGGGTGCGCTCGTCGCGGCCCGACAAGGTGTGGCGCATGGGCTTGAAACGCGACAGGTAGACGTCGATGCAGGCACCCCGGCGCCGCGCCTCCTCCTCGGTCAGGCCCACCGTGCCCACGGGGGGATTGCTGAACACTGCGGTGGGTACGTTGTCGTAATCCATGGACACCGGTTTGCCCAGGTACAGGGTGCTGACCAGGGCGCGGGCCTCGCCCAGAGCCACCGGGGTCAGGTTCATGCGGTCGGTGACGTCGCCGACGGCGAAGATGTTCTCGACGCTGGTGCGCGAAAACTCATCCACCTTGACGGCTCCCCGTTCGTCCAGCTCGACTCCCGCGTCCTCCAGGCCCAGCCCGTCGGTGTTGGGGCGCCGGCCGGTGGCATAGAACACCAGGTCGGTCTCGATGTCCTCGTCGCCCGACAGGCGGAGATCGTAGCCCGAGCGGGTCTTCTCGATGCTGCGCACGCTGGTCTCGCAACGCAGGTCGACGCCCTTCTTGCGCATCTCCTCGTCCAGGGTGGCGCGGACGTCCTGGTCGAAGCCGCGCAGCAGGGTGTCACCGCGCAGGATCTGGGTGACCTGGACGCCAAGGGCGTTGAAGATGCCGGCGAATTCAACGGCGATGTAGCCGCCGCCGACGATGACCATCCGCCTGGGAAGCTGCATCAGGTCGAGGGCCTCGTTGGAGGTGATGGCGTGCTCGATGCCCGGCACGTTGGGCAGCACCGGCCGGCCGCCGGTGGCGACCAGGATGCGCTCGGCGGTGTGGGTCCTGCCCGCCACCTCGACGGTGTGCGCGTCCACCAGCCGCCCGCGCCCCTCGACCAGGGTGACGCCATTGTCGCGCAGGATGCGGTTGTAGACCGATTCCAGCCGGTTCAGTTCGGCGTTCTTGGCGGCGATCAGCCGCGCCCAGTCGAAGCTCGCCCCCTCGACGCTCCACCCGAAGCCCTCGGCATCGGCGAAGTCCTCGGCAAAATGGGCGCCCATCACAAGCAGCTTCTTGGGCACGCAGCCGCGCATGACGCAGGTGCCGCCGACGCGGCTCTCCTCGGCGACCGCCACCCGCACCCCCAGCTGCGCCGCCAGCCGCGACGCCCGCACCCCGCCCGAACCGGCCCCCAGGACGAACAGGTCGAAATCGTACTTCGCCATCCGGCATCCTCCGCTTGCTTGAGGAAAAGGTAGCAAGCGGAGGAGCGGGATGTAACCCCGGCGGAGGCGTGGGAGCTATGCCCGCTTCCTCGCCGTCAGCGAAAACTGCTTCTCGATATAGGCCACCAGTTCCTCGACCGATCGGTCGACGCTCTTGCCGGCGGTGTCGAGCACCAGTTCCGGGTCCACCGGCGCCTCGTAGGGGGCCGAGATGCCGGTGAACTCCGGAATGGCGCCGGCGCGGGCCTTCTTGTAGAGGCCTTTGGGATCGCGGCGCTCGCATTCGTCCAGGCCGGTGGCGACGTGGACCTCGTGGAAGCCCTTGCCCATGGCGCGGACCCGGTCGCGGTCGGCGCGGTAGGGGCTGATGAAGGCGGTCACCACCAGCATGCCGGCGCTCGCGAACAGGTGCGCTACCTCGCCGACACGGCGGATGTTCTCGGCGCGGTCCTCGGGGCTGAAGCCCAGGTCCGAGCACAGGCCATGGCGGACGTTGTCGCCGTCCAGCACGGTGACCTGCCAGCCCCTGAGGAACAGGCGGCGCTCGACCTCCATGGCGATGGTCGACTTGCCGGCGCCCGACAGGCCGGTCAGCCACACCACGCCACCGTCGTGGCCGTTGGCGCCGGCGCGGGCGTCGGCGGTGACCTTGTGCTCGACGTTGAAGATGTTGGCAGACTTGTGGACCTTCTGGACGCCCTCGGCGACGACGCCGCCGCCGACGATGTCGTAGCCGTCCACCAGCACGAAGCGGCCGACCTTGGGATTGGCCGAGAACGGGTCGAAGGCCACCGGGGTGCGCGAGCGGAACACCAGTTCGGCCACCGCGTTCCTTTCCACCGCCCCGCCCCGGCGGCTGGCCAGTTCGGTGACGTCGATGACGCGCTCGACGGCAATCACCTCGACCTGGTGCTCGGCGGTGGCGAGCTTGAGCTTGAGGCGCGAGCCCTCGGCCAGCGGCGCCTTGCCCAGCCAGAACACGCGGGCGCGGATTTCATGCGACAGGGCCGGCCCTTCGCC
>JBFMHS010000111.1:0-13996 GCA_040751765.1 Pseudomonadota bacterium | reverse complement strand
CCCACACCGTGTCCAGCGGCACCACCGACAGCAGGTGCTGGCCGGGACGCGCGTACTGGCCGACGCGGACGGCGCGGTTGCCCACTACCCCGGCGACGGGGGCGCGGATGGTGGTGGCGTCCAGGTCGGCCTGGGCCTGGGCCAGCTGGGCGCGGGCCTGCTCGGCCTGGGCGGCGGCGACGCCGCGCTCGGAATCGAGGGCCGCCAGCTGCGCCCGGGCGGCGGCCAGCTGGGCGTTGGTGCCCTTCAGCCCGGCGGCCGCCTTGGCGGCCTCGGCGGCCTGGAGGTCGTAGCGCTGGCGGCTGAGATAGTCGTCCTTGACCAGCGCCTTGGCGCGGTCGAGGTCCTGGCGGGTGCGGGTGAAATCAGCCTGGGCCGAGGCAATGCCTGCCCCGGCCTGGCGCACCAGTGCCTCCTGCACCGCCACCCGGTCGTCCAACTGGGCCAGCGCCGCCTCGCGCGCCGCCACCAGGGCGCGGGCCTCGGCGACGCGGGCGCGGTGATCGACGTCGTCGATGCGCACCAGGACCGCCCCGGCCTCGACCGCTTGGTTGTCGGCCACCGCCACCTCGACCACCATGCCGGCCACCTTGGACGCCATGGGGGTGATGTCGCCTTCCACATAGGCGTCGTCGGTGACCTCGATCCAGCGCCACGCTGTGGCCCAGCGGAAACCGGCGGCCGAGGCCGCCACCAGGGCGACGGCCGCCACTCCGGCGAGGATCTTCTTGCGCACGCCGCACCCCCTTAAGTGAACTGAACGGTTCAGTTTATATTCTCCGCCGCCGAAGGGGTCAAGCGGCGGCGAAAAAATCCCTTCGGAAACGGGTTGACAGGGTGCGAAGGCTCGTATATCCCTCTGCGCCTCGGACGGCTCCGGTCGTTCGGAAGTCACCTGGCCCAGGTGGCGGAATTGGTAGACGCGCACGGTTCAGGTCCGTGTGGCCGCGAGGCCATGGAGGTTCGAGTCCTCTCCTGGGCACCATCTTCCCGGCATGACCGGGAGCCCCTGCAAGGGGCCACCTGCTGACGGCTCCTTGGCTCACCCCGAAGGAGCCGTTCGCATGTCCACCATCAGCTATCACGTCGGCGACCTTCCCCCCGGGCTCGACCTCGGCCCGGTGGTCGCGGTGGACTCCGAGACCATGGGCCTGAACCTTCAGCGCGACCGCCTGTGCGTGGTGCAGCTGTCGTCGGGCGACGGCACCGCCCACGTGGTGCACTTCCCCCAGCCCCACTACCACGCCCCCAACCTGGTCCGCCTGTTCGCCGATCCCTCGGTGACCAAGCTGTTCCACTACGCCCGCTTCGACCTGGCGATGATCCGCAAGCACCTGGGCGTGCGCTGCCAGCCGGTGTGGTGCACCAAGATCGCCAGCAAGCTCACGCGGACCAACACCGACCGCCACGGGCTCAAGGACCTGTGCCGCGACCTGGTCGGCGTCGACCTGTCCAAGCAACAGCAGACCTCCGACTGGGGCGCGCCTGCCCTGACCGAGGATCAGATGGCCTACGCCGCCTCGGACGTGCTCTACCTGCACCAGATCAAGGCGCGGATGGAGGAGTTGCTGGAGCGCGAGGGGCGCCGCGAGCTGGCCGAAGCCTGCTTCCGCTTCCTGCCCGACCGCGCCGAGCTGGACCTGGCCGGCTGGCCCGAGGACGACATCTTCGCGCATTGATCGATGCCCTCAGGTGCCAGGCGCGCGCATCCGCGCGCCTGGATCCTCCGCCGGCGCTCCGGGGCGCTCAGTGGGCCAGTCGCGGGCCCTGCCCGCTCCGGGAGGGCGTCGGGCGACCTCCAACCCCGGCACCGTCACCCTTTTTGCCTTTCGAACCGCGCGCGGTTTCGTATAGTACTGTCGCGCGCCGCCGTTGGCGCGCGGCTTGCAATGGGCTTGCGACAAGCTTGCGATAGGGGTTTCGTCCTTCATGACCATCAGCGTCCGCGACGCCTCGGCCGTTCCCGCCGACATCGCCTCCGCCCGCCGGGTGCTCGACACCGAGGCCCAGGCGTTGCAGGCCCTCGGCCAGTCGCTGGGCGACGCCTTTGTCGCCGCCATCGAGACCCTGGCCGCCGCGCCGGGCCGCGTCATCGTCACCGGCATGGGCAAGAGCGGCCACGTGGCGCGCAAGATCGCCGCCACCTTGGCCTCGACCGGCACCCCCGCCTTCTTCGTCCATCCCGCCGAGGCCAGCCACGGCGACCTCGGCATGGTGGCCCAGGGCGACGTGGTGGTGGCGTTGTCCAATTCCGGCGAGACCCCCGAACTGGGCGACGTGGTCGGCTACACCCGCCGCTTCGGCATCGCGCTGATCTCCATCACCTCGCGGGGCGAGAGCACGCTGGCCTCGGCGGCCGACGTGTCGCTGGTGCTGCCGCCCATCCCCGAGGCCTGCCCCATGGGCCTGGCGCCCACCACCTCGACCACCATGATGCTGGCCCTGGGCGACGCGCTGGCGGTGGCGCTGCTCGAGCGCAAGAACTTCTCGGCCGCCGATTTCCGGGTGTTCCATCCCGGCGGCCAACTGGGCAAGCGGCTGCTGAAGGTGTCGGACCTGATGCATGGCGGCGACAGCCTGCCGCTGGTCGGCCCCGATGCCCGCATGGCCGACGTGCTGCTGGTGATCACCGCCAAGAGCCTGGGCTGCGCCGGCGTCGTCTCGGCCACGGGCGCGCTCGAAGGGATCATCACCGACGGCGACTTGCGCCGGCACATGCGATCTGATCTGCTCGACCTGCCGGCCTGCGAGGTGATGACCACCGGGCCGAAGACCGTGCCGCCGGGAATGCTGGCCGCCGAGGCGCTCAGGATCATGAACGCCAAGGCCATCACCAGCCTGTTCGTCGTCGACGACGGCCGCCCGGTGGGAGTGCTCCACGTCCACGACTGCCTGCGGGCGGGCGTGGCCTGACGGAAACGGGGATGCCGGGGATGGCCCTGCACGCCATGGCGCGCAAGCCCAGCCGCCGCCGCGAGCGGCGCGAGCCGCCCGTGCGCGTGCCCGCCCACCGCCGCTATTCCCGCATGGTCGGCATCCTCAAGGTGCTGCTGCCGGCGGCGGCGGCGGTGTTGCTAGGGCTGATCGTGGCGTGGCCGCGCCTGACCGGCACCGACGACCGCTTCCACATCGGCTTCGCCAGCATCGGTCCCGACGCGGTGGAGTCGCTGTCCATGGTCAACGCCCGCTATCTGGGCATCGACGAGCAGAACCGCCCGTTCTCCGTCACCGCCGACGTCGCCACCGAGGAAAAGCCCAATTCCATCGTCGTGCTGGAATCGCCCAAGGCCGACTTCACCACCAAAAGCGGCGCCAACGTCTATATCGAGGCCCGTCAGGGCTTCTACCACCAGAAGACCCAGATGCTGGACTTGGTGGGCGACGTGGCGCTGTACCACGACCAGGGCTACGAACTGCACACCCAGGAGGCCCAGATCGACCTGGCCAAGTCCAGCGCGCGCGGCGAGGCGCCGGTCACCGGCCACGGCCCCCAGGGCGCGCTCGACGGCGAGGGCTTCGAGATCCGCGACGGCGGTGCCCAGGTCCTGGTCACCGGCCGCTCGACCCTCCGGCTCAAGGGAGCCACGCGCAAATGATTCGGCTGCTTCCCGTCCTGGCCATCGTCGCCGCCATGCTGGCGCCCATGCCGGCGGCCGCCCAGTTCAACATGGCCCGCGACAACAAGGAGCAGATCCAGGTCTATGCCGACGAAGGCATCGAATGGCAAAGCGAGGCCAACCGCGTCATCGCCCGCGGCAACGCCAAGGCGGTGCGCGGCCGCGTCACCGTGACCGCCGACCAGCTCACCGCCTACTACCGCAACGGCCCCGAGGGCGACGAGATCTGGCGCCTGGATGCCGACGGCAACGTCACCATCTTCACCGATTCCGAAAAGGCCACCGGCTCCAAGGCCACCTACGACCTCGACAAGGCCATCTTCGTGCTGCGCGGCCAGCCGCCGCGGCTGGTCACCCCCACCGAGGACATCACCGCCACCGACACCCTGGAATACTGGGAGGCGGAGCGGATGGCGGTGGCGCGCGGCGACGCGGTGGCCATCCACACCGACAAGTCCAACGCCACCACCCGCACCCTCAAGGGCGACGTGCTGACCGCCCATTTCAAGAACGGCAAGACCGGCGACATGGAACTCAAGCGCGCCGACGCCTATGGCAACGTGGTGCTGATCTCGCCCAAGGAGCAGGTGGTTGGTGACCGCGGCGACTACAACCTGGAAAGCGGTATCGCCACCGTGACGGGTTCGGTTAAGATCACCCGCGACGGCAACGAGCTGACCGGCGGCTATGCCCATGTCAACCTGAACACGGGCATCAGCAAGCTGTTCGGAACCACTCCGGGCAAGTCGGGCGAGGGCCGCGTGCGCGGGGTCTTCACCCCCGAAAAGAAGGACGGCGAGGCCAAGGCGGTGTTCTCTGGGCCGGGCGCCAAGGGCGAACCCGCCAAGGACGGCAGGAAGTGATGGGGGAAGGGCGGATGGAGTCGACCGAACGGCCGGAAGCGGGCACCGCCTCCGCCGCCCCGCGCCTGGTGGCGGACAATCCCGGCCTGGTGGCGCGCAACATCGGCAAGCGGTTCAAGCGCCGACCGGTGCTGCGCGACGTCTCCATCACCGTCCAGCGCGGCGAGGCGGTGGGCCTGCTGGGCCCCAACGGCGCCGGCAAGACCACCTGCTTCTACACCATCACCGGCCTGATCACCCCCGACACCGGCACCATCCTGCTGGACGGCCACGACATCACCGACCTGCCCATGTACCGCCGCGCCCGGCTGGGCATCGGCTACCTGCCGCAGGAGGCCTCGATCTTCCGGGGGCTGACGGTCGAGGGCAACATCATGGCGGTGCTCGAGGTCATCGAGCCGGTGGCCGACAAGCGCGAGGCGGCGCTGGAGACCCTGCTGGCGGAATTCTCCATCACCCATCTGCGCCGCGCCCCGGCCATGGCGCTGTCGGGCGGCGAGCGGCGCCGGGTCGAGATCGCCCGCGCCCTGGCCTCCAAGCCCCACTTCATCCTGCTGGACGAGCCGCTGGCCGGCATCGACCCCATCGCGGTGTCCGACATCCGCGACCTGGTCGCCCATCTCAAGGACCGCGGCATCGGGGTGCTGATCACCGACCACAATGTCCGCGAGACCCTGGACATCATCGACCGCGCCTACATCCTCCACGACGGTCATGTCCTGATGGAGGGCCGGCCGTCCGAGATCGTGGCGCACGAGGGCGTGCGCCGGGTCTACCTGGGCGAGCGGTTCAGCCTTTGACGCCGGGACCGGTCTGATCCGATGGCGCTGTCCCCCCGCCTCGACATCCGGCAAACCCAGGCCCTGGTGATGACGCCGCAGCTGCAGCAGGCGATCAAGCTGCTGCAGTTGTCCAATTTGGAACTGTCCGCCTTCGTCGAGCAGGAGCTGGAGCGCAACCCGCTGCTGGAGCGCGAGGAGGGCGAGCGCCCAGACGCTGCCGAGCCGGTCGAGCACGAGCTCGACACCCGCACCGAGGAGCCCATGCTGGAGTCCACCGGCTCGGGCGCCGACGATTCCCTCGATGTGGACGTGGACAATCTCTACAACAACGACAGCGCCAGCGACGGCGAGGGCGGGGCCGAGGCCTTCGCCGACTGGAGCCGCACCGGCGGCCGCATGGATTTCGACGACGGCGACTCCAGCCTGGAGCAGACCCTGGCCGCTGACGGCGTAACCCTGCGCGACCACCTGGTGGCGCAGCTCAACGTCGACGTCGCTGATCCCGCCGACCGCCTGATCGGCCTGCACCTGATCGAGATGCTGGACGAGTGCGGCTATCTCGCCGGTGACGTGGCCGACGTGGCCGCCAAGCTGGACTGTGCCGTCGAACGGGTCGAGGCGATGTTGCTGCGCCTGCAACGCTTCGATCCCGTCGGCGTGTTCGCCCGCTCGCTCAAGGAGTGCCTGGCCGCCCAGCTGGCCGAGAAGGACCGCCTCGATCCCTGCATGCGGGCGCTGCTGGACAACCTGGAAATGCTGGCCAAGCGCGACCTGGGCGGGCTGATGAAGGCGTGCCGCTGCGACGCCGAGGACCTGGCCGAGATGATCGCCGAGATCAAGGCGCTGGACCCCAAGCCGGGCCTGCGCTTCGACCACGCGGTGGCCCAGGCGGTCACCCCCGACGTGCTGATGCGCCGCAACCCGGACGGCAGCTGGCACGTCGAGCTGAACTCCGACACCCTGCCCCGCGTGCTGGTCAACACACGCTATTACGCCAAGGTGGCCGGCGCCGCCCGCAACCGCGAGGACAAGACCTATCTGTCCGAGCATTTCCAGTCGGCCAATTGGTTGGTCAAGTCGCTGCACCAGCGCGCCACCACCATCCTCAAGGTCGCCACCGAGATCGTCCGCCAGCAGGATGCCTTCTTCCGCCACGGCGTCGCCCACCTGCGGCCGCTGGTGCTGCGCGACATCGCCAACGCCATCGGCATGCACGAAAGCACGGTCAGCCGGGTGACCTCCAACAAGTACATCGCCACGCCGCGCGGCATTTACGAGCTGAAGTACTTCTTCACCCAGGCCATCGGCTCGGCCGACGGCGGCGACGCCCATTCGGCCGAGTCGGTGCGCCACCGCATCAAGGCGCTTATCGAGGCCGAGGGCAGGGAGGTGCTGTCCGACGACCGCCTGGTCGAGATCCTCAAGTCGGAAGGCATCGACATCGCGCGGCGAACGGTGGCAAAGTACCGCGAAGGCATGAACATCCCCTCGTCGGTGCAGCGCCGCCGCGAAAAGGCGTTGGGGGTGTGAAGGCAAATTTCGGGCGGGGGGGCCCGCCCACCCGGGGCGCTTGACTCCCGTGTGGGGCGGAACTATTTTCCGGCCCTCGATTGGACCGGTCCGGTGGGGATGGGTCTTTGGATGACCCGGTCGGGACCGAGGCATGGCGGATGAGCCAAATCCGCCCGGATTAGGCCGATTGCGGTTGGTGCCGCGACGGCCCACGTTCCGAGAACAGAGGGCTATTTCATGGACATCGCCGACCTCATCTCTCCGGCCGCCGTCATTCCCAACCTGCGCGCCACCTCGAAGAAGCAGGCGCTGCAGGAGCTGGCGAAGCGCGCGGCGGAGCTGACCGGACTGCACGAGCGGGCCATCTTCGACGTCCTGCTCGAACGCGAGCGGCTGGGCACCACCGGCGTCGGCAACGGCATCGCCATCCCCCATGGCAAGCTCGGCACCCTGGACCGCCTGTACGGCCTGTTCGCCCGCCTTGAGCGCCCCATCAACTTCGAATCCATCGACGAGCAGCCGGTCGACCTGATCTTCCTGCTGCTGGCCCCCGAATCCGCTGGCGCGGACCACCTCAAGGCCTTGGCGCGGGTGTCGCGGCTGCTGCGCGACAAGGGCGTGTGCGAGAAGCTGCGCGGCACCGACAATTCCGACGGCCTCTACGCCCTTTTGACCGAGTCGCCGGCCAGCCGCGCCGCCTGAGGAACCATCGGGTCTTCGCCCTACTGTTACCGCGCCGCGAAAAGAGCTAAAAAGGGCCCATGAGGACCCTCTACCACCATCCGATCTGCCCGTTCTCGCGCATCGTCCGCGTCGTGCTGGCCGAGAAGAAGCTCGAATTCGACGCGCATGTGGAGCGCTATTGGGAGCGCCGGCCGGACTTCGTGGCGCTGAACCCGGCCTCCGAGGTCCCGGTGCTGGTCGACGAGGGCGGCACCGCCTTCTGCGACGCCATCGCCATCGCCGAATACCTGGACGAGACCCACCGCGAACCGCCGCTCCTTCCCGCCGATCCGGCCGGCCGCGCCGAGGTCCGCCGGCTGGTCGGCTGGTTCGGCGCCAAGTTCCACCGCGAGGTCACCGCCAACCTGGTCGGCCAGAAGGTGGAGCGCCGCCTGACCTCCGCCCATGCCGAGCCCGACAGCCGCGCCATCCGCGCCGGCTACGCCGCCATCCACCAGCATCTGGACTATGTCGGCTGGCTGACCGAACGCCGCACCTGGCTGGCGGGTTCGTCCTATTCCCTGGCCGATATCGCCGCCGCCGCCCAGATCAGCTGTATCGACTATATCGGCGACGTCCCCTGGGACCGCCATCCAGGCGCCAAGGACTGGTACGCCCGCGTCAAGTCACGCCCCAGCTTCCGCCAGCTGCTGGCCGACCACCTGCCCGGCGTGCCGCCGGTCAAGCATTACGCCGACCTGGACTTCTAGGCCGCGCGGCGTCCGACCGTGCCCCGGAATACCAGCAGCGCCGCCACCCCCAGCACGCCGGTGATGGTGGCCATGGATCCGGCCGAGCCGTCGTAGAAGGCGGCGGTCAGGAAGCCGGCCGAAGCCCCGCCCACCATCTGCAGGAACCCCACCAGGGCCGAGGCGGCGCCCGCCATCCGCGGATGCGGTCCCAGCGCGCCGGCGGTGGCGTTGGGCAGCGCCAGGCCCGAGGACAGGAAATACAGGCTCATGGGCGCCAGAACCGAGGCGAAGGTCTGGACGCCCGCCCAGGACAGTGCGGCCATCGTCACGCCGCTGGCGGCGCAGCCCCAGGTGCCCAGTGCGATCATGCGGTCCAGCCCCACGCGCGCGGTCAGCCGTCCGGCCAGGAAGGCGCCAGCGATGTAGCCGGCGATGACCACCGCGAAGCCCAGGCCGAAATGGGCGGGGGCGAGGCCGAGGACGTCGATCAGCACGAAGGACGAGCCGGAGATGAAGGTGAACATGCCGCCGAAGGCGCAGGCCACGGTCAGGCCGTAGCCGAGCACGGCGCGGTCGCGCACCAGGCTGGCGTAGTTGAGCAGCATGGCCGCCGGCGACAGCGCGTCGGGATCCTTGTGGCGGTTGGTCTCGGCCAGCAGGCGCCAGACCCCGGCCGCCAGCAGCAGGCCGAACACCCCGAGGGCGGCGAAGTTGGACCGCCAGCCGAACAGCGAATGCAGCCATCCGCCCAGGACCGGGGCCGCGAACGGTGCCAGCGCCATGGCCGAGGCCATGTAGGACAGAACGCGCGCCGCCTCCTCGCGCGGGAACACGTCGCGCACCACAGCGCGGCCGACCACCGGTCCGCAGCAGGCCCCCAGGGCCTGGAGGAAGCGCCCGGCCACCAGCGCCTCGATGGTGGGGGCCAGGATGCAGACAAGGGTGCCGGCCAGGTAGATCACCGTGCCCGCCACGATCACCGGCCGCCGGCCGAATCGGTCGGACAGTGGCCCGTAGACCGGCATGGCGATGGCGAAGCCGACCAGGAAGGCCGACAAGGTCAGTTGGGTGGTGGCGACGTCGGTGTGGAACGCCCGCGCCATGTCGGGCAGCGATGCCAGATAGAGGTCGGTGGAGATCGGGCCGAACGCCACCAGGGCGGTCAGCAGGACCTTGACCGTCAGCGAGGTGGGTTCCGCCTTGTGCATGCGGCGGTCATAGCACATCAGCCGAATCGGTGCAGCCGGGCGCCGAATCGCTTCAGCCATGCGCGGGCCGGCTCATGGTCGGGAACCAGTTCGGCCACCACCCGCCAGAAGGCGGGCGAATGGTTGAGTTCCGCCAGGTGGGCCACCTCGTGGGCGACCACATAGGTCAGCACCCAGTCCGGCGCCAGCACCAGCCGCCAGGAGAAGGCGAGGTCGCCGGCGGCCGAGCAGCTGCCCCAGCGCGACCGCGTGTCCTTGACCGAGATCCGTCCCGGCTTGCGGCCGATGCGGCCAGCCATGTCGGCGGCCTGGGGCAGGATGGCGCGGCGCGCTTCGGCCTTCAGGAAATCGGCGACCCGGCGCTGGATGAACTCCGCCTGGCCCGACACCCGGATGGCGCCATCCTCGACCCAGACGCCGCGCCGGGCGACCGGGTCGTGGACGATGGCGTGCTCGACGCCCAGCAGCGGCACCCGCGCCCCGGCAGTGAAGGCGACGCGGCCGGGCAGGCGGGCCAGCCGCTCCGCCAGCCACACCCGGTGCTCCAGCGCGAAGCGCTCGCCGTCGCGCAGGCTGGCCCGCGCCGGCAGGGTCATCACCGGTCCGGCGGCCGGGTCGACCCGCAGGCTGATGCGCCGCGCCCGCGCCGAGCGTTTGACGGCGATTTCCACCGTCTTGTTGCCGAGGTCGAGGGTGAGCGTCATTCCGGCCAGGTGACGATATGGTGGTCCAGCGGGCCGGCGCGGTTCTCGGCGATGCACCGGCCGCGCACCGAGATGCCGGCGGCGTGGACGGTCTCCGGGTCGCCCGACACCAGCGGATGCCACCACGGTAGCGGCTTGCCCTCGGACAGCAGGCGGTAGGCGCAGCTGGAGGGCAGCCACGACAGGTCGGCCACCGCCCGGGGGGTCAGCTGGACGCAGTCCGGCACGTGATCCTTGCGGTTCGCATAGTCCTTGCAGCGGCAGGTGCCCAGGTTCAGCAGCCGGCAGGCCACGTTGGTGTGGGCGATCTCGCCGGTGTCCTCGTCCTCCAGCTTGTGCAGGCAGCACCGCCCGCAGCCGTCACACAGGGACTCCCACTCCGCCGCGCTCATCGCGCTCAACGGCTTGGTCCGCCAGAACGGTGAGGCGGTCGTGGGTGCGGATGAACTCGCGGACATGCGGATAGATCTCCTCGCGCCAGCGGCGGCCGTTGAAGACGCCGTAATGGCCGACCTTCGGCTGCACATGGTGCTTGCGCATGGCGTCCGGAAGGCTGGAGCACAGCCGGTGCGCGGCCTCGGTCTGGCCGACGCCGGTAATATCATCCTTTTCGCCCTCGATGGTCATCAAAGCGGTATGCCTGATCAGCGACGGATCGATCTTGCGGCCGCGCGACACCATCTTACCGTCGGGCAGGTGGTGCTCCATGAAAACGGTCTTGAGGGTCTGGAGGTAGTACTCGGCCGGCAGGTCCATCACCGCCAGGTACTCGTCGTAGAACTCGCGATGCTTCTCGGCCGAATCGCCGTCGCCGCGCACCATGTTGTGGAACAGCTTGAGGTGCTCGCCCACGTGGCGCTCGGGATTCAGGCTCATGAAGCCCTGAAGCTGTAGGAAGCCCGGATAGACGCGGCGGCCGCGCCCGGCGTGGATGAAGGGCACGGTGTGGACCACCGAGTGCTCGAACCAGGCCAGCGGCTTGCCGTGGGCGACGTCGTTGACCTTGGTGGGGTTGATGCGGGTGTCGATGGGGCCGCCCATCAGCACCAGCGAGCTGGGTTGGCGGGGGTCCTTCTCGGCAGCCATGATGGACACGGCGGCCAGCACCGGCACGCTGGGCTGGCACACCGCCAGCACATGGGTGTCGGCGCCCAGGAAGTGCAGGAACTCGATGACGTAGTCGATGTAGTCGTCGAGGTCGAAGCCGCCGTCGGCCAGTGGAACGTCGCGGGCGTCGATCCAGTCGGTGATGTAGACGTCGTGGTCGGGAAGCAGGGTCTCCACCGTGCCGCGCAGCAGGGTGGCGTAGTGGCCTGACATGGGCGCCACCACCAGCACGCGCGGGTCGCGGCGGTCGGTCTGGCGCTGGAAATGCACCAGGTTGCAGAACGGCTTGTCGTAGACCACCACCTCGTGGACCGGCACCTCGGTGCCGTCGATGCGGGTCGAGCCCAAGCCGAATTCCGGCTTGTCGTACTTGCGGGTGGTCCGCTCGATCAGCTCGGCCCCGGCCGCGATGGTGCGGCCGAAGCGGGTATAGGCCACCGGCACCCAGGGATGGCTGTAGAAGGTCTGCACCGCCTCGGCGAACAGGCGCATGGGGGTGAGCGCCGCGTGCTGCAACTCATGCATATGATAGAGCATTCCGACCCGGTCTCCGAACGAGGTATCACCACCGATAACAGTTTTGTTACCCGGATGGCGCCCGCTAGCGCAATATAATTATTTCGATGGGGGTAATCGGCTGCGCTTGACAGGACGTTGGTCAAGCATCCTGGCATGTTGCGGCGCAGCGCGGGTGTGTCATTCGCGGTCGATCAGGTGGACGAACGAGCCCATGACCTTGCCGACGCGGCGGCCGGCGGCGGGGAGCGGGGTGCCGGCGGCGTCGGCGAGGGTGAACAGCGGCGGGGCGTCGCCCTCGGCGGTGACGGTGGCGAAGTGGAACTCGTGGCCCCGGAAGGCTTGGCCGGCGCGGCCCAGCGGCCCGTCCCAGCCCAGGGCGGCGCGGCGGTAGCCAAGGTGCAGCTTGCGCTCGCGGAAGCTGGTGTCCACCGGCAGCAACCCGGCCATCGGCCATACCCGGCCCTCGGCGTCGGTCAGGCTGCGGCCCAGCACCATGTAGCCGCCGCATTCGCCGAACACCACCGCACCGTCGCCGGCCGCCGCCCGCAGGCGGTCGAGGAAGCCGTTGCCCGCCAAGAGGCCGGCGTGCAGCTCGGGATAGCCGCCGGGCAGGTAGACGGCGCCGGCGGCATCGTCGGGTCCATCGCCGGCCAGCGGCGAGAAGAACGTCAGTTCCGCTCCGGCCCGGTGCCAGCCCTCCATCAGGGCGGGATAGGCGAAGGCGAAGGCCTCGTCGCGGGCGATGGCGACGCGGGCGGCCGGCGGCGGCAGCGGCGCAGCCACCGGGCCGGCCAGCGGCGACGGCCGCGCCAGCGCCAGCAGCGCGTCCACGTCCAGATGGGCGGCCACCGTGCGGCCGGCGAGGTCGAGGAAGGCGGCCAGGTCGGGATGCTCGCAGGCCTGGACCAGGCCGAGATGGCGGCTGGGCACCGCCAGATGGGCCAGGGGCGGCAGGTGGCCGAGGATCGCCACCTCGGGGCAGGCCCGGGCGCAGGCCTCGGCGATCAGGCGGCGGTGGCGCTCGCCGGACACCCGGTTGAACACCACCCCGGCCACGGCGACGTCGGGGCGGAAGCGGGCGAAGCCGGCGACCACCGCTGCCGCCGAGGCGGCCATGCCGCGCGCGTCCACCACCAGCACCACTGGCCAGCCGGTCAGCGCCGCCACGTCGGCGGTGGAGCCGGCGGGCTCGCCGGGGGCGACGGCGGCGCCGTCGAACAGGCCCATGACGCCCTCGCACACCACCAGCTCGACCGAGGAGGACAACTCGCCCACCAGTCCCGCCAGCATGCCCGGCCGCATGGCCCAGGCGTCCAGGTTCAGGCACGGCCGGCCGGTGGCGGCGGCATGGAAGGCGGGATCGATGTAGTCGGGGCCGACCTTGGCCGAGGCCACCGCGGTGCCGCGCCGCACCAGCGCCGCCAGCAGCCCCAGCGTCGTCAGGGTCTTGCCGCTGCCCGACGACGGGGCGGCGAGGACGATGCCGGGAGCCGCCACCTCAGTCCAGGTGCTTCTTCAGCCCGGCCGCCAGTTGGTCGGCGGTGGTGCCGTGGGGGAAGTGGGCGACGAAGCGGCCGTCGGGGCCCATCAGATACAGGATGGAGGAATGGTCCACGGTGTAGGCGGTGGGGTCGTCGTTCTTCACCTTCGCGGCGTAGACCTTGTAGGACTTCATCACCGGCGCCAGTTGCTCGGCGGTGCCGGTCATGCCCACCAGCGCGGGATGGAAGGCGGCGACGTAGTCCTTGAGCACCGGCGGGGTGTCGCGGTCGGGGTCGACCGAGATGAAGATGGGGACCAGCTTCTCACGCTCGGCCGGTGCCAGCTTGTCCATCGCCCCGGCCACGACACCCAGCGAGGTGGGGCAGACGTCGGGGCAGAAGGTGTATCCGAAATAGACCAGCATCCACCGGCCGCGGAAATCGGCGTCGGTGACGGTGCGGCCGTCCTGGTCGGTCAGGGTGAAGGGGCCGCCGATGGCGCCTGCGCCGCCGCCGCCATGGTCGCCCCCCGACCACACCAGCAGGCGGCTCCCGACGGCGACGGCCAGCACCAGGACGATGGCGATGGCGGCGATCAGCGGCGTGCGGGACTTCTTCATCGGGGTGTTTCCCTTTCGCGGTTCAGGCCAGGAGTTGCCATGCCATGAAGCCCAGCATCCCCGCATTGACGATCAGCAGTGCCGGTGCCCACTTCAGCACCGGCTCGCGCCAGCGGCCGACGGCGAAATGGCCGGCCACGCCCACCGCCACCAGCACCGGCGCGGTGC
>JBFMHS010000110.1:0-4843 GCA_040751765.1 Pseudomonadota bacterium | reverse complement strand
CACCGTGCCGCCGATGCGGGCGCGGGCCAGCACTTCGTCGACGCTTTCCACGGTGGCGAACACCGCCTTCAGGTCGTCGATGCGGCGGGCGGTCACCTCCGCCTCACCCGCGAAGGCGGGGGCGGCGAGCAGGGCAAGGGCGAGAGAGATATGCGAAACGCGCATCCAAGGCCTCCGAAGCAATGTGCTTGACATATATATTAGCGCGCTCTAATACACAAGGGCCGAGGGCGCATGGGCGCCCCACGATTTTGAATAGGGTAGCACAAATGTCGATTGATCGTGTCGTGATGGCCTTCGCGGGAACGATGATCCTGCTCAGCGTCGCCCTGTCGCAGCTGCACAGCGTCTATTGGCTGGGTTTCACCGCCTTCGTCGGCGTCAACATGCTCCAGGCCGCCTTCACCGGCTTCTGCCCGCTGGCGATCATCCTGAAGAAGATGGGCGTGAAGCCCGGCTGCGCGTTCGAGTAAGCCGGCGCTTCTGTCATGCCGAGCGCCCGCGAGGGATCTCATCCCCGTCCGTTCCCCAGGGAACGGGCCCGGACGAGGTCCCTCGCTTCGTTCGGGACGACGATCAGTTTTCCGGATTGACCAGCGCCCCCGTGCCGGGCGCGTCCACAACGGCGCGCGCGCCGTCCACCGTCACGCGGCCCTCGGCCATCAGCTTCAGCGCCAGCGGATAGGCCTTGTGCTCCTGCTCCAGGACGCGGGCGGCCAGGATGTCGGGGGTGTCGTCGGCCAGGACCGGGACGGCCGCCTGGACCAGGATGGGGCCGTCGTCCAGCTCGGGGGTCACCAGGTGGACCGAGCAGCCATGCAGCTTGACCCCCATCTCGATGGCCCGCTCGTGGGTGTGCAGGCCCTTGAAGCTGGGCAGCAGCGACGGGTGGATGTTGATCATCCGCCCGGCCCAGCCCTCGACGAAGCCCTTGGTCAACAGCCGCATGAACCCCGCCAGGCAGACGATCTCGACGCCGGCCGCGCGTAGCGCGGCGTCCATGGCGGCGTCGAACTCCTCGCGGCTGGCGAACTGCTTGTGCGGGATCACCTGGGTGGGCACCTTGGCCTTGGCTGCCCGCTCCAGGGCATAGGCGCCGGGCACGTTGGAGATCACCAGCACGATCTCGGCCGGGAAGGCGGGATCGGCGCAGGCGTCCAGCAGGGCCTGGAGGTTGGATCCGCGCCCCGAAACCAGGACTCCGACCTTTCTCTTCACCCCCACGCCTCGATCATGTTCAGCACCTGGCTGCGGGCCTCGTCGCCGTGGCGGGGGCGGATGCGGCCGATGCGGTGAACGGTTTCGCCGGCCTCGGTGAGGATGCGGGCCGCCTCGTCGGCCTTGTCGGCGGCGCAGACCACCACCATGCCGATGCCGCAGTTGAAGGTGCGCGCCATCTCGCCTGGCGCCACGCCGCCCTCGGCGGCCAGCCACTTGAACACCGGCGGCAGCGGCCACGCCTTGGCGTCGGTCTCGGCCACCACGTCGTCGGGCAGCACGCGCGGGATGTTTTCGATCAGGCCGCCGCCGGTGATGTGGGCCAGCCCCTTGATGGTGCCGGCGCGGATGGCGGCCAGGCACGACTTGACGTAGATGCGGGTCGGCGCCAGCAGCGCCTCGCCCAGAGACTTGCCGGGCTCGAACGGGGCGGCGGAGGCGTAGTTGTAGCCGCCCGACACCACGATGCGGCGGACCAGCGAATAGCCGTTGGAGTGCACGCCGGTGGACGCCAGGCCCAGGATCACGTCGCCCGCCTTGATGTCCTCGGCCGGCAGCAGCTGGCCGCGCTCGGCGGCGCCGACCGAGAAGCCGGCCAGGTCGTAATCGCCCTCGTGGTACATGCCGGGCATCTCGGCGGTCTCGCCGCCGATCAGGGCGCAGCCAGCCTGGCGGCAGCCCTCGGCGATGCCGGCGACGATGGCGGTGCCCGCCTTCACGTCCAGCTTGCCGGTGGCGAAGTAGTCGAGGAAGAACAGCGGCTCGGCGCCCTGGACCACCAGATCGTTGACGCACATGGCCACCAGGTCGATGCCGACGGTGTCGTGGCGCCCGGATTCGATGGCGACCTTCAGCTTGGTGCCGACGCCGTCGGTGGTGGCGACCAGGATCGGGTCCTTAAAGCCGGCGGCCTTGGGGTCGAACAGCGCGCCGAAGCCGCCCAGGCCGGCGGCGCCGCCGGAGCGGGCGGTGGATTTGGCGAGCGGCTTGATGGCCTCGACCAGAGCCTCGCCGGCGTCGATGTCGACGCCCGCGTCGCGGTAGGTCAGGCCCTTCCTGTCGGTGGTGGCGGGAATGGGACGCCTCTTGTCTTCAAGGGGTGGCTGTTTGGGGGGTGAAGATACTTCATCCCCCGCCGTTTGCAACGCCCGCATGGGGGGCCTGCGCCGAACCGGCTCATACGGGCGGGCGTCTGGCGGCATCGGGCGGCAGCGGCTATAGTGCCGGGCCACCCTTCGCGCAATCGACCGGGACCGTCATGACACGCTTTCGCCGCCCCGCCGTCCTCGCCCTCGTGCTGGCCGTCCTCGCCGCCACGCCCGCCTGGGCGCAGTCCGCCGCCGAGGCCTTCAGCGTGCGCGGCATCGACGTGGACGTGACCGCCGCCAACGTCACCCAGGCCAAGGAGCAGGCGATCGCCGACGGCCAGCGCCAGGCCTTCCGGCTGCTGCTGGAGCGCCTGACCGCCCCCGAGGACCATCCCCGCCTGCCGGCGGTGGACGGCATCGAATACGTGCGCGACTTCAGCGTCGAGCAGGAGCGCTCGACCGCCGTGCGCTACCTCGCCACCCTGACGGTGCGCTTCAATCCGCCGGCGGTCCGCAAGCTGCTGCGCGATGCGGGCATCAACTACGCCGAGCCACGGGGCCGGTCGGTGGTGGTTGTGCCGGTGTTCCAGCCCGCCCAGGGCAAGCCGGTGCTGTGGGACGACCCCAATCCTTGGCGGGCGGCGTGGCAGCGCCTGGGCGGCGGTGGCCTGGTGCCGCTGACGGTGCCGCCGGGCGATTTGTCCGACGTGCAGGCCATGGCGGCGGAGCAGGCCCTGGCCGGCGACCCCGAGCGCATGCGCGCCCTGTCCGAGGCCCATCGCGGCGCCGACGTCATGGTGGTCGCCGCCGGCATCCAGCCGGGCGGGGCCGGGGTGGACGTGCTGCTGCACACCTCGGCCAACGCCCCCAAGCCCTTCGATTCGGTGGCCTACCGTCTCGCCGACGGGGAGAGCATGGAGCAACTTCTGGCGCGCGCCGCCCGCGACATCCAGCGCGCCATCGACACCGCCTACAAGCAACCGAACCTGTTGCAGTTCGATCGTGCCGCATCGCTGTCGGCGCTGGTGCCGCTGTCCGGGTTCGAGCAGTGGCTGGGCGTGCGCGACGCGCTCGGCCGGGTGCCGCAGGTGCGCCGGTGGGAGCTGGTGTCGCTGTCCAAGGCCGAGGCGGCGGTGATCCTGCACATCGTCGGCGACCAGGAGCAGGTGCGTGGTGCACTGGCGCGGCAGGGCCTGACGCTCGACTGGGCCGACGGCTACTGGACCATGCGTTCCGCCGCCCACTAGGGGGCGCGGGGATGCGCCACGTCCCCAATCTCCTCACCCTCGCCCGGCTGCTGGCGGTGCCGGCCATCGTCTGGCTGATCGTGGCCGGCGAGGCGGTGGCGGCCTTCTGGCTCTACGCCGCCGCCGGCTTGACCGACGCGCTGGACGGGGCCATCGCGCGGCTGTTCGATGCCCGCTCGCGCGTGGGCACCTGGCTCGACCCGCTGGCCGACAAGGTGATGCTGGTGTCGGTGTTCGTGACGCTGGGCGTCGCCGGGCACCTTCCGCTATGGTTGGTGGTATTGGCGGTCTTGCGCGACGTGCTCATCGTGCTTTATGCCGTGGTCTACGTGCTGGCCGGTGCGTTCGAGGGCACGCCGCTGTTCATCTCCAAGATCAACACGGCGGCCCAGATCCTGCTGGCGGGCATCGTGCTGGCCCATCTGGGGCCGGGCTGGGGCGGGCCGATGCTGGCCGAGGCGTTCGTCTACGTGGTGGCGGCGACCACAGTCGCCTCCAGCGCCGCCTATCTGTTGGCCGTCGGGCGGAGGGTTCCGCCGAGCGGAGGGGAGTGAGGGGGAAGCCCATGACATCGGCCCAGCGGTATCGGTTCTGGCTCATCGGCCTGGCCGTGTTCGTCCTGTTGCTCTACCTGCTGCGCGAGGTGCTGCTGCCCTTCGTGGCCGGCATGGCCATCGCCTATTTCCTCGACCCGCTGGCCGACCGGCTGGAGCGGGCGGGGCTGAGCCGCACCATGGCGACCACGGTGATCACCGCGGCCTTCTTCGTGGTGGTGGTGCTGGCGGTGGTGCTGCTGTTCCCGGTGGTCGAGAGCCAGGTGACCGCCTTCGTCCACCGGGTGCCCGGCTATCTCGACGCGTTGGGCGAGCGCATCGAGCCGCTGGTGCTGGAACTGAAGCGCAAGCTGTCGGCCGGTGACATCGAGAAGCTGCGGTCCTCGGCCGGGGAATACGCCGGTACCGCCGTGGCCTGGGTGGTGGATTTCCTCAAGCGGCTGTTGACCGGCGGGCTGGTGGTGCTGAACCTGCTGTCGCTGTTGTTCATCACCCCCATCGTCACCTTCTACCTGCTGCGCGACTGGGATGTGATGCTGGCCCGGGTCGACGGCTGGCTCCCGCGCGAGCATGCCGGCACCATCCGGGTCCAGGCCAAGGAGATCAACCGCACGCTGGCCGGGTTCATCCGCGGCCAGGCGCTGGTGTGCCTGATCCTGGGCGCCTTCTACGGCCTGGGGCTGACGGCGGTGGGCCTTGACCTCGGGCTGATCATCGGCCTGGTGTCGGGGTTGGT
>JBFMHS010000011.1:0-2142 GCA_040751765.1 Pseudomonadota bacterium | reverse complement strand
CGGCCGCGTCGGCGCCCGCCATGTCCTTGGTGGACAGATCCCCCAGGCCGGGATCGAACCAGCCGGCGTCCTCCTCGACAGCCTTGGTCAGCGAGCCGGTCTGCAGCAGGTCGTCGGCCCGGGCCGCCACCGCGATGTCCAGGGTGAAGGCGCGGTCGGCGGGATCGCCATTGCTGGCCTCGGTGGCGCGCGCGGTGACGGTCAGGCTGACATCGGCGTCGGAATCCTCGGCCGGACGGAACCAGACGTCGTTCAGGCGGTCTACCGGGATGGCGTACACGCCGCCCTCGGGCACCACCACCTGCTCGGCGCCGCCCGACTTGAGCACCAGGGCGCCGCCCTTCAGGTCGCCGGCGATGAACACCGACAGTGTCTCCGACCCGACGCGGCCGTACAGGCTGTCCTGGTCGGTGATCTGGGCGACGATGTTGATCTTGACGTCGGTGTCCTCCATCGCCGGCGAGGCCAGACTGACCGCCAGATTGGGAGTGTCGGCGTCGGCATTCACGGTGACGGTGAAGTCCACTGTGGTGGTCGCGCTGACCTTGCCGGCGACGATGCCGTCGTTGGCGTCCTGGGGATTGGTGACGTCGGCGCCGTGCTCGGTGGAGGTGACCGCCAGCCGGAAGGCGTCGGGCGCGCCCCCGGTGTGCCAGTCCTTGGGCGGACGCACCGCGATCTGATCGAAGCGCGATCCGTCCTCCAGCACCCAGGTGCCGTCGGCGGCGCGCGAGGCCTGGGTGAAGGTGGTGCCGTTCCAGTAGCCCACCTGCCAGCCGGTCGGCACTCCCGACAGGGTGGCGGACAGGATCTCGGAATCTGTATCGACCAGGGGCGCGTTGACCGACAGCGGGATGTAGGTGTCCTCGGTGCCCGACACCGGGTTGCCGTTGTTGACGGTGACGGTGGGGGCGTCGGCCTCGGCGGCGATGACCACCGTGCCGTCGCCCACCGAGATGCGGGTGGTGCCGTCGGCGAGGTCGCGCACGGTGGCGTGGATCTTGTACTCGACCTCGCGCGCGCTGTGGGCCGGCGGGGTGAACACCAGCCCGTCGATGCCATAGGTGGCGCCGGCCAGCGTGAAGGCCGAGGACGGCACCGCGTAGGCGTAGTGCTGGGTCTGGCCCGGGGCCACGGTGCCTTCGGTCAGGCTGCCGTCCGCGTTGACGATGACCGCCACCGGCGTCGCCGTGCCCCCGTCGGGCCGGGTGATGGTGCCGCCCAGCATGTCGGGATCGGCGGTGACCAGGTAGACGGTGCCGGACAGGGTTTCGGACCCGTCGGTGTCGGCCAGGGTGATGGAGGGCTTCAGCGCGATCGGCTTGTCCTCGACCCCGTGGTCGCTGGCGCCCAGCGTCAGCGAGTCCGCGACCGGGTCGATGCGCAGGGTCAGGGTGTCCTCGGTCCAGCGGCTTCCCTGGCGGACCAGGGTGGGATGGCCGGTGTCGCCGGCATCGGCCTCGGTGGCGGTGGCGCGGATGGTGAAGGACAGCGTCTCGGCTGACGCCCAGTCGGCGACGCCGCCGATCTGGACATGGCCGATATTGGCCGCCGGCACCGCCCAGGTGCCGTCGGCGCCGGCCGGCAGGAAGCCGCCCACGTCGTAGACCCCGTCGCCGTTGGTGTCGCGGGCGACGGCATCCATGTCGAACTGCTCGCCATCCAGCTTGAGGTACAGGCGCGACTTGCCCGCTTGGCCGGCCGCCGGGATGATGGTGAAGGTCAGGGTCTCGGACCCGTCGCCGGTGGTCTCGCCCAGTGCCGGCATCCTTCCGTCGGTGAAGCCGTCGGCAAGGCGGTAGAAGGCATCCTCGGCGACCGCCTGTGTGGCGTCGACGATGGACAGGCTGGGCGCGTCGGCGTCGCCGTAGACCTTGTACGAAACGTCGTAGTCGCGGGTAAGGCTGTCCTTGCCGGGGACCAGGCCGCCGTCGACGCCATGCTCGGTGGTGGTCACCGTCACCTTGGCCTTCAGGGTCTGGCCGGTGCTGGACCAGTCCTTGGGCGCCAGCATCTGCAACTGGGTCTTGAGCTGGTCCAGGGAATAGCCCGACAGGTCGAACCTGCCGTCAACCGCCTCGATCTCCTGGGTCGGCGCGTCGGACAGGCGCAGTCTGGTCCCGGTTGGCTGGTTCCACAGCT
>JBFMHS010000109.1:0-5184 GCA_040751765.1 Pseudomonadota bacterium | reverse complement strand
CTTGCCGTCGATGAACGGAACGAGGTGCCAATCCGGCCCCTCGTAGCGGAACGGATCGGCGGGACCGAGGCGACGATGAAAGCTGTAGACCGAGGCGCTGTGGGGGCCGTTGATTTCCCAACGGGACTTCACGACCAGGTCCTTGCGCCCGTCGCCATCAAGGTCGACAAGGTTCGGACCATGGACCAAAGGCACCAGGTCCTTCGGATCGAGAGGGGGCGACGCCTCCGCGATCGCCGGTCCGGCGAACGTGACCATCGCCAGCGCCCCGACGGCGCAACCGATCGCCCCCCTGACATCCGTACCGCCAACCATCCTTGCGCCCTCATCCTAAGAACCGCGACGAACAATATAGGAACATTCTCCGCCCGTCAAGATGGCAATGCCTTTGCTCCTCGTCAGCCGGAACTACGTGAATTCCGCAGTCAGGCCTCGCGGCAGGCGCCGCCCAGGCGGGCGTCGGCCGAAGCGCCCGCGATTATCACGATATGCTGATTGACAAAAACATTTTCGGGTTGCACTACCGAACGATGTGCTGCCAGAGGCCTGGGGAGACGATGGCTTTATTCGACAAAGTCCCAGAGAACATTTTCCGTCCGCTGGCGGCTTCGAATCGTCGCTTCTACGCGGCCTTGCTTCTGCATCTCCACGAGCACACCTTCGCGGCCGTCGGCGACACCCCCCGCCGCGCCGACGTCATCGCCGAGATCGGCGACTTCATGGACCAGTACAAGCTGACCAACGGCCCCTTGGCCGACGACGACTTCAATCTCTCGCAGGCGGAACTGCGAAGGCTGCAGCGAGAGTCCGGAGGGTGATTCGCAGGCAATGCAAGCCGCTCCGGCTATCCTGGATGACGTCATCGACGAGCAGCTGGCAGCACTCGTTCGGGCGGAGACCTTGGTAAAGGAGCACTACAGGAATCCACGACACCGGCCCGAAGGCGTAATCCTTGGGGAAGAGCTTTTCCAACTCCTCGGTAGTGAAGGAACGCCGCGTGGATTCCTCCACCTTCTGAAATTTGATCCGCGCGGCCGGAGTCGAAGGCACGATCTGTTCGTCCACCGCCCAGGCGAAAAGTTTCGAAATGCCCCCAAGGTACTTATTGATCACCACCTTCCTGAGGAGGGCGGGCATCCAAAACTCCTTGAGGGTAGCCGGATCGGGGTCCTCGATCCCCGCTTCATCAAGGCACTGTAGCGCGATGTCCCGCAGCTCCCGGGTCTCGGCGACGAGATCCTCCAGCGGCCGCCCCCTGTACGCGGGATTCTTGTTGTAGTAAGGAGGGAGCCAGCACAGGGTATCGCGGATGCGAAGGATGTCCGGTCGGGTGATGTGTTTGACGTTGGTCTCCCCGCCCAGCACATCGAAGGCAGGCCTGTAGTTCCCCTGGGTGCCCTTCGCCAACTCCTGGCGGTTGGGGTCGCTCTCGAACCGCTCGACCAACTCCTTCAGCAACAGCGGCTTTTCAGGTGGCCGGGCAAAGAATTTGGCACGACCGATGTTGATGACCGGGTGTCCCGTGCAATTCGGGCACCAACGCCGGGATCTCACGACGGATGATGGCCTCGGCGGTCGGCGAGAACACGGCGGTCAAGGGCTGGCGGTCGAGTTGGTCAAACCAGGCCCGCAAGCGAGACGCTGGCCAGAGATGAGCGTTGACGGGCAGTTTGCTCAGGACGGACAGGGCGAAGTCAGGGAAGGCATCGATGGACGCGGTCTCGGCCCTCCGAAGCCCGACCCAGCACCACCAGGCGCGGTAGATCAGGGTTTTGGCCTCTTCGTCCCCAAGGTCGGCGTAGACCTCCGGCCTGTTGGCCGCTGCCACCTCTTCGCGCACACGACGGATCTGGGCTTCGACGTCGTTGTGAACCGCTCCCCATCGCTCTTCGGCCACCTTGCGGTCACCGCTCCCGAGCGCCTGCTTGATGCGCGGAGGAAACCGCTCGATCAGGTCTTTCGGCGGACGCCGGAGGTAGACCCACCGGCCCTCATCCAGCACGAGATAGGGGAACTTGTTCTTGGCCACGGCCCACCGGCGACAAAAAGTGTTACCGGCCCTTGTTACCGGAAAATGTTACCGGATGACAAGGTCGAAACCGTGTTAAATCAACGGATTCATTGTGTTACCGCCCAGCTTCCCAAGTCCTCCCTAAACTTGAGCCCCGGCTTCGTGCCGGGGCTTTTTTTCGCCTTGGCCACGGGGGCGTCCGCCCGTTCGTTCTACCACCAGTGTCCGGACCGCCCCTCGTCGTCGCCGTGCTAGGCTTGGCGCCTCCTGAGTTCGTGCCGGGGGCCACATGCTGCTGGACCTACGCGAGATGGTGGACGGCGGCCGTTTCACGGCGCCGGTCTGCATTCTGGGCGCCGGGGTCGCGGGGCTGACGCTGGCGCGGCGGCTGCTGGGGCTCGGTTGGCCGGTCCTGCTGGTGGAAAGCGGTGGAACGGATTTCGAGGCGCCCGTCCAGGCCCTGGCCGGCGGCCGCGTCGTCGGGCATCCCTATTACGATCTCGCCTCCGTCACCCTGCGCCTGCTGGGCGGAACCACTGCCATCTGGGGCGGCCGGTGCGCCCGGCTCGACGCCATCGACTTCCGCCGGCGCACCTGGGTGCCGCACAGCGGGTGGCCGTTCGGCCCCGAGGAACTGGCCCCCTATTACCGCGAGGCGGAAGACCTGTTCCAGGTGGCGGCGCCGGAAGCCGCCCGCGCCCCGTGGCGGAACCGCCACCCGGCGGCACGGGCGCTGGATGGCGGCGACCTGGCCCTGGGATTCTGGAGCATCGACACCGCCGCCGACCGCTTCACCGCCCCGCGCATCCGCGACGTGCTGGAGCATCCGCGCTGCCGGGTGCTGATCCATGCCACCGCCACCAGGCTGTGCCTGGCCGAGGACGGCGGCTCGGTCACCGGGGTGAGGCTGGGCGACGTGTCCGGAAGGACCGCCACCGTGGCCGCCCGTCACGTGGTTCTGGCGCTCGGCGGCATCGAGAATGCCCGGCTGCTGCTGGCCTCCGACGACATCGCCGCCGGCGGCATCGGCAACGGCCACGACCTGGTCGGGCGCTTCTTCATGGAACACCCCCACGCACGCGGCGGAAGGATTGGCGGCCCAGCGGTCTGGGAACTGCTGCGCGCGCTGGGGCAGAGGCGACGCATCGCCGGCACCACCCACGCCGCGCTCTTGCGGCTGTCCGAGGGCGCGCAGCGGCGCATGGGGGCGCTGAACAGCGCCGTGACGATCGGCCTGCGCCAACCCGAAACGGCGCCGCAACCGTGGATGCTGAAGACCTATGGCCGGTTGAAGCACGACCTGGGGGCCACGGCGAGCAACCGCGCCCTGTGGCGGGCGGCCAAGGCCGCCGCCATGGGGCTGGATCACCTGCTGTTCCCGGCGCGACAACGGCTGAGCGTCCTGTTGGGGCAAGGCGAGGTCGCGCTGGTGGTGCGGGCCGAACAGGCACCCGACCCCGACAGCCGGGTGCGGCTCGACGGCGAGGTGGACGCCCTGGGCCTGCGGCGGGTGCGGCTCGACTGGCGCCTGGGCGCCCTGGACAAGCATTCGGTCCGCTGCCTGGTCACCGCGCTGGACGCCGCCCTGCGAGAGGCGGGGCTGGGCAAGGCCACCCGGGCGGACTGGCTGGACGATCCCGGCGTGACCTGGCACACCGACCCCAACATCAGCGCCCATCCCATCGGCGGCTATCATCACCTGGGAACCACCCGCATGGCCGAAACGCCGACGCGGGGCGTGGTCGACGGCCACGGCCGCGTCCACGGCGTCGCCAACCTGCACGTGGTCGGCGGCTCGACCTTCCCGACCGGCGGCTGGGCCAACCCAACCCTGACCATCGCCGCCCTCGCTTTGCGGCTGGGCGACCGCCTCGGCCCCCATGGCGGATGACAAAAAGCCCCGGACCGCGCGCGATCCGGGGCAGTGGTGTTCGTTCGCTCCGGGTTACTCAGGCGGCCAGGGAGAGCGGCGCGCCCTCTTCTTCGATGCGGATCAGCAGCCAAGTCGCGAACTCGGCGCGCGGATTGGCGCGGCGATGGGCGACCCAGTCGTCCAGCAGGCGGCGCAGCGCGCCCTGGGTGGCGGCGCGACCGGCCAGGACGCCGGCATGGCGGGCGTTGAGGGTGGCCACGGCGGCGGGGTCGGACCAGGCGGACTCGGCGGCGTCGGCGCCCGACAGCAAGGCGTCACGGCCGGCCAATTCGAAGGAGGTGGCGGCCAGACGACGGATGGTCCGCCACAGGCGCTCGTTGAAGTCCATCGCCCCCGCACGCTCGGCGGCGCTTTCCGCCGTGTCCAGCCGCAGCTTGCCGATTTCCAGCGCCACCGCCAGCGCCACGTCCAAACCCATGCCCTGACGCATCCAAGCCGCCATCGTCGCCTCCCGACTCGTTTGCCTCCCACCCACGATGATTGTGCCTAACCCGGAGGAAACGCACATGTGCGCAGGAGGCTAAAAAATCGTTAAGACGCGCTCTCTGACGGATAAAGCGGCTATACCCGCAGCACCTGGGTTAGTTCTAAAGAAGGGGGGTACCACCCCCCTTGGGTGGGCAAGCCACCACCCGCAGGCGGTCGACCAGCCAATCCTCGAAGGATAGCCGCGAACTGGCGCTCCATTCGGCCATCAGCCTGTCGCGGGCGCGGCCGGAGGCGGCCTCTCCGGCCAGGTCGCGGGCCAGCGACAGCCCCCGTCCGGCCACGAAGGCGATATCGCGCGGGTCGGGACAGGGGCGTGCGTCGGCCACCAGCAGGACCGCCATGTGGTCCGCGGTCTCGGCCAGGAGCTCGCGGTCGTCGAGGGCGGAGCAGCGCTCGGCCAGCGCGCGCACCGCCCGCCACAAGCGCAAGGCCGCGCGGATGGCCGCCTCGAGCTGGGCGGGGCAGCGCGCCGCCGCCAGGCGCATCCCCACCGCCTCCAGCGCCACCGCCAGTTCCGCGTCCAGTCGCTGGTCGTGCCATCGCCAATGCATGTTCATGGCCGTCCTCCCTGCCGCCGATGTCGCTTGTCGGGTCTTTCTACTCCCGGGGCGGCGACGACTTAATATGGAAGGAGGCCAGGAAGCGGGCGGGCTTAAGGATTATCGTCGCCGGGAAGCCGCGGCAGCGGCGGCGCCACGCCGCCGTCGGGCAGCGGCCGGTCGTCGCCGCCCAGCACCCGGTGCATGATCAC
>JBFMHS010000108.1:0-2432 GCA_040751765.1 Pseudomonadota bacterium | reverse complement strand
GCCAGGCAGACGCGGGCGGTGGTCTTGCTGAAGGGGCCCGACACCGTGATCGCCCATCCCGACGGCCGCGCCGCCATCAACGCCAACGCGCCGCCGTGGCTGGCCACCGCCGGCTCGGGCGACGTGCTGGCCGGCATCGCCCTTGGCCTGATGGCCGCGGGCATGGAGCCCTTCGACGCCGGCTGCGCCGCCGCCTGGCTGCACGGCGCCGCCGCCGCCCGCTTCGGGGTGGGGTTGATCGCCGAGGACCTGGCCGATTGCCTGCCGGCAGTGCTGGCCGACCTCGACCAAGGTCGCGGCGGGCCTGCCGTCCCGCCCAATTGCCGGTTCGGCGGCGGACGGAGGAAGATGCCCTAAGGAGGGAGAGATGGAGGACCAAGCCCCCGTGAGCCACAGCGTCGGCACATCGCTGATCGCCCGCATCAAGGGCCTGGCCCGGATATGGCGCGACGTCGCCACCTCGGCCGGCAGCGGCGAGGTGCTTAACCTCGCGCCCGACCTCCCCGACCCCGATCTCACCCGCCTGCGCGCCCAGATGGCGGCCTGCCTGGAGGCGCGCGGCGGCGAGGTGTCGGCGCGGGCGCGGGCCGCCGCGCTGGGCCGCGAATACCTGGCGCTCAACCCTGCCGGCCGCCGCCGCTTCCTCAAGCTGATCGCCGAGGAGTTCGGCCCCGACCGCTCCATGGTGGACGACGCCATCGCCGCCATGCGCGATGCCGATGGCGACGAGGCCGCCCGAGCCGCCGCCGAGAAGCGCCTGCGCACCGCCCTGGAGCCGCCGCGGGCGCGTCTGCTGACACAGTTCAACGCACTGCCCGAGGGAGTGAAGTTCCTGGTCGACCTGCGCGCCGAACTGATGGGAATGATCCAGGACGACGCGGCCATGGCGGCGCTGGACTCCGACCTCAGGGCACTGCTGGCGTCGTGGTTCGACGTGGGCTTCCTGGAACTGCAGCGGATCACCTGGCGCTCGCCGGCCTGCGTGCTGGAGAAGATCATGGAATACGAGGCCGTTCACGCCATCCAGGGCTGGGGCGACCTCAAGAACCGGCTGGATTCCGACCGCCGGCTCTACGCCTTCTTCCATCCCCGCATGCCCGAGGAGCCGCTGATCTTCGTCGAGGTGGCCCTGGTCAAGGGCATTGCCGGCGACATCCACCACCTGCTGGATCCCACGGCGCCGGTAGGCGACCCCTTCGCCGCCGACACCGCCATCTTCTATTCCATCAACAACGCCCAGCGCGGCCTGGCCGGGATCAGCTTCGGCAATTTCCTGATCAAGCGGGTGGTCGAGGAGCTGTCGCGGGAATTCAAGCGGCTCCGGACCTTCGCCACCCTGTCTCCGATCCCCGGCTTCCGCTCCTGGCTGGAGGAACGGTTGGCCGCCGGCGAGCCGGGCCTCCTGACCGGGGCCGAGCACCGGGCGCTGACCAACATCTCCAACGGCCTGGGTGCCAAGGGCAGCCTGAAGGCGCTGCTGGCCGAGCCGGGCTGGGACGCCGACGCCCTGCTCGCCGAGACCCTCAAGGCGCCGCTGACCCGCCTGGCGGCCCGCTACATCGTGCAAGAGAAGAAGGGCGCCGATGGCCGCGCCGCCGACGCGGTGGCGCATTTCCACCTGTCCAACGGCGCCCGGGTCGAGCGCCTCAACTGGCTGGCCGACCGCAGCCCCAAGGGCATGGCCCAGTCGGCCGGGCTGATGGTCAACTATCTCTACAAGCTGGACGAGATCGAGGCCAACCACGAGGCCTATTCGGCGTCCGGCAAGGTGGCGGTGTCGGGCGAGGTGAAGGGGCTGCTGAAGGCCTAGTCCTCGTCGCCCTCCTCATCCTTGGGCGGCTCGTCGGCTTCCTCCGCCACCTTCTTCTTGCGACGCACCGGCCTGTAGGACCATGGGCGGTCGCCCTGCCAGGCGGCGACGGTCTCGATCCTGACCTTGCCGCCGTCCTCCACCCACAGGGCGTGGGCGCCGCGCCGCCATAGGTCGAAGCGGTCGACCACCACCTTGGCACCGCGGCAGGCCTCGCGGATCGGCACCGCGCTCAGCACGATCTCGGCGGCGCTGTCGCAGGCCGGGGCGATGCCGTCGTCGTCCAGCACCAGTGCGGCGACACGGCCATCGGCCCGCCACACGCAGCCCAGCGGGTCGCAGGCCAAGCGACCGTCCGAGCTGCGGCTCTTCCGGGGCCAGCGCTCGTCGGCCAGGGGACCGGCGCGGCGGTCCCAGGTCTCCTTGAGGATGCGGCCACCCTTCTGCACCAGCAGCGAGCCGTCGGCCAGGCGCACCGCGAAGCTCTTGCCGCGTCCCTCCACCAGCAGGTCGGGCGGCCGGTCGAAGGCCATCGCGGCCAGCCCCGCCGCCATGGCCGCCACCCCCCACAGCCGCCACCGCGTCCGCCACAGGCACAGCCAGGCCCCGCCCAGCGTGAAGG
>JBFMHS010000107.1:0-8488 GCA_040751765.1 Pseudomonadota bacterium | reverse complement strand
ACCAATCCGGAGAAAGCGTTTCATGGCCGACGTGACCGAACAACAAATCCTCGACGTCCTCAAGACGATCGTCGATCCCGACAAGAAGGCGGACATCGTCAGCCTGGGCATGGTTTCCAACATCGCGGTCAAGAACGGCCACGTCGCCTTCGCCATCGAGGTCGAGCCCGAGCGCGGCCCCTCGCTGGAGCCCCTGCGCAAGGCGGCCGAGCAGGCGGTGCACGGCATCGACGGCGTGCTGACCGTCTCGGCGGTTCTGACCGCCGAGCGCAACGTCCACGGCGGCCCCAAGGGCGGCGCGCCGCAGCACCAGCCGCAGGCCGGCGCTGAAGAGCCGCTGCTGCCCAACACCAAGGCGATCATCGCGGTTGCCTCGGGCAAGGGTGGCGTCGGCAAGTCGACCACCGCCACCAACCTGGCCATGGCGCTGGCTCAGCAGGGCCTCAAGGTCGGCCTGTTCGACGCCGACATCTACGGCCCTTCGATGCCGCGCATGCTGGGCATCACCGGCGAGCCGGTCAGCCCCGCCGGCAAGTCGCTGCTGCCGATGGAAAGCTATGGCGTCAAGTGCATGTCCATCGGCTTCCTGGTTCCCGAGGACAGCCCGATCATCTGGCGCGGCCCCATGGTGATGGGTGCGCTGGAGCAGTTGCTGCGCGACGTGCGTTGGGGCGAGCTGGACGTGATGGTCCTCGACATGCCCCCCGGCACCGGCGACACCCAGCTGACCATGACCCAGCGCCTGCCGCTGACCGGCGCGGTCATCGTCTCGACGCCGCAGGACATCGCGCTGCTGGATGCCCGCAAGGGACTGAACATGTTCCGCAAGGTCGACGTGCCCGTGCTCGGCATCATCGAGAACATGAGCTACTACGTCTGCCCCAAATGCGGCGACGAGGCCCACATCTTCGGCCATGGCGGCGCCAAGGCCGAGGCGGCCCGCCTGTCGGCCGAGTTCCTGGGCGAGGTGCCGCTGGACATCAGCATCCGTGAGACCTCGGACCGCGGCGAGCCCATCGTGGTCTCCAAGCCCTCCAGCCCCCACGCCAAGGCCTATCGCGACATCGCCGCCAAGGTGTGGGAGAAGATCCAGGTGATCCAGGGCACTGGCAAGAAGGCGCCGAAGATCAGCTTCGAATAGGCCTCGCCATTTTCCTTTCAGGACGCGACGCACGCTCGGCACTCCGGGCGTGCGTTTTCGTTTGATGAACATCGTGCATGCGAGCGCGTTGACTCGCGAATAATCCATGGTAGCATTCCTTCGGCCGCATAAATCGGTATCAGGGTGATGCGGCTGGGGGGATGGAATCAGGGGGGTGTGTCGGACCGCATGGTCCGCAATCTATATGCGCGCTCCATTAGTCTGGTGCCGCGCTCTCACCCGATACGTCTCCGGTCGTTCGTCCTGTGGTTGGGAAGGGTGTGGCCGTGCAGAGCAGTCAGTTCGCAGCCCCGTTCTTGGGCGAGATGCAGTCGCCGTTCATCGTCGGCCCCCTGCGCGGCGAGGCCGCCTCCCTGGACGCCGGCGTGTCGCCAGCGGCGCTGTCGGCCTTCGAGAGCCCCTTTCGCTCCAGCTATCTCCATGTGGGCGAGGGGCCGGCCGTCGATCTCGATGAGAACGGGCGCATCGCCCTGGCGACGGAGCTCTACAGCCCGTCCTTCAATTCGCTGTTGCACGAGCTGGTGGGCGAGGCCTTCGAGGCGCTGGAGCGCGTGCGCGACCCGATGACGGGCGAGGTCGGCGGCTGGGGTGACGCGGAAGTCGCGCTGGAGGCCCATTTCGCCCCCCTGGTGGCTGCGGCCGAGGCCGGGATCGACCAGATGGCGGCAGCCGTCCACGGCATCCACAGTCGCGACCAGGCCATCGCCGCCATGGAGGCCGCCGCCTATTCCGGCCCGCCGCTGGCGCCCGAATTCGAGAACTTCCTCGGCGGGTTGTGGAACAAGGTCAAGACGGCCGCCAAGAAGGTCGCCAGCGTCGCCTCCTCGCTGGGGCTGGGGCCGATCCTGGCCAAGATCAAGGTGCTGGTGCGCCCGCTGATCAAGCGGGTGCTGCGGATGGCTATCGGCCGCCTGCCGGCGCAGTTGCAGGGGGCCGCCCGCCTGCTGGCCCGCAAGATCGGTTTCGAGAGCCCCGGGGAGGGCGCCACCCACGAGAGCGACGGCATGGTGGCCAGCGGCGATCTCGGCGCCATCCAGCGCGAGTTCGACGCAAGGCTGGTCTCCATCGCCGAGTCCGCCGGCCAGCCCGGCGGCGATGCCGTGATCATGAACGAGGTCGGCGACTACGAGCGCGCTGCCGATCTCCGCCACGACGACCTGGGGGCCATCCTCCGCGAGCAGGGGCGTCTGGCCGAGCGCCTGGTCTCGCTGCGCGAGGGCGAGGACCCGCAGCCCGACGTGGAGCAGTTCATCCCGGCGATCCTGCCGGCGCTCAAGATCGGCATCAACATGATCGGCCGCCCCAAGGTCGTCAATTTCCTGGCCGGCATGGTTTCCAAGCTGATCCAGCCGCTGGTCGGCAACATGGCGCAGCCCCTGGCCACCGCTATCACCGACACCGGACTGAAGATGCTGGCGCTGGAGGCGGTCGACGAACGCGCCGTGGCCGGCAACGCCCTGGCGTCGCTGGTCCAGGAGACCACCGCCGCCGTCGCCCTGGAGACGGACCGCGACCCGTCGCTGCTGGATGATCCGGTCCGCCTGGGCATGGTGGTCCAGGAAGCCTTCGAGCAGGCCTCGGCCGACAACGTGCCACCGCACATGCTCAACGAAGCGGTGCGCAAGACCGTGCGCGCCACAGGCACCTGGGCCAGGGTGCGCGGCAAGCCGTTCAAGAAATTCTCCCAGGTGTTCGACGTTGATATTTCCTGGCCGCAGGCCCGCGCGGTGCTCAGCTTCGGGGACGAGCCGCTGTCCCAGTTTCTGCGCCGGCGTGCCGGCTTCGGCCCCGGCAAGGTGATGCGGGTCCGGGTGCACCTGTACGAGGCGGTGCAGGGCACCTGGCTGAGCAAGATCTCCAAGGCCGATGCCGGGGTGCCCGGCCTGGGCTCAGCCGCCCAGGCCAGCTGGAGCCAGATCCATCCGCTGACCCCCGAGGCGTCGTGCGTGCTGCTGCACGAGCCGTTGCTCGGCCGCCGGGCCGATGCCCGCTGGCTGCGCAGCCGCGACCACATCGCGGTCGGCCAGCGCTTCTACTACATCGAGCTGCCGGCCGGCACCGCGCCGCCGCCGTTGCCGCAACCCCAGCCGGGGCCGGGGCCGGGGCGCCAGCGGCCGCACCGCACCGGGGTCAAGCTCAAGATCGACCTGCGCAACCGCAAGATCTGTCTGGCGGTCCACCTGGAGGAGGCCGACGCCCAGGAGGTCGCCAAGAGTTTCCGCAAGGGTCACAACGAGCTGGGCGGCCTGCGCCTGGTCGAAAAGGTGATCGACCGCTTCGTGGAATCGGCCATGCGCCACGGCCTGACCGACCTGGTGAAGATCACCAAGGAGATGGATGCCGAGGCGCCGGTGGAAATGCTGATGGAGGGCGAGTTCAAGGAACAGGCGGCCAAGTGGCTGTTGAAGACGGTCAAGGAGGCCGCGATCCAATGGCTGAAGGAGAAGCGTGACGACTTCGTCGAGGTCGCCGACAAGCCGGCCAACGGCGTCACCATCGCCATCTGCCTGATCGAGCCGCCGATCCTGTCGGCCATCGTCGACGTGATGCGGGGGCGGTCGGGCGTGCTGAAGGCGGGGCTGGGGGCCGCCATCGGCATGTTCACTGGTCGTGGCAAGGTCGACGTCCGCCTGATGGCCGGCTACTGGTCGCCGTGACATGCCGCCTCGTGGACGCACCCAGCTTCCGCGTCAGATCGCGCATTGGCTGCTGGCGGCCGAGCGGCTGGCAGACCTGGACTCCTTCGCCTCGCCGGCCGCCTGGGCGGGGCTCGAGCAGTATCTCGGGCTGGCCCTGCGCCGCGCGCTGACCGACGCGGTCGAGGCGCTGCGGGCCGAGGGACGTCGCCTGGCCGCCCGCGCGGCGACGGCGGCGGATGGCGACCTGCGCGCCGACGTGCTGGCGTTCCGCGACCGCTATACCCAGACCGAGGTGGTGCTGGACTTCTATGGCGACGCCGTCAACACCCGCACCAACCCCGAGACCGGGGCCATGCTGCGAGCCTGCGACCACCTGGCGTGGTCCAGCCTGAACCAGGCGCTCCCCGCGCTGGGCCATGCGGTGCCACCGGTGCTGTGCTACGTCGACAAGGGGCTGGGCGCCGCCATCCTCAAGGCCGGCCTCAGGCTGTGGGACGGCGGCACCATCAGTCCGGCGGCGGCGATCCGGGTGGCGCGCCACAATCTGTGGCGGCCGACCTCGCTGATCCACGAGGCCGGGCATCAGTTCGCCCATATCGCCGGCTGGAACGAGGAACTGGCCGAGGTCTACCGGACCGAGCTGGGCGCCGCCCCCGAGGTGGCGACCACCTGGGCCGGCTGGGCTTCCGAGGTGGCGGCCGACGCCTTCGCCTTCGTCCATCTGGGCTATGCCGCGGTGGCGACGCTGCACGACGTGCTGGCCGGCGACCGCCAGGCGGTGTTCTCGTTCGGCTTCGGACCGCATCCGGTATCGTATCTGCGCATCCTGCTCGGCGTCGCCATGTGCCGTCGCGCCTTCGGCGCCGGGCCGTGGGACGACATGGAGGCGGAATGGCGGGCCGACAATCCGCTCGACGGCGTGCCGGCGCCCACCCGGGCCGTGGTCGAGGCCTCGCTTCAGGTGCTGCCCCGGATCGCCGACGTGACGGTGTGGCGGCCCATGCGCGGCTTCAATGGACGCGCCCTCGCCGCCATTGTCGACCCGGCCCGCGTCGCCCCCGCCGCCCTGGCGCGGCTGGAGGCCGAACGCGGCGGGTCCCTGTACGTGTCCATGGACAGCCTGCGGTCCGAGGGCCTGCGCCTGACCGCGCTGACCGGCCTCAGGGCGGCCGCCGAGCCGGCCCGGGCCCATGATCATTTCCAGCAGCAACGGGCGTGGATGGCGAGGCTGGGCGGCCTCGACCAGCGCCTGGCGGCGTGAAAGCCGAGGAGGGGGGATGCCAAATCCATTCACGGACATCGTCAAGAAGCGTATCGAACTCACCAAGAAGAAGGAGGCGAAGCTCGCCGCTCCGATCGCTTCGGACATTTTCAGGACGGTCCGGGACCGCACCTCGATGTACCTTGGGGCGAAGGCCGACGTGACATCCGATGCGGCGTCTGTGCTGGAGGCGATGGAGGCCTCGTGGCGGGGGCGGTGCCGACTTCCCGACCCCGACAAGCCGTCTTCCGACGGCGCCGAGCCCGCCGATTGCTTCGAGACCAACCACCTCATCTATGCCTATTGCCTGGAAAGCACCAAGATCATCGAGGTGTTCGCCAAGGCCATCGAGCTTTATGCCCGCGACGAGGGCCTGGGCGTCCCTGACCGCGCCACCCAAGCGTGGCTGGAAACCACCGAGGCGCTGTTCTTCCGGCCGCCGCCGCCCCATTCGGTGATGGCCTTGGCCAGCTCGGCCCGGCCCGACATCCAGGTTATCCGCCGCAATGCCTATGTCCGGCTGTTCGGCATGGATCTCGGCTACCTGCTGAAGGAGGGGAGGCCGTTGCCGCCGCCACCGGTCTCCGCCGTCAACAAGGACTTCGTGCCGACCTTCTTTCGCTTCCTCGAGGAATGCTGGGCGGGAATCATCAACCGCGAGAACAAGAGCGGCCCCAACACCTCCTCGGCCATCACGATGGCCGAGTTGGCCACCAAGATGTACAACATGTTCCATGACCGCCGTCGCTGGGGGGCGCTGGAGCGCGAGGAATTCGTCGCGGTTTCGACGCTGGCGTGGTTTCACATGGCCGTCGAGAGCAACGACACGGCCATCGTGAAGGCGCTCGATGCCCAGGCGTCCACCACGGCGCAGCGTCTCAAGAAGATCGCCGACCGCGTCGGCGTGCCCGTACCCGAGCGAAACGACGCCTTCATCGACCTCGCACGTCCGCTGTCCACCCTGTTCCGCTGCATCGAGGCGGGGGACTACAACGACGCCGCCCATGCCGGGGCGCTGTTCCTCGAGGCCGGCCTGGCGAACGATCTGGAATACATCATCAGCAAGTGGCATCAGGCCACCGGCCAGGACGCCAAGGCGGCGGCGCGCAAGCTGTAGCGGTCGTAGACCGCGAAGGTGGCGGCCTCCCCCTGCCTCCGCCGCGTCCGACGCCATTCCGCCCAGCGGACAGGCGGCATCCGGGTGTCGCCCGGATGGCGGCCGGGGATGGCGGTCCAGTAGATGCGATCCGCCAGCGGCAGCGCCTCGGCGAACACCTCGGCGCCGCCGATCACCGCGATCTCCTCGGCGTCGGGGCGCAGGCGCGCCGCCAGGTCCAGCGCCTCCGGCAGGGAGCGGGCCGGGTGGGCGCCCTTGGCCGACCACGACGGGTCGCGCGTCAGCACCACGCTGTCGCGACCGGGCAGCGGGCGGCCGATCGCCTCCCAGGTTCGCCGTCCCATGACCATCGCCTTGCCCATGGTCACCTCGCGGAACCACGCCAAGTCCTCGGGGCAATGCCAAGGCAAGCGGCCGCGATCCCCGATCACCCCGCCCTCGTCGGCCGCCACCACCAGCGCCATCCAAGCCATCGCCACCCCGTTCGCGCAGGGACGATTCCATCATTTTCTCAGATGGGTGGTGGCGTCGGCGCGGCAACCGCACTATATTGGCGTTGTCGGGGTCACCCCCGACTATGGCGCTAAACGTTGTATGGAATAGACCTTGCGGACCCGGGGGCGGTACCCGGCGCCTCCACCATTCACCGGCCGTGCGCCGGCTCATGGGGGCGAAACAGGATCGACGCGGGTAGTAAAGATGCAGCTTGCGCTCGGCATGGTATCCACCGTTATCGGGCCGAACCTAACAAGTGCCAACGACAACGTTGCTCTTGCCGCTGCGGCCTAACCCGTAAGCGCGGTCCGGGGGGAGCCGGGCAACAGAATTCCCCCCACTAAATTCTGTCCGAGGGGCGAGGCATGGCCGAAGACGGCTTGCGGTACGACAAGATGGTGGAAGAGGCGCTGCGGGGGGTGGTCCGCGACGCATTGAAGGTGACGGCCCAGCACGGGCTGATGGGAGATCACCACTTCTACATCACCTTTCGCACCCGCCACCCCGGCATCGAGCTGCCCGCCCACATCCTGGCCCGCCATCCCGACGAGATGACCATCGTCCTCCAGCACCAGTTCTGGGGCCTTGAGGTGGACCACGAGGCCTTCGAGGTCACCCTGTCCTTCTCGGGCGTGTCCGAGCGCCTGCGCATTCCCTTCGCCTCGGTCACCGGCTTCGCCGACCCCTCCGCCAAGTTCGGCCTGCAGTTCCAGACCGAGGGCGGCGTCGACTTCGACGACGACGAGGACGAGGACGAGATGGAGGTCTCGTTCATGGCCGATCCCGGCGTGCTGGACGACAAGCCCAAGGACGCCGACACCGCCGCCGCCAGCGAGGACGGCAAGGTGGTGGCGCTGGACGCCTTCCGGAAGAAGTAGGACCGCCGCCCGTCGGCGACAGGCGTCTTGACCCAGCCGGCAAAAAGGTGTTGGTAGGACCCGCTGTCCCACCCCTGGCGGTGGGGCCGTCCCACCCCATGTCCGCAGCCGAGGCCCCGATGACCGACTTCGCCTTCCACGAGCTGTTCCCGCTCGAGCACGACGATACGCCCTATCGCAAGATCACCTCGGACGGCGTCGGCACCGCCAGCTTCAACGGCCAGGACATCGTCACCGTGGCCCCCGAGGCCATCACCCGGCTGACCTTCGAGGCCATCCGCGACACCTCGCACCTGTTGCGCCCGGCGCATCTGCGGCAGCTGCGCGACATCCTCGACGACGCCGAGGCCTCGGCCAACGACAAGTTCGTCGCCTACGACCTGCTCAAGAACGCGTGCATCGCCGCCGGCGGCACCCTGCCGATGTGCCAGGACACCGGCACCGCCATCGTCATGGGCAAGAAAGGCCAGCGGGTGTGGACCGGCGGCGGCGACGAGGCCGCCATCTCCCAGGGCGTGCAGGAAGCCTATACCCGGCTGAACCTGCGCTATTCCCAGACGGCGCCCCTGTCCATGTACGAGGAGGTCAACACCGGCACCAACCTGCCGGCCCAGATCGACCTGTTCGCCACCGACGGCGACGCCTACAAGTTCATGTTCATGGCCAAGGGTGGCGGCTCGGCCAACAAAACCTTCCTCTACCAGCAGACCAAGGCGCTGCTGAACCCCACGTCGCTGCTGAAGTTCCTCGACGCCCAGATCCGCACCCTGGGCACGGCGGCTTGCCCGCCCTACCACCTGGCCATCGTCATCGGCGGCCTGTCGGCGGAGATGACGCTCAAGACGGTCAAGCTGGCCTCGGCCAAGTACCTGGATACGCTGCCGTCGGCGGGCAACAAGCATGGCCAGGCCTTCCGCGACCGCGAACTGGAGCAGG
>JBFMHS010000106.1:0-15715 GCA_040751765.1 Pseudomonadota bacterium | reverse complement strand
CCCGGGTGACCAGCGCCAGCGGCGCCTCACGCCATCCAGCCAAGGGCCGCCCGGGGCGGGTGAGGCGGTCGGTGGCGAACAGCGGCAGCCACAGATGGATGACGCGGCGGGGGGTCAAATCGGCACCTCCCATTGCCCCGGCGGGCCGTCGCGGCCGCGCTCCAGCGCCAGCCGCCAGCGGTCGCCGGGCAGGCCCGCGACCCGCCAGCGGGTGGTGCCGGCATTGGCGGCGCGGGCGCCGGGCGGATGCAGCAGCAGGCCGGTGGTGGCGCCGGATTCGGCGGCCAGTTGCAAGCGGCGCCCGGCGGTCATGTCCAGTGCCGCCGCCTCGCCGACCACGCAGGCCAGGGTGGCCGATTTCAGGCCTTCCTCCATGCTCCACAGCGCGTCGGTGGCATCGCGGGCGGCGGCCACGATCACCGCGCCGGGGGGCAGCCCGAAGGCGGACAGGCCGGGCGGATGCAGGTCGTCGCCGCCCGCAACCCACAGCACCGGCCGCGACAGCCGCACGGCCAGCCGGCCGGCGATGCCGGCGGCCAGGGCGGTTGCGGGCCCCGGCTCGCCGAGGATCTGGTGCAGGCAGGCCGGCGCGATCCGCCGCGTCACGGCGGGATGGACCTCCACGTCGTCGGGCGGTGGCGGCTTCAGGCGCTCCATGGCCCGGATGCGGGCGCGCAGGGAGTCGATGGACGGGGCGGCGGCGGGCATGGAGCGACTATATGTTCGCTAAATGTTCAAATGCAAGTCCCCGCAGGTCAATGCCCCCGGATGCGCACCTTGGCCGCCGCCAGCTGGCCCAGGGCGGCGACCACCTCGGCGTGGTAGGCGCGCAGAATCCGAACGTCGTCGTCGGACAGCAAGCGCTCGTCGGCGGTCACCAGCCGATGGGCGAAGGCGGTGTCGGCGCGCTCGCATTCGTCGACCACCGCGCGCGGCCGGTCGGCGACGAAGGTCGCCTTGAGCCGGGCCAGCACCCGGTGGGCGATGCCGGCATTGGTGTCGCGGTCGCGCGGCCGGTGACCGGTGGCCGCCACCCGGGCTTCGAGGTCGCGGGCCATGGCGCGGCGGCGGTCGCCCAGCGTCGCCAGCAGCGCCGCCAGATCACCGGTGCCGGCCCATTCGGCCGCCTGCTCATAGGCCTCCCAGGCGTCGTTGGCCAACTCGGCCAAGCCGTCGAGGACGATGTCCGCCTCGGGCCTCACCCCGGGCCTCCCGGTCCGGGTGGCGGCGCCATCACCGTCAGCGCCCCGGGCCGGACGCGGAAGCGGGCAGGGGTGGTGGTGGTGATCTCGCCGTCGGTGTTGACCGGCAGCGGCTTGCCGGTGTCCAAATCGACCTCGGCGCCGCGGCAGGTGATCACCTCGTCCAGCACGCCGTGCCGGCCCGACCGCAGCAGCGGCAGCAGCGCGGCGAAGCGCAGCAGGCCGCAGGGTGCCAGGGTGAACAGGTCCAGCCGGGCGTCGTCGATGCGGGCGTCGCCGGCCACCACCATGCCGCCGCCGAAATGCCGGCCGTTGCCCACCGCCACCTGGATGGCGGTGACGGTGAGGCGTTTGCCGTCGCAGCGGATGGAGGCGGGGAAGGGGCGGGCGGAGCGCCAACCGCGCAGGGCGCCCAGGGCGTAGCCGGCGCGGCCCCAGCGCCGCTTGACCTCGCGGTCGAGTGCGCGGGCCACCTGCACCGACAGCCCGACGCTGGCCACGTTGACGAAATGCTTGCCGTTGACCCAGCCAAGGTCGACCCGGCGCGGACGGCCGGTGGCGATGATGCTGGCGGCGGCGAGGGGATCGGCGGGAATGCCCAGCGTCAGCGCCAGGTCGTTGGCGGTGCCCAGCGGCAGCACGCCCAGCGGCAGGCCCAGGTCCACCACGCCCTCGAGGGCGGCGTTCAGCGTGCCGTCGCCGCCGCCCACCACCACCAGGTCGCATCCGCGCCCCTCGGCCGCGATCAGGGGCGACAACTCGCGGGCCGAGCCGCAGGCGGCCTCCACCACCGTGATGCCGCCCCGGCGCAGCACCTCCGTCACCGCCGACAGGTCCTGCCGCCCGGCGCGGCTCTTGCGGTTGACGACCAACAGGGCTCGGCGGTCCACTGGAGTTCCTCCCTTTCCCGTGAGAAAAACACGGTGCGTGGCCGAGCGGTTCCCCACACCGGCTTTCCGCCGGTAGGTGCGCCGTGATAGAAAGGGGGCAACGATAAGAACGAAACGCTGAGGAGACTTCCGTGCCCCATCAAAAGGTAAGGGGGCCACTCCCCTGGCTGTTCGCCGCCTTCGCCGCCAACGTCGCGGTGATCATCGGTGCGGGCTATTCGCTGTCCCTGGGGGTGGTGGACCATGACGAACTGGCCGCGCTGTCCATGGTGTCCATCGCCGGCGCCTCGGTCATGTTCGCGCTGTCATGGAAAATCGTCGACTACAAGATGGTCCGCGCGGTGCGCCGCATGGCCGCCGAGGTGCGCGCCATAGCCCATGGCGGCACGCGCGAGGGCGTGGAGCCCGACCGCTACCTGATGGTGGCGCCGCTGCCCGAGGCGGTGAACGAGGTCTGCGCCCGCCTGGTCCAGGCCCGCGCCGAGTTGGCCGAGGGGCTCAAGGCGGCCACCGCCCGCGCCGAGGAAACCTCGACCCGCCTGGCGGCCATCCTCAACGACCTGCACGAGGGCGTGGTGGTGTGCAACCTGCGCCATCAAGTCGTGCTGTACAACCAGGTGGCGGCCGAGATGCTGGAGGCCGACACGGCGCGCCTCGGCCTGGGCCGCTCGCTGTTCGAGACGGTGGCCCGCGAGCCGGTCACCCACATGCTGGGGATGCTGGTCCACCGCCCCGACCTGGGCGGGCGCGGCACCCCGTTCCTGGCCGGCGCCGCCGATGGCCGCATGGTGCTGCAGGCCCGCATGACCATCATCCGCAGCGGCGATGGCGAGGTCACCGGCTATGTGGTGACCATGGTCGATGCCAGTCCGCAGGTCGAGGCGCTGGCGCGACGCGACGCCCTGCTGCGCGAGGTCTCCGACGGGCTGGAGGCGCCGCTGGCCCGCCTCAAGGACAACGCCGCCGACCCGGCGGCGGTGGCGCGCGAGGCCGACACCATCGCCAAGGCCATCAAGCGGGTCACCGACGGTTACAACCGCGCCCTGGCGGGCTGGTGGCCCATGAACGACCTGCACTCGCCGGACTTCTTCGGCCTGGTGGCCAAGCGGTTCGAGGGCGAGTTGGTCTACCTCACCCAGACCGGCCTGCCGGTGTGGCTGCACGCCGATTCGCATTCGCTGGCCCTGGCCGTCGAGGCATTGATCCGCCAGGTCGTCGGCTCGAGCGGCGTCGGCGAACTCGACGTCGCCGCCGGCTCCGACGAGGACGAGGCCTGGGTCGACCTGATGTGGGCGGGAACGCCGGTGACCCCGCCGATGCTGGAAGGGTGGGTGGCGCAGCCGCTGGCGCCCCTGGGCGGCATGACCGTGCGCGACGTTCTGCTCCATCATTCCGGCCCGGCCCAGAGCCTGGAACCCCGCGACGGCTGGGCCTGCCTGCGCCTGCCCATGCGCAAAGGCGTCGAGGTCCACGCCAAGCCCAAGGAGGCGCTGCCGACCCGGCCGGAATTCTACGACCTGTCGCTGTTGGAGCAGGCGCGCGAGACCGGCGAGTACGGCGAGCTGCCGCTGAAGGCGCTGACCTTCATCGTCTTCGACACCGAGACCACCGGGCTGAGGCCCAGCGAGGGCGACCAGATCGTCCAGATCGGCGCCGTCCGCGTGGTCAACGGCCGGATCCTCTCGGGCGAGAGCTTCAACCGCATCGTCCATCCCGGCATGCGCATCCCGCCGGAATCCATCCGCTTTCACGGCATCACCGACGAGATGGTCAAGGACAAGCCCCCCATCACCGTTGTGATGCCGCAGTTCCGGGCCTATTGCTCGGACGCGGTGCTGGTGGCCCACAACGCCGCCTTCGACCTCAAGTTCCTCAAGATGCGCGAGCGCGAGTGCGGGGTGAAATTCGACAACCCGGTGCTGGACACCATGCTGCTGTCCAGCTATCTCGACGGCCCCGATGCCGGGCATTCGCTGGACGACATCTGCGACCGCTACGGCATCGACATCACCGACCGCCACACCGCGCTGGGCGACGCCATCGTCACCGCGGCGGTGCTGTTGCGCCAGATCGATGCGCTGGAGGCCCGGGGCTTCACCACGCTGAACCAGGTGGTCAAGGCTCTCGACATGACCATGCAGCTGCACAATCGGGCGATGGCGTTCTAGACCATGCTCCGTTCAGACGGAACATGGTCTAGCGTTGTTTGCCCTCGCCGGGCGCAGGCTCCGCCGTTTGGCCCCCGCCGCAATGGCGGGAAAGCATGATTCCGACAGGTCGGATCATGCTCTAGCAGGATACTACCCCGCCACGCCGCAGATGTATTTCAGGGTGCGGATGCGCTTGAAGGCCCAGCGCAGGCGGTCGCGGCCGCGCTTGTCGAAGCGCTTGGGATCGATGTCGGCCGAGGGCTTGAGGCCGGCGGCGATGTCGGCCAGTTGCTGCTCCAGCATCATCCGCAGCGCGATCTCGCGGATTTCCAGGAAGTCGCGCCAGTCGTCGGCGTGCAGGAGCTCCATGTCCTTGAGCGCGGCGAAGCGCTCGTCGGTGCCGGTGGCGGCGAGGCGGGCGCGGATGGCGCGCGCGCGGGCCGCCGACACCAGCGGCAGCAAGGCGAACTTCTTGACGTTCAGCCGCCCTTGCCGGGTGATGAAGCCGCCGAACAGGCCCAGCGCCACGTCCATGGTGGCCACGTGCATGGCCAGGTATTGCAGGAAAAAGCCGCTTTGGGATGCCTTGTCGATGGCGTAGGCGCGCAGTTCCTCGGCCAGGGCCGCGTCGCCCCACACCGGCTGGAAGTCGAAGAAGATGTCGCAGTACATCACGGTCTGGTTCTCGACCGAGAACACCCAGCCGTGCACCTCGTCCTTCCACTGCTCCAGGCTCATGCGCCACTTGGGCTCGCTGGCCATCACGCCGCCGTCGCAATATGGGATGCCGGCGGTGTTGAGCATGGTGGTGACGCGCCGGCCCAGCTCGGCGAACCATGGATCGTCGGCGGCGGTGCCTGCGTGCACGATGGCGTTGTCTTGGTCAAAGGACAAAAGGCTCTCGCCGCGCCCGCCGGACCCCAGCACCAGCACGGCGTAGCGCGCCGGTGCGGCGCCCCAGCCATCGGCGGCCATGGCGGCCTCGCACAGTTCGGCGGCCCGTGCGGTAAGGTCGCGCACCACCAGGGCGATGACGGCGCCGATGTTGCGTGCCGACACGCCCTCGGCCAGCAGGTGGCGGGCTAGGGTGGGCAATTGGCCGATGGCCTCGCGCATGTCGTCGGGCCCCTTGGCCTCGTGCACCTCGTCGCCGATCACCAGGGCGTCGTCGGCGCGCACCTTGAGCAGGGCGCGGCCGGTGACCATGCCGATGGGCCGTTGGTCGCGGTCGAGGACCACCAGATGGCGATAGCCGAACCGGGTCATCTTGCCCAGGGCCACGTAGACGAAGGCATCGGCGTCGACGCCGGCCACCGGTCGGGTCATGGCCTCGCCCAGGGTGGTCCTCAGCCCCTCGCAGCCCTGGGTGGACAACAGGCGGATGAGGTCACGCTCGGTGAGGATGCCGAGCGCCCGGCCATCGGCGTCGACGCCGACGATGGAGGATACCCGCGCGGCGTACATGGCGGCGATGGCGTCGTCCAGCGCCATGCCCTCGTCTCCGGTCAGGACGGGCGTGCTCATCACCTCCCGCAACCGATGCTGGTAGGGGAAGCTGTCAATGCGGGCCAGGGCGGCGACGTCGGTCATCGTGGTAAATACCTATGTCGAGGGGGTGATACTGCACCGCAAAATAGTTATCGGCAAGAAAACTGAAATCGCAACAAACCCCACCCGTAAGTGTCGGGAGAGAACCCACACCTTGCGGTACATCGTAAAAAAACCGCGATTGCTGGAAAGGGTGGTTCGGATTTTCGGGCGCTACTGTCGATGAACTAAGGAAAAAATCCGAAAAAACAAAAGACGGCATGAGGAGTATTGAAAAATCGTGATTCTCAATACCTTAATATGAACATGAATGTCCGAGGTTTGTCTTAGCGAAGAGTTGACGGCCAAAGTCGCCGGATGTTAATGACCATGTCTCCCACGGGCAAGGGGTGGGGTCATGACGTTCGCGCATGCCTGCCCCCGATGCCCCGCAAGGAAACCAACACCAAGCCGGCAACAAAGACCGGTCCCATAACAACGAACCACCCGCCCGGGCGGTTGTGGCAAAAATAGTGGAGGGTCAAGTGACACAAGTCTCCAGTACCCAAGACGCGGGGAACAAGATCCGGAACAATCCCAAGTTCCATGAACTGGTGCGCAAGCGGACCGCCTTCGCGTGGACCCTGTCCGCCGTCATGCTCGCGATCTATTTCGGTTTCATTCTTCTGATCGCCTACGGCAAGTCGTTCCTGGGCACCTCGCTGTCCGGCGGCGTGACCACCATCGGCTTCCCCATCGGCGTCGGCGTCATCCTGGCGGCGATCGCGTTGACCGGCATCTATGTCCGGCGCGCCAACACCGAGTTCGACGAGCTCAACCGCCAGATCATCGAGGAAGCCCGCTGATGAAGACGATCAACTCCATCCTGGCGGCCGCCGCGACCCTGCTGCTGTCGGGCGCCGCGTTCGCCGCCGGCGCCGACATGGGCGCCGCCGAGAAGCAGGCCACCAACTGGCATGCCATCATCATGTTCATCATCTTCGTGGGCGTGACGTTGGGCATCACCTACTGGGCGGCCCGCAAGAACAAGACCGCGAAGGACTTTTACGCCGCCGGCGGCGGCATCACCGGTTTCCAGAACGGCCTGGCCATCGCCGGCGACTACATGTCGGCGGCATCGTTCCTGGGCATCTCGGCGCTGGTCTACGGTTCGGGCTTCGACGGCTTGATCTTCTCGGTGGGCTGGCTGGTCGGCTGGCCGATCATCCTGTTCCTGATCGCCGAGCGCCTGCGCAACCTGGGCAAGTACACCTTCGCCGACGTCGCGTCCTACCGCTTGGCCCAGGGCCCGGTCCGCATCTTCGCGGCCACCGGCGCCCTGATCGTGGTGATCTTCTACCTGATCGGCCAGATGGTCGGCGCCGGCCAGCTGATCAAGCTGCTGTTCGGCCTCGACTACCTGACCGCGGTCATCGTGGTCGGCGCGCTGATGATGATCTACGTCACCTTCGGCGGCATGACGGCGACCACCTGGGTGCAGATCATCAAGGCCTGCCTGCTGCTGGGCGGCGCCACCTTCATCGCGTTCGGCGTGATGAGCCATTTCGGCTTCTCGTTCGAGGCCCTGTTCGCCCGCGCCGTCGAGGTCCATCCCAAGGGCAATGCCATCATGGCGCCAGGCTCGCTGGTGACCAACCCGGTCGACGCCATCTCGCTGGGCCTGACCCTGATGTTCGGCACCGCCGGCCTGCCGCACATCCTGATGCGCTTCTTCACCGTGCCGAACGCCAAGGAAGCCCGCAAGTCGGTCTTCTACGCCACCGGCTTCATCGGTTACTTCTACATCCTGACCTTCATCATCGGCTTCGGCGCCATCACCATGGTGCTGACCGATCCCCAGTACCTGGACACCGCCAAGGGCGGCCTGGCGCTCAAGGGTGGCGGCAACATGCCGGCCATCTGGCTGGCCCATGCCATCGGCGGCGACATCTTCCTGGGCTTCATCTCGGCGGTCGCCTTCGCCACCATCCTGGCGGTGGTGTCGGGCCTGACCCTGGCCGGCGCGTCGGCGATCTCGCACGACCTCTATGCCAGCGTCTTCGCCCGCGGCCGGACCACCGAGGCGCAGGAAGTCAAGGTGTCGCGCATCGCTTCGCTGGGCCTCGGCGTCATCGCGGTGATCCTGGGCGTGATCTTCGAGAAGCAGAACGTGGCGTTCATCGTCGCCCTGACCTTCTCGATCGCCGCCTCTGCCACCTTCCCGGTGCTGGTGATGGCCATGTTCTCCAAGAGCCTGACCACCCGCGGCGCCGTCATCGGCGGCTATATCGGCCTGGTCGGCTCGGTGGGCTGCGTGATCCTGTCCAAGGTGGTGTGGGTGCAGAGCTTCGGCTTCGCCGAGCCGCTGTTCCCCTTCGTCTATCCGACCCTGTTCACCATGCCGGCCGCGTTCATCGGCTGCTGGGTGTTCTCGAAGATGGACAACAGCGCCCGGGCCCAGGCCGAGCGCGCCGCCTACGAGGCCCAGGCCATCCGGTCCGAGACCGGCCTTGGCGCCGAGGGTGCCGCCGCTCACTAGGCGGTGGTTTCTCCCTAAACCCACTCATGGCCGCCGGGCAACCGGCGGCCGCTTTTTTTGGCTAATGCGAAAGTATGTGCTAAAGTCGCCAGGGGGTGATCTTCCTGGGGTTGGGTGATGCGCTTTTCCATATCGCGGACGCTGCTGGCGATCTTTATCATCGTCGGCGTGATCTCCGGCGTCGCGATCACGCTGGTCGGCGACTGGGTGCAGTCCCGCTCCGTCAGCTCCCTGGCGGAGGCCGAATCGCGGCGCAGCGCCGAACTGGTGTTCCAGAATCTCTATTCGGTGATGCGCAAGGGCTGGACGCGGGACGAGATCGCCGAACTGGTCGACCGCGTCAACCGGACCAATCCCGACCTCGACATCCGTGTCTACCGCAGCGAGCAGGTGGCGGCGATGTTCGGCGAGGTCGAGGCCGACCGAATGGCCCGCTCCCGCGATCCGCTGGTGGCGGAAGCCATGGCCGGGAGGGGCGAGCGTCTGACGGTCGAGGATGACCGGCTGCGCTTTCTTTATCCCATCTTCGTGACCGAGGAATGCCTGGCCTGCCATGTGGGCGCCGAGGTGGGCTCGGTGAACGGCGTGATCGACATCCGCCAGCCGCTGCACAAGCTCCGCGTCCCCCTGGAATTCACCCTCAATTCGGTGGTCGCGGTCTTCGCGGTGCTGGTCGCCTTGCTGTTCGTGGTGACCTTGGTCAGCGTGCGGTTCCTGATCGTCCGTCCCATGGCCGGACTGGCCGATCACATCGACGGCATCATGCGCAGCGGCGACCTTGGCCGGCGGCTTGACGGCCGGGGCTTTCGCTGGTTGGACGAGGTGCGCTCGCTTGCCGACAACTTCAACCGGTTGATGGCCGAGCTGGAGGCGAGCCGCAGCCGCTTGGTGGAGCAGTCGGTGACCGACGCCCTGACCGGACTCGGCAACCGCCGGCACTTCACCGAAATCCTGGAGACCGAGCACGAACGTGCCCGCCGCTACGGCCACGCCATGGCGGTCCTGATGGTCGACCTCGACGGCTTCAAGCCGATCAACGACCGCTGGGGTCACGCCATCGGCGACGTCATGCTGCGGCGGGTCGCCGAGGCCATGGCGCGGCAGGTGCGCACCAACGACAAGCTGGCGCGGCTGGGCGGCGACGAATTCGCCGTGCTCGCTCCCGAGACCGGCCGGGCCGGGGCGGCGGCACTGGCCGCCAAGCTGGTGGCGGCCATCGAGTCCGTGTGCGTCGACGTGGGCGACCAGGTGGTGTCCGTCGGCGCCAGCGTCGGCATCGGTGTCTATCCCGTGGACGGCCAGGGCGCCGACGAGGTGGTCCACGCGGCGGACTCGGCGATGTATGCCGACAAGCGCCGCCGGAAGGCGGCGCCTGCTCGGCCCGGCTAGCGGGTCAGCAATAGCAGCAGCATCAGGCCGCCGAAGCCGATGCGATACCAGGCGAAGGGGGTGAAGCCGTGGCGGCCGATGAAGGCGATGGCGGCCTTGACCACCAACAGCGCGGCCAGGAAGGCGCAGGCGAAGCCGACCAGGATCAGCTCCAGGTTCTCGAAGGACAGCTGGTTCCAGTTCTTGTACAGCGACCAGACCGTCGCCCCCAGCATGGTCGGGATGGCCAGGAAGAACGAGAACTCGGCCGCCGCGCGTCGTTCCACCCCGACCATCAACGCCCCCATGATGGTGGCGCCCGAGCGTGACACCCCGGGGATCATCGCCATGCACTGGAAGAAGCCGACCTTCAGGGCCAACGACATGGGGAAGTCCTCGACCGCGTACACCCTGGGCTTCCGGGTGGCGCGCTCCAGGGCCAGGATCACCACGCCGCCGGCGATCAGCGCTACCGCCACCACGATGGGGGAATCCAGCAGGGCGCGGATGTGCTTGTAGGCCAGCACGCCAACCACCATCGCCGGCAGGAAGCCGACCAGGATATTGCGCACGAAGGCGCGCTCGCGCGGGTCGGTCGCCATCCCCGTCGCCGCCGTCCACAACCGCCGCCAATAGACCACGCACACTGCCAGGATGGCGCCCAACTGGATGACGATCTCGAAGGTCTTGCCGGGCGGGCCCTGGAAGCCCAGCAGGTCGCCGAGCAGGATCAGATGACCGGTCGAGGAGACGGGCAGGAACTCGGTGAGGCCCTCGACCACGCCGAGCAGGATGGCTTGCAGCAGGATGTCCATGGATCCCCGGAAGGCAAAAGCGAACGCGGCCGGATGATGCGCTCCCCGCCGGAGCGGTGCAACGGCCAATAGGGTGGCATCCGTCGGCGGGGCTTGTCCGCGCGGGCGGGGGCGCCACCTCCCATTCGTGCCCGGCCGGATGGAGGATGCCATGGCGAAGGTCTGGATCGCGCTGCCGCTGCTGCTCGCCGCCTGCGTCGACGCCGAGCCGGTCACCGCGCCGGGCGAGCCGCTGCCGCCGGTGGTGGGAGTGCTGCCGCCCGACGAGGGCCGCCCGGTGCTGCCCACCGGCTACGCAGCCGAGACGGTGACGGCCGAACTGGTCGATCCCCGCGCCGTGGCCTTCGACGACCAGGGCGCCGCCCATGTGCTGGAGGGCCAGCCGGCGCGGCTGTCGCGGGTCAGCGACGGCGTGCTGGTGCCGGTGGCCACCGGTGGAGGCAACGGGCCGTGGACCGGCGTGGCGCGGGTGGACGGACGCTTCTACGTCGCCGAGGCCGGCGGAGCGTTGGGTGGGCGGGTGTTGCGGGTCGAGCCGCACGGCGCCTTGGTGCCGGTGGTGTCCGATCTGCCGGCCGGCGGGCTGCTGGGACCGTTGGTGGCCGGGCCCGACGGTGCGCTGTATGCCGGTGTCTCCACCGCCCAGGCGGCCGGCGGCGGCGCCGACATCCCTTGTCAGGACATCCGGCTGCAGGATGGGCGCCGAGTGTCGGGACAGGTGCCGTGCACCGGCGCGGTGCTGCGCATCCAGCCCGCTAGCGGCGAGGTCGAGGTCCACTCCTGGGGATACACCAATCCCGTCGCCCTGGCCTTCACCCCCGAGGGGCGCCTGCTGGTGGCCGATGACGTGCCGCGCCAAGTCGCCAACCTGGCCGGTCCCGAGCCGGGCGACATCCTCTGGCGGGCCGAGGCGGGGGTGTGGTTCGGCTGGCCCGATTACGCGGGGCAGGTGGCTTCCGCCGATCCCCACCTCGCCGTCCACCCCAATCCGCCGCCGCCCGTCGCCACCCTGGGCGGCGACGTGCGCGCCTTGGCCATCCCCGGGCATGACGCCTTCGGCGGCCCTCTCCAGGCCTTCACCGCGCGCGAGGACGGCGCCATCGCCTTTACCACCCTGGGCTCGGGGGTGACGGTGCCCTTCGCCGCCAACCTTGAGCGGCCCACCGGCCTGGCCTTCGACCCCGGTGACGGCTCGCTGTGGGTGGCGGATGCGGGCTCGGGGCTGCTGTGGCGGATCGTGGCCTTCCCTGGTGCCGAATCTTCAATCCAGGGGCGGAATGTGCCATAATGTCCTCATCGTAGCGGAGACCGGAGGACGGTCCGTGGCTATTTCCGCGCTGTCGGGCGCCGACGCCTTCCTGAACACCATCGAGCGGATGACGGCCGCCACCCGCAACCGGGGTGCCGCCGGTCTGCCGCCGACGGTGGCGGCGGACTACCGGCCCGGCGGCGTCGCCACCATCGGGCTCGGCACCAGCCGGGATCTCGTCGACAAGGCATCCGCCGCCGCCAGGGACATTACGGGTTGGCTGGAAAGCTTGGCGGGCATGGCGCGGCAGGCGAGAGACACCGGTTACCTGAACGGTGTGCCCGACATCTCGGCGGTGACCCTGACGGCCGATGCGCAAATCCTGGTGGACCGCATCGACGCTGCGGTCCGGGGCGCGGCTGCGGGCGGGTTCAACCTCCTGGCCGGCGAGGGCCGGGAGTTCACCATCGCCACCACCGGACTGGGCGGGGCGGTGTCGGTGCGGCAGTTCGGCTTCGATAGCCGGTCGCTGGGCCTCGGCGGCCTCGATTTCACCTCGGCCGCCGGCATCGACGATGCCAATGCGCGCATCGCCGTCGCCCGCTCCTCGGTCACCGCGGACACGATCCGCATCGATGCCCTGGCGCGCATGTTCGGCGTCCACGAATCCTTCATGGGCGACCTGCGGGCCGCCATCGCTGGCCAGGTGGTGGGGGCGGTGGCCGGTTCGGGCTATGGCGCCGACGGCCGCGGCTCGGCCCCGACCGCAACGCGCGGAACCCTGGTCAATCTGCGCATCTAAGACTTTGACGGAATTATGAAAATTGAAGGCCTGCCAGGCCTTCTGCTATAGCTGCGCGCACAGACCGCAGGCAGGAGGCAGGGCCATGGATTTCCGTATCGAACATTCCGGGGACGGCGCGCGCGTGACGCTCGACGGCCGCCTGACCTTCGGCGAGAACGCCGCCTTCCGCCGCGTGGTCGAGGACCTGTCCGACGGGACCCGGGCCAAGGTGGTGTTCGATCTGGCCGGCATGGATTACATCGACTCGGCCGGCTTGGGCATGCTGATGGTCGCCCGTGAGGCGGTCATCGAAAGCGGCGGGCGCGCCATCATCGCCAACGCCCACGGCCAGGTGGGCCGGATGCTGGAACTGGCCCGCTTCGGCGACTTCTTCACCATGGGGTGAATGGGCCACAGGGTAATTTCCACCGACTTGGTGATGTTCACGGATTTTTAAGTCCGCCGTCACGCGGCTGTCATGCTTGGTCCCTATAGTGCCCCCGGATTTCCATCTAAGGGGTTTGCTGTAGTGACTCAGGACGCCACCACCGTGGACGAGGTCGCCCGGCGCGGCCTTGTGCGCATTCCGGCCTTCGACTCTTTCGTCGCCGCCTGGCGGGAGGGGGAGTTCCCGCTTCTGAGCGCGCTGCCCATCCGGCTGCGTTTCGCGCTGCTGGTGGGGCTGGCGGTGATCGGCGCCGTCACGTTCGGCGCCGTCTATGTGGGCGCCGAACGGGCCATCGACTCCATGCTGGTGGACCAGGACGGCTATCGTCGCCTCAACGATCTGGCTGGCGACGTGCGCGCCAAGGGCGCCGCCCTGCGCAACCACGAGGGCGAGTTCCTCAGCCGGCGCGACGCCGCGGCGGCCGACGCCTTCCGCGAGGACGCCGCCTTCGTGGCCGCGGCGCTGGACTCCATGGCGGCGCTGCCCCAGGCCGCCGAGATCGCGTCGTCGGTGATCACCCTCAAGGACGGGTTCGCCGCCGCCGGTGCCTCGTTCGACCGCCTGGCCGGCCACGCCCGGACGCTCGGCCTCACGGATTCCAGCGGTCTGCGCGGCCAATTGGCCGACTCGGTCAAGGCGGTGGAGGACGAATTGAAGATGTGGCCGAACGCCGGCTCGCTGATTCCCACCATGTTGCAGATGCGCCAGGCCGAGAAGAATTTCATGCTCTATGGCAGCCAGTCCTATCTGGGCCTGCACCGCAAATACGCCAATGAGTTCGACTTCGCGCTCGACGCCTCGCCGTTGCCCCAGTCAACCCGCGACGACCTGCGCAAGCTGATGAAGACCTATGTGGACGACATGGCGGCCTTCGCGGACAGCACGCTGGCGGTCAAGGCCGAGGCCGACGCCCTGCACCAGCAGTTCCAGGCCTTGCAGCCGGTGCTGAAGCAGGTGTTCTCCTATGCGCGCGGGGGCATGGCCACCGCCATCGTCCAGCAGGAGGAGCTGCGCGCCCGCACCTCGCGGATCACCGCCCTGGTCGGCCTGCTGGCGGTGCTGTCGTTCTGCGCCGCCGCCCTGGTGCTGGCCCGCAGCATCACCCAGCCGGTCCGCCTGATCGAGCAGGCCATGAACCAACTGGCGCACGGCAACCACGCCGTGGTCGTCCCCGGCATCCGCCGCAAGGACGAGATCGGCGACATGGCCAAGGCGGTCGAGGTGTTCAAGGACAATGCCATTGCCATGGTGCGGCTACAGCAGGAGCAGCAGGCCATCCGCGCCGAGGCCGACGCCGTCAGCCGCAAACGCATGCTGGCCATCGCCGACCATTTCGAACAGACCGTCAAGTCGGTGGCCGACGTCATCAACCGCTCATCCATCGCCATCAAGGAAACCGCCCAGAGCATGGTCGCCGGCGAGCAAGGCGACGGCCAGAGCCGGTCGCTGGCGGTGGCCGAGGCGGCCGACAAGTCGCGCGCGACCGTCAAGGCCGTCGCCGATGCCGCCGCCGAGCTGGCCGCCAGCGTCGACGAGATTTCCCGCCATGTGGGCGCCGCCTCGGGAGTGGTGCGCGAGGCGGTGGCCGAGCTCGAACGCGCCGACGACCGCGTGCGCGGCCTGGCCGAGGCCGCCGGCCGCATCGACCGCGTCGTCAATCTGATCGGCGACATCGCCCAGCGCACCAACATGCTGTCGCTCAACGCCACCATCGAGGCCACCCGCGCTGGCGAGGCGGGCAAGGGCTTCGCGGTGGTCGCCGCCGAGGTCAAGTCGCTGGCCCAGCAGACCGCAGACTCGACCCAGGAAATCGCCCAGCAGATCGCCGCCATCCAGGCCGCCACAGCCGAGACGGTGGGCGCCATCGGCGACGTCGGCCAGGCGGTGCGCCGCATGGACGAGATCGCCGGCCGGGTCAACGATGCCGTTGCCCGCCAGGCCGAGGCCGCCGACCGCATCGGCCGCTGCGTCGGCGAGGTTGCCAACGACACCGGCGAGGTCACCGAGGGGGTGGTCGCCGTCACCCAGTCGGCCGCCCGCTACTGCGGCGCTGCCGTCCGCGTGGTGTGGGCCGCCGACGACCTGGCCGGCCCGGCCTCGACGCTGCAAAGGGAAGTCGACGGCTTCCTGAGGACGATCCGTGGTTGAGGCCCCCGAGCGGGCGTGATACGCCTGTCGGCATGGATGCGCTGGTTCGACGGGTGATGGATGCACGGCTGGCCGGGCTGCTGGCGCGCTGGCGCCTGGGTCCGGTCGATGCGTCGTCGCTGGCCGACCACGCCGACCACCTGCTGGTGATCGAGAGCGGCGACGGCCATCTGCGCTACCGGCACTACGGCCGTGCCTTCGCCAACCGCTTCGGTGCCGACCTCACCGGCCAGGCGGTGGACATGCTGCCGGCCGAGGTGGTCACCGCCGAGCGGCGCGGCATGCTGGAATTCGACTATCTGTTCGTGCTGGGCTCGGGCAAACCGCTATGGCGTGCCTACACCGCCGATTTCGGCGGCCGTCGCGAGACGTGGCAGCGGCTGGTGCTGCCGCTGGGGGAGGGCCGACTGGCGGTGGGGGCCTATCCCGCCGCGACGCCCGACAAGATCGGCGAGGGCGGCGAGGCGCTGCTGCGGCTGGTCATCGAACGGGTGCCGGTGGTACTGGGGCCGGGCGGCGCCGTCGAGGATCTGGCGCTGTCGCTTGAGGCCTTCAGCTCCACCCGCTCGCAGCTGGCCGAGATGGAGGTCCTGGC
>JBFMHS010000105.1:0-10039 GCA_040751765.1 Pseudomonadota bacterium | reverse complement strand
GCCGGCCTGCTGGCCCTGGCCGCCACCGTGTTCGCCTTCGGGCTGTCGGCCCGCGACTGGGCGTCGCTGGGCGGGGTTGGCCGCCGCTCTATCGAGGTGGCGGTGGCCACCGGCTCCAAGGCGGCGACGCTGGGCCGTTCGGCCGCCGAGGCCGCCGCCATCCGCCGCGAGCCGCGCATCGTCGCCGACCGGGGAGAGGACGAGGACGACGACGATCCCTTCGTGCCACCTCCGCCCGGGGAGGAGGACGAGGAAGACGGCGAACTGGAGCACTTTCCAAAGCGCGGCGCGCTGGTCGAGCCCAAGGCACCGCCGCCGGCCGCCGGCAAGCGCGAGCGTGCCGCCCGCCAGCCCATGCTGGACCTGGGCGGGCCGCTGGCCCCCGGCTACCAGTTGCCGCCGCTGACCCTGCTGGCCCTGCCACAGGCTCAGGGCCAGGCCCATATCAACCAGGACGGCCTGGCCCAGAACGCCAAGCTGCTGGAATCGGTGCTGGAGGACTTCGGCGTCAACGGCAAGGTGGTGAAGGTCCGCCCCGGCCCAGTGGTGACGCTGTACGAGTTGGAGCCGGCGCCCGGCACCAAGACCAGCCGCGTCATCGGCCTGGCCGACGACATCGCCCGGTCCATGAGCGCCCTCAGCGTGCGCATCGCCACCATTCCCGGGCGCAGCGTGATCGGCATCGAGCTGCCCAATTCGCGGCGCGAGATCGTGTTCCTGCGCGAGCTGCTGGCCGCCGAGCAGTTCGAGAAGTCGGCTGCCAAGCTCACCCTGGTGCTGGGCAAGGACATCGGCGGCGCCCCGGTGATGGTCGACCTCGCCCGCATGCCGCACCTGCTGATCGCCGGCACCACCGGCTCGGGCAAGTCGGTGGCGGTCAACACCATGATCCTGTCGCTGCTCTACCGCCTGACTCCCGACGAATGCCGGCTGATCATGATCGACCCCAAGATGCTGGAGCTGTCGGTCTATGACGGCATCCCGCATCTGCTGGCCCCCGTGGTCACCGAGCCGGGCAAGGCGGTGGTGGCGCTGAAATGGGCGGTCCGCGAGATGGAGGACCGCTACCGCGCCATGAGCCAGCTGGGGGTGCGCAACATCGCCGGCTACAACCAGCGCCTGGCAGAGGCGCGGGCGCGCGGCGAGACGCTCACCCGCACCGTGCAGACCGGCTTCGATCCCGAGACCGGCAAGCCGGTCTACGAGGACCAGCAGCTGGACCTCAAGCCGCTGCCGTTCATCGTGGTCATCGTCGACGAAATGGCCGACCTGATGCTGGTCGCCGGCAAGGACATCGAGGCCGCCGTCCAGCGCCTGGCCCAGATGGCCCGCGCCGCCGGCATCCACCTGATCATGGCCACCCAGCGCCCGTCGGTGGACGTCATCACCGGCACCATCAAAGCCAATTTCCCCACCCGCATCTCGTTCCAGGTCACCAGCAAGATCGACAGTCGCACGATCCTGGGCGAGCAGGGCGCCGAACAGTTGCTCGGCCAGGGCGACATGCTGTACATGGCGGCCGGTGGTCGCATTACCCGCGTCCACGGACCGTTCGTGTCGGACGAGGAGGTCGAGAAGGTGGTCGACCATCTGCGCGGCCAGGGCGAGCCCGACTACGTGGAGGCGGTGACCGAGGAGGAGGATGGCGAGTTCGGCGCCCCCGGAGGCGGTGGCGGCGGCTCTGGCGACGACCTCTACGACCAGGCGGTGGCGGTGGTGGCGCGCGAAGGCAAGGCCTCGACCAGCTTCATCCAGCGCCACCTCCAGATCGGCTACAACCGCGCCGCCCGCCTGATCGAGCGCATGGAGGCCGAGGGCGTGGTGGGCAAGCCCAATCATGTCGGCAAGCGCGAAGTGCTGGTCCGGGGTGGCGGCGGCCGCGACGAGTACTAAATCCTGGGGGCATCCCCCGAGCGAGGTTTCCCGATGACCTTCCTGCACCGCGCCCTCGGCGCCCTCATGGCCGTGGCCCTGGCCGCCTCGGCCCCGGCGCTGGCCGCCGGACCCAAGCGTGCCGCCCTGTCCGCCCAGGACAAGGCCGACATCGCCCGCGCAGAGGGCTATCTCAACTCCATCTCGACGCTTCAGGCCCGCTTCCTGCAGATCGCTCCCAACGGCGGCCAGGCCGAAGGCACCGCCTATTTCTCGCGCCCGGGGCGCATGCGGCTGCAATACGATCCGCCCAGCCCCATGCTGGTGGTGGCCGACGGCAGGTTCCTGATCGTCCACGACCGGGAATTGGGCGAGCCCAGCTACATCCCTCTCGACGCCACCCCGGCCGGCATCCTGGTGCGCGAGAACGTGCAGCTGGATGGCAAGGACGTGGTGGTCACCTCGGTCAAGCGCGGCCCCGGCGTACTGAACATCTCGCTGGTCGAGAAGGACGACCCCGGCCAGGGAGAGCTGACCCTGGTGTTCTCGGAGGCGCCGTTCATGTTGAGGCAGTGGCGGGTGCTGGACGCCCAGGGCCAGACCACGGTGGTGTCGCTCTACGACGCCCAGAACGGTGTTGCCCTCGACCCAAAGTTGTTCCGCTTCGTCGATCCCAAGTTCAAGGATCCCCTGCACGGCCGCAGCGGCTAGCCATGCGCCTACCGCATGGGAGGTATCCCTTCCGTGCGGTTTCGACCGGGCCGAGTCCGCCCCATCTCGTGAGTCAGAACGGCCGGGACTGCAATGGTCACGGTCCGAGTGGGGCAGGTTTCCCCTGCCGGCCCCACTGCTCCGTTCAGGAGCGAAGCCCCGGGCGCCCGATTACCCCCCTGATCGGGCGCCCATTTCATTCGAGAAGGTGGCCTTTGGCCGCCGGGCGCCCGATTACCCCCCTGATCGGGCGCCCATCTCGTTTAGGGAGGTCACCAAGCGGCTTGGTGCCACCGTGCGCGTGGTGATTTCAGGCAAATCGATGTAAGGAACGGGCCTCACCGCTGGAGGAAGCCCGTGCGCCTGGTCACCTGGAACATCAATTCACTGCGTCTGCGCCTGCCGCTGCTGCGTCGGGTGGTGGAGGAATTGCGACCCGACGTGGTCTGCCTGCAGGAGACCAAGGTTCCCGACGAGCTGTTCCCCCTGGCCGAGTGCCGTGACCTCGGCTTCCCCTTCGTGGCCCATCACGGCATGAAGGGCTACAACGGCGTCGCCGTCCTGTCGAAGCTGCCCATCGACGACGTCCGGACGCCAGGCTGGTGCGATCGCGCCGACTGCCGTCACCTGGTGGCCTCCATCGCCGGGACCGAGGTCCATTCGCTCTATATCCCCGCCGGCGGCGATGTCCCCGATCCCCAGGCCAACGACAAGTTCGCCCACAAGCTGGACTTCCTGCGCGAGGTCGCCGCGTGGTTCGCCTCCGCCCCGGCCAGGGGCGCGTCGATGGTGCTGGCCGGCGATTTCAACGTGGCGCCGCTGGAGACCGACGTGTGGTCGCACAAGCAGATGCTGAAGGTTGTCAGCCACACCCCGGTGGAGGTGGAGCTGCTGGCGGCGCTACAGGATGCGGGCCGCTTCGTCGATGCCGTCCGCCACTTTGTTCCTGGCTCGGAACGACTTTATACGTGGTGGAGCTATCGCTCGCCGGACTGGACAAGGAATGACCGTGGCCGCCGCCTCGACCATGTCTGGGTCACCCCGGTGCTGGCACCGTCGCTCGCCTCGGCCCGGGTGCTGCGTGAGGCACGCGGCTGGGAGCAGCCGTCCGACCATGTGCCGGTGCTTGTCGAAATCGCCTAGTTCATCACCAGCCGGTAGCCGCCGTCCTCGGTGATCAGGATTTCCGCCCGGGCCGGATCCCTCTCCAGCTTTCGCCGAAGGCGGTAGATGTGGGTCTCCAGGGTATGGGTGGTCACCGCCGAGGAATAGCCCCATACCTCTGCCAGCAGGGTTTCCCGGGCGACGGTACCTCCGGCGGCGGCCAGGAAAGTCAGGATGGCCGCCTCCTTGTCGGTCAAACGCACCTTGGTGCCGTCGTTGCCCACCAGCAGGCGGCCGCCGGCGTCGAGGCGCCAGGGGCCAAGGTGGATGCCGGTTCGATCGCGCGTCAGCTCGGCCACCTTGGCCATCAGCGTTCTGAGCCGCAGAGGGCGCTCGAAGACGGCGTCGGCGCCAGGCAGCGGCGAGCCGACCACCAGGACCACCGGCCCGTCGGCGCGGCTCCGGGCACCACCGCACAAGGAGGCGGCCTCGGGATGGCGATCGTCGACGATCACCAAGTCGGCCGGGCCGGGTGCCGGCCACGCCGTCACCAAATGGCCGGCGGCCGCCAGGTGTTCGCCCAGGGTGTCGCCCAGGGCGGGATCGTCGACGGCCAACAGGATGCGGCGCGGGGAAGTCATGGTCGCCCAGGTATAATACGAAACCGGTACGGCGCGGAAGCCGCCGGACCCCTTTTGCCGGGCGCCGAAAACCGGTATGGTGCCGCCCTTGGATCGGATTGCGCTCATATGACGAGACCCCTCGACGTCTCCCCCACACCGGCGGTTCCCGCCCCAGCCCCCCTGATCGCGGTGGACCGCGCGGCGGCCGAACTGCGGCGTGGCGGCATCGTGGCGGTGCGGGCGGGTGAATGCATGGCGACCTATGTGTTGGCGGCCGAGGCCGCGACCACCGAGCGCCTGGCCGAATTGGCGAGCTTGGCCGGACGGCCGGTGGAGCTGGCGGTCACCGGCCGCCGCGCCGCCGTCCTCGGCTTGGCACCGGCCTCGGCGACCGCCCACCAGATCGTCGCCAAGGGCGGTTTTGATGCCGAAACAATACATTCCCTGGCCGATCCCTGCGCCGGCGGAGCGGATATCATCGCCGCCCGGGGTCTCGTCGTCGAGGCCGCCTCGGCGCCGGTGGCGGCGGCGGTGGCGCTGACCAAGCTGGCGCGTCTGCTGCCGGCGGCGGTGGTCGCCGAGATACCCTCCGGGGTCGCTCCGTCTCCCGGGGTGCTGGTCGCCGAGGCCGACGAGATCGCCGCCTACCAGCAGACGGCGGCGCGCACGCTGACCATCGTCAGCCAGGCTCGGGTCCCGCTGAAGGACGCCGAAAACGCCCGCATCATCGCCTTCCGGCCGGCCGATGGCGGTATCGAGCATCTGGCCATCGTCATCGGCGAGCCGGACTGCGACGCGGCTGTGCTGGCGCGCCTGCATTCGGAATGCTTCACCGGCGACCTGCTGGGCAGCCTGCGCTGCGATTGCGGCGACCAGCTCAAGGGTGCCATCGCCGAGATCGCCCAGGCCGGCAGCGGCGTGCTGCTCTACCTAGCCCAGGAGGGACGCGGCATCGGCCTGGTCAACAAGCTGCGCGCCTACACCTTGCAGGACGACGGCTTCGACCCCCTTGACGCCAACCTCCAGCTGGGTTTCGACGACGACGAACGCATCTATCAGCCGGCCGCCCAAATGTTGCGGCTGCTGGGGATCGGGCGGGTGCGGCTGATGACCAACAACCCGCTCAAGGTGGACGCCCTGGCGGCCCATGGAATCGAGGTCGCCGAACGGGTGCCTCACGTCTTCCCCGCCAACGACCACAACGAAGGCTATCTGCGGACCAAGGCCACCCGCAGCGGCCATCTGTTCTGACCGGCAGATTCTGCACGCTGGCCCGGCCAACCCGGCGGGTCCTGCCGGGTGCCGCGAGAAAAAGTGTTTAAAATCAATGCTCGTGTCTTGGCACGATGCTTGCGACGGGTGACCGGCCAAGCAAACGAGGCAGTCCATGAGCATCGATCCCACCGCGCAATCGGCGCATGTCTTCCCGTCCGGCGACCATTTGTCGGCCCAGATCGGTTGGGAAGTGCCCCAGGCCAACGCCAAGGCCAAGGACATCGGCATGTTCGCCGAGGAGGAGCCCAGCTTCTGGGACGTCCTCGACGTGATCAATCCGCTGCAGCACATTCCGGTGGTGAACACCCTGTACCGCGAACTTACCGGTGACGAGATCGGCGTGGGGGCGCGCCTCGCCGGCGGCGCGCTGTTCGGCGGCCCCATCGGCTTCGCGGTGGCCGCCGTCAACGCCGCGATCGAACAGGAATCCGGCAAGGACATCGGCGGTCACATGCTGGCCATGTTCTCGGACGACGAACCCACCGCCCCGGCCGCCCCACCGGCGAGCGAGGTGGCCGCTGCCGGGGCGCCGGCGGCCGCTCCTCCCGATACCGATACCGGGCCACAAGCCGCCGTGGTGGTCCCCGATTTCGCCGGGGTGGCGCCCCCGCCGCGCGACGGGATGATGTTCACCGCCACCGGACCGGTGACGGCCGTCGCCGCTCCGGCAGCGCCGGCCCGGGAGGCAGTGGCCGCACCGCTGCCGGTGACCCGTGGTGCCGAGCCGGCACGCTTCTTCCCGGTGCCTGCCCGCTCCGCCGGCATTTCCGGCCGAGAGGTCCCGCAGGTGACAGTGCCCATATCCAGTTCCGGAACCCGCTCTCCCGTTCCCATCACTGGCCGGACGGCGGCCGCCCAAGCGCCCGTCGCGGTTGCCGAGCCCGCCCCGCCGGCCGCCGAGGGGGCCAGCGCCGCGTGGTTCGGGTCGGCGATGAAGGCGGGACTGGACAAATACGAGCAGGCGGCGCGTCTCAACCGGCGCGGGCAGCCCAACGAGCCTGTTTCGATTCAGTAACGGCTCCCGAAAATGGCCGATCCCACCCGGACATGGGTGGCGCCCAGGGCAATGGCGGCCTCGTAATCGCCGCTCATGCCCATGCTGACGGTGGTCAGCCCGTTGCGCTCGGCGATGGCGGCGAGCAGCCGGAAATGGGGCTGCGGATCTTCCTCCGCCGGCGGAATGCACATCACTCCTTCGACCGGAAGCCCGTACTCGTCGCGGCACAGACGAATCAGCACATCGGCCTGGTCTGGATCGACCCCGGCCTTCTGGGCCTCGCGGCCGGTATTGACCTGCACCAGGCAGCGCGGCCGGCGCCCGGACCGCCCCATCTCGTCGGCCAGTGCCCGCGCCAGCTTGGGCCGGTCAACCGTCTCGATGACGTCGAACAACGCCACCGCCTCGCGCACCTTGTTGGTCTGCAGCGGGCCGATCAGGTGGAGTTCCAGCGCGGGGAACTCCTGTCGCAGGGCCGGCCACTTGGCCGCCGCCTCCTGCACCCGGTTCTCGCCGAACACCGTCTGGCCGGCGGCCAGGACCGGGCGGATCGCATCGGCGGCGTGGGTCTTGCTGACGGCGACTAGGGTCACCGCGCGCGGCTCGCGCCCGGCGCCGACGGCGGCAGCGGCGATTCGCGCCTGAACTTGGGCAAGGTTTTCGGCGGCGGACAAGGCGGAAGGCACTCCTGTAGGATGGCGTCATGACCCTAGCAAACGAGGCCCGGCGGCTCAACTCGGGCCGGCTTCCAGCACTGGTATTGGTGACCGACGCCGGCCGCCTGCCGGATCCTGTCGCGGTGGCGGCGCGGCTCCCTGCGGGCGCGGGGGTTCTTTTGCGCGACTACCATCTTTCGGAGCGCGCGCGGCTGGCGTCGCGTCTGAGGGCAGTGTGCGCGCGGCGGCGGCTGGTCCTGATCGTGGCCGGTGACTGGAGGCTGGCGTCGCGCCTGGGGGCGGCCGGGATCCATCTGCCGGAGGCCATGGCGCGGGGTGGCCGGATAGCGCCGGCGGTGGGGTGGGCGCGGCGGACTGGCCGGTTGGTGACGGTGGCCGCCCATTCTCCCATGGCCCTGGCGGCTGCACGGCTGCTGGGCGCGGATGGAGCGGTGTTGTCGCCGGTGTTTCCCACCGCCAGTCATCCCGGCGCCCCGGCCATCGGGGCGACGCGCTTCCGCTCATGGGCGCGGGCGGCCAGGCTGCCGGTCATCGCGCTGGGCGGGGTCACCGCCGCCTCGGCGCGGGCGCTGCACGGGTTCGCCGCCGGGCTGGCGGCGATCGGCGGCTGGTCCAAATAGAAAGGGCGGCCGAAGCCGCCCTTTCCGTTTGACGCCGGAGCGACCGATCAGAAGGTCAGCGCCATACCGGTCATGACGGCCCAACCCTTGTTGTGCACGTTCTCGGTGGCGGTGGTCTTCTGGGTCTCGTCGTCGTACTTGGCGTAGCCGACGGTGGCCAGCACGTCCACACCCGGGCCGAGGGCATACTTGCCCGACACCTGGTAGATGTCCGAGGTGTCTTCGCCGGCCACGGTCACGGAGCCGGGCTCCTCGGTGTGCAGGTAGAAGAAGCTGACGGCATAGGGGCCGCTGGCGTACTGGATGCCGGCGTCCCAGGCCTTGGCGTCCATGGTCTCCTGCAGGGCGGTGGTGGTCTGCTTGTAGCCGTCGCGGTCGCGATACGAACCGCCGAGGGTGAAGCCGGCATAGCCGATCTGGGTGCCCAAGGCGTACTCGTTGACGGTGCTGTCACCGGTCGGGGTTGCGGTGGCGCCGCCGCCATTGGCGTCGTAGGTCGCCCAGCCGGCCGACAGCTTGAAGTCCACCGCGCCGAAGGTGTTGGCGTACAGGGCGCCGACGCCGAAGACCTCGCTGACGTTCGAGTCGAGGTCGCTCAGGCCGCGGTTGTCCTCGTCGGCGTTCGCCTTGTAGGAACCGCCGACGGTCAGGCCGTAGAAGGTCGGGGCGACGTAGGTGATGCCCTCGGCCTCGCCGTCGGTGTCGATGGCGGTGGTGACGATGGTCGAGCCGTTGGCGCGGTTGATGGCGAAGCCGCCGGTGATGATGCCGTCGGCGTCGATGTTGCCGGCGGCGTCGGGGGCCATCACGTGCAGCAGGGCGGTGCCGTTGGCTTCGGAACCGACGATGAACTTACCGAAGCCGGTCTCGGCGAAGATGTAGCTCTTCTCGATGCGGTCGGTGGCAGTGTCGCCGCCGGCCTCGAGCTCGATCTGGACGCCGACGGTCATGCCGTTGTCCAGCTTGGTCGAACCACCGAAGAAGACCTCGTTGTCGCCCTTGACGTCGACGTTGTTGTAGTCGGAGGGAGTGGCGCGCTGAAGGCTGCTCTCGTTCCACTGGCCGACGACCCACCACTTGGAGAAGCCGCCCAGTTCGAGCTTGATCTTCTCGGAGGCAGCGGCGGGGCCGGCCATCAGGCCGGCGGCGGCCAGCGCGGTGCTGGCGAACAGGATCTTCTTCATTGATAGGCCTCTGTGCTTGCGTTGCAAAACGGGCGAAGGATACGGCCGCCCAATTTCAAGGCATCGTAGGAAATGCCCTCAAAAGCGTCAATTGCAGGCGCAAGCGTGGTATCACATTCGGATGGCCCTGTTGCGAAAGTGCAACACTGCCGGGACGGGGCGCAAAAAAAGAGAGGGCGGCCGAAGCCGCCCTCTCCCCGACTAGAACCGATCGTTCGATTAGAACGACAGGGCCATACCGGTCATGACAGTCCAGCCATCGTTGTGGTTGGTGTCGGTCGCGGTCTTCTGGGTCTCGTCGTCGAACTTGGCATAGCCGACCGAAGCCAGGACATCCACGCCCGGGCCGAGGGCGTACTTGCCCGAAGCCTGGTAGAAGGTGATCTTGTCTTCGCCGGTGACGGCGGTGTTGCCGGCGGCCTCGGAGTGGAAGTAGGCCAGGCTGACCGCGTACGGGCCAGTGGCATACTGCACGCCGACGTCCCACGCATTCGCGTCGTAGGTGTCCTGCAGAGCGGTGGTGGTCTGCTTGAAGCCGTTCACGTCGCGATACGAACCGCCCAGGGTGAAGCCGGCATAGGACAGCTGGGTGCCGAAGGAGTACTCGTTGACGGTGCTGTCACCGGTCGCGACGGCAGTGGCGCCGGCGGTGGCGACGTCATAGGTAGCCCAGCCGGCCGACAGCTTGAAGCCGACGCCGCCGAAGGTGTTGGCGTACAGGGCGCCGACGCCGAACACTTCACCGGCGGTGAGGCCGTCGAGGTCCTGAAGGCCGCGGTTGTCCTCTTGGACAACGTTCGCCTTGTACGAACCGCCGACGGTCAGGCCGTAGAAGGTCGGGGCGACGTAGGTGATGCCCTCGGCATCGCCGTCGGTGATGATGGCGGTGGTGTTGTTGGTGCTGCTGCCGGGGGTCACACCCTGAACGCCAGCGTTGGCGATCGCGGCGCCGCCGGTCATGATGCCGCCCTCGCCC
>JBFMHS010000104.1:0-3168 GCA_040751765.1 Pseudomonadota bacterium | reverse complement strand
CCGCAAGTTCGACCTGATCGTGGTCGACTCCACCGATCCCATCGGCCCCGGCGAGGTGCTGTTCACCGAATCGTTCTACAAGGACTGTGCCCGCTGCCTGACGGCGGACGGCATCGTGGTCAACCAGAACGGCGTGCCCTTCCTGCAAGGCCAGGAGGTCACCGACACCTATCGCCGCCGCAAGCCGCACTTCACCGATGTCGGCTTCTACGTCGCCGCCGTGCCGACCTATGTGGGCGGTTTCATGGCCCTTGGCTGGGCGTCCAGATCCACCCGCCCCGGCGCCGAGACCGTGGAAACCATCCGATCCCGCTTCGCCGCGGCGCCGGTGGCGACACGCTACTACACCCCCGACCTCCACAAGGCCGCCTTCGCGCTGCCTCGCTTTGTTCAGGACTTGATCCAGGACTGATCGTCGTCCGGGGCGGTTGAATTTCCATGAAATAATGAGCGGACGCGGAAAAGCGGCTTTTTTCCCTCCGGAATCATTTGACCATCGATCCGGAACCTCCCTTAATACAAGGAGGGGTTCGGAACACTTGCAGAAATACTGGGCAAATTCTTGGAGTGCCCGGATGTTGTGCAACTGAGGGGATGGTCATGGCCGTTCGCATGCGGATCAGCCGGCAGTTGCCGGTCTTGCTTGTTTCCTTCGCCGTCCTGTCCGCGATCGCCGTCGGCACGGTGTCGTTCGTCAAGTCGCGCACGCAGTTGGTGTCCGAGGCCGAGGCGAAGCTGTCGGCCCTGCTGGAGGCGCGCAAGTCGGAACTGGGCTCCTATCTCCAGGCCATCGGCGAGGATGTGGCGCTGCTGGCCGAGGGGCATGCCATCCGCGACGTGCTGGGTGCCTTCGAAACCGCCTATGCCGGGCTCGGCGAGGACGCCACCCGGCGGCTCCAGGATGCCTACATCGGCAGCAATCCCCACCCGGCCGGCCAGAAGCACAAGCTCGACGCGGCATCCGACGGCTCGGACTACTCCGCCGTGCACGGCCGCTATCACCCCTGGCTGCGGCGCTATGCCGAGACGCGCGGCTATTACGACGTCTTCCTCGTCGACGGGCGCGGCAACGTGGTCTACTCGGTGTTCAAGGAGCCGGACTACGCCACCAACCTGGTCACCGGGCCGTGGAAGGACACCGACCTTGGCCGCATGTACCGTGACCTGGTGAAGACCGGCCAGACCGTGGTGTTCGCCGACTTCAAGGCTTATGCCCCCTCGAACGGCGCGGCGGCCGCCTTCATCATGGCGCCGGTCAAGGATCACGCCGGGCGGGTCATCGGCGCGTTGGCGTTCCAGATGCCCATCGAACGCATCAACAAGGTGATGCAGGTGGCGGCCGGCATGGGCGAAAGCGGCGAGACCTACATCGTCGGTGCCGACCGCCTGATGCGCAGCGATTCGCGCTTCGCCAAGGAATCCACCATCCTCAAGACCAAGGTCGACACCGCCACCGTCCGCGGCGCGCTCGACGGCCAGGTGGGGGTCACGGTGACCCCGGACTATCGCGGCACGCCGGTGTTCTCGGCCTACGCGCCCATGGAGTTCATGGGCACCCGTTGGGCGGTGCTGGCCGAGGTGGACGAGGCCGAGGTGCTGGCCCCCGTGGGTGCCATGGGTGTGTTCATGCTGCTGGTGGGCCTCGCCGTCGGTGCGGTGGTGACCATCCTCGGCGTCATGGCCGCACGGCGCATCACCACGCCCATCAACGCCATGACCCACGCCATGGGCGACCTTGCCGGCGGCAAGCTGGACGTGGACATCCCGGCGCTGGACCGCGCCGACGAGATCGGGCTGATGGCGCAGGCGGTGCAGGTGTTCAAGCGGAACGCCATCGACAAGGTGCGCATGGAGGCCGAGGAGAAGGCGCGGCTGGAGGCCGAGGCCAAGGCCGAGGCCGAGAAGCAGGCCCGCGAGAAGGCCATCGTGGCCGAGGTCGCCGAGGTGGCCAAGGCGGCCAGCCAGGGCGACCTGGAGCGGCGCATCGAGCTGGCCGGCAAGGACGGCTTCCTGTTGAACTTGTGCGAGGGCGTCAACAACCTGGTCGCCCAGACCGGGGTGGCGCTCAAGGACGTGGCCAGCGTGCTCGGGGCGGTGGCCCAGGGCGACCTGACCCGGCGCATCACCAACGACTACGGCGGGCTGTTCGGCCAGCTCAAGGGCGACGTCAACGCCACCGCCGACAAGCTGTTCGAGATCGTCACCAACATCAACGCCGCCGCCGCCCAGATCGGCTCGGCCGCGTCCGAGGTGGCGGCCGGCAGCCAGGACCTGTCGGAGCGCTCCGAGCAGCAGGCTTCGGCCCTTGAGGAGACGGCGGCGTCCATGGAGGAGCTGGCGGCCACGGTGCGCCAGAACGCCGCCAATGCCCAGCAGGCCAACCAGCTGGCGGCCGGGGCCCGCGAGGTGGCGGCCGGCGGCGGCGAAGTGGTCGGCAACGCGGTGGCCGCCATGGGCCGCATCGAGGCCTCCAGCCAGAAGATCGGCGACATCGTCGGCATGATCGACGAGATCGCCTTCCAGACCAACCTGCTGGCGCTGAACGCGGCGGTGGAGGCGGCGCGGGCCGGCGACGCCGGCAAGGGCTTCGCGGTGGTCGCCCAGGAGGTGCGCAACCTGGCCCAGCGATCGGCGCAGGCGTCGAGGGAGATCAAGACGCTGATCAACGAATCGACCGGCGAGGTCAAGCAGGGCGCCGAACTGGTCAAGGGCGCCGGCACGACGCTGGACGAAATCCTGGGCAGCGTGAAGCGGGTGGCCGACATCGTGGCCGAGATCGCCGCCGCCTCGTCGGAGCAGGCCTCGGGCATCGAGCAGGTCAACGCCGCCGTCAGCCAGATGGACGAGATGACCCAGCAGAACGCCGCCCTGGTCGAGGAATCGGCGGCCGCCTCCCATTCGCTGGAGGAGCAGTCGCGCGAGCTCAACCGCCTGATGGGCTTCTTCAACACCGGCGCCGCCCGCGCCGAGGCGCCCCCGCCGCCCAAGCCGGCGGCCAAGGCGACGGTCAAGGCCAAGCCGGTGGTCCAGGCCCGGCCGGTGGCCAAGCCGACGCCCAAGCCGGCCGCCAAGCCGGCCGCCGCGGCCCCGGCCGACGACGACTGGAAGGAGTTCTAGGAAAAGCCCCTCCAGCCTCCCCCCGCGCCCGCGCGGGGGGAGGCTTTCCGT
>JBFMHS010000103.1:0-3704 GCA_040751765.1 Pseudomonadota bacterium | reverse complement strand
CGGCCCGCGACCGCATCAGGTCGACGACGCCGTCGAGCATGCGGCGCGGGTCGAAGGGCACCGTCTCCAGTTCGAGCTTGCCGGCCTCCAGCTTCGAGAAGTCCAGGATGTCGTTGAGGATGGTCAGCAGGGCGTCGCTGGACTGGCTGATGGTCTCGATCCAGTCGCGCTGCTCGGGGCTCAGCGGAGTGTCCAGCACCAGGCGGGCCATGCCGATGATGCCGTTCATCGGGGTGCGGATCTCATGACTCATCATCGCCAGGAAGTCGCTCTTGGCCTTGGCGGCGTCCTCGGCGCGGGCGCGGGCCTCGTTGGCCTTGTCCAGCGCCTCGGTGAGATCCTCGGAGGTGCGGTTGAGCAGCTGGGTCAGCATCTCCTTGTCGACGAACAACTGCTTGATCTGGTAGTCGGCCTTGGCGATCCGCTTGCCCAGATCGTCCACATGGCGGCGCAGCCGGTCGCGTGCCGCCACGTCGGGGACAGCGGCGTCGATCTCGGACAGCAGGGACTGGAGGACCTCGGTCACGCCGCCGGTTCTCCGGGCGGCGCGGGGGTGCTGATCGCCACGATGACGCAGGTGTTGTTGTGGAAATCGCTGCCGGCGCCGGGCAGGCGGCCGAACTCGCCGAAGGTGAAGAAGCCCAGCGCCGGCGCGCCCCAGGCCGCGCAGACTCCGCCGACCTCGTCCTCGATGATAGGCCCCAGCGCCATCAGCCTGCCCAGGCAGGAATAGAGCAGCAGCAGGTCTGCGGACTCCACCCGGCGGCGCAGGGCCGCCGTCTCCGAAACCGTGGCGTCCTTGATGCCCTGGCCGGCGGCCACGGTGAACGAGCATTTTGATCCCTCGGGAACCGATCCTGCCATCAGGACCGAGCCGTCCTCCTTGTTCCAGATCATGGTGCTGCGCAGAACCGAGGTGCCGTCGGGCCGGACGATGTGGAAGGGATGCAGCGGCGACACCTGGACGATGTCGCGTTCCAGCGGCAGGTAGCGGGAGATCACCTCAAGCGCAGGCTGGCCGTCCAGCTCGTGGACGACGTTGCCGTCGGCGCGGGTCACCGTCTTGGGGGTGCCGATGGGCTTCCAGCCGGCGGCGGCAGTGGCCTCGATCTCCACCTTGTCGCGGTCCAGGACCAACACCACCGCGCCCTGGGGGACCACCCGGGTCCGGTCGAAGCTCCAGGTCTTGAGGATGTCGCCGTTGGTGGCGGCGCGGCCCCCGAACACCGGCAGCGCGGCACCGGCGACGGCGTGGATGCCCTTGAGCAGTGCCTCGCCGTCGAGCAGGGGGCCGGATTGGTGGAGCAGGGCGGCGGGACGCGCGAAGGTGCCGCCGATCCAATCGCCGATGCGGCGGCCGAGCGCCAGCATGTCATGGTCGGGCGAGGGGAAAGCCTGGACCCGGTAGGCGTCGCGGGGCAGGTCGACGACGGTGGCGGCGATGCCGTCCTCGAGGATGGCCCCGCCGGCGATCTCTCCCGCCGAACTGGCCCCGAAGACGTCGAGGCCGTGCTCGGCGGCTGCGCGGCGTATGGCCTCGAAGTCGTGGCGATCGGACGCGAAGACGATGGCGAGCGTGAAGTCCGGCCCCAAACTGGCGAGCCGGCGGGAGAATTCCTCCACCGACTGCGCGGCGATGACTTGGACCTGCATGCCCACGTTCCCCCCCAGGATAACGGGCGGATAACCCCCAGGCGAGGAATGGTATTTTTCATCGCGCGCAAAATCAACCAAATGCAATTAGCGGTTGGCTGCGGCCTCCTCCCTGGCCGAGCGGGCGAGGAGGCTGATCCCGTCCTCGGCGCCGAAGCACAGGCCGAAATCGTCGCAGGCGTCGCAGACCGGCGACTTGCAGATGGGCACGCCCTCCTGGCCGCAGAGTTGGCGATAAAAGAACTTCTTCCATTTCATGTCGCGGTCGTTCCTGGCCGCCAGCGGGGCGAAATGGCGCCGCATCAGTGCGCCCAGGTCGGCGCGGCCGGTGAGGCCCAGGTCCTGCCATAGATGGTTGGCCTCCTGGCAGCGGCGGGCGACGATGGCCGCCAGCCATTCCTCCTCAGGACGGTCGGCGGTGCGATGATCCAGCAGCAACCGGCGCAGGTCATCCTCCTCGATGGCCACCGGGGGTGAACCGTCGCCGCCTGCCAGCCCGAGCGCGTGGGGGAAATAGGTCCTCAGCAGCGCGGACAACTGTGTCGGTGAAAGTCCCAGGGCGACGGCGGGCCGGCGGGCGGGATCGGTCGCCGCCAGGGCCACGGCGCAGGCCAGCAGGTGACGGTCGAGCGGATCGCCGCCGCCCCTGGACATCAGCCAGGCATATGTCCGCGCCGCCATGTCAGGCCGCCAGCGCTTCGTGCTTCTGGGCCTTGGTGCCGCACACGGTGTCGCATGAGGCGCAGCCGATGCAGGCGCCTCCCTTGTCGATGACCATCACCTTGCGCTCGATCTCGCCCTCGTCGTCGTCGAAGGGGTCGCAGAAGTCGCCATCCTCGTTGATGCCCATCAGCTTGAGCACGCCCATGGTGCAGACCTTGTAGCAGCGGCCGCAGCCGATGCAGAGCTCGTGGTCGATGGCCGTGATGTATTTCGGCGTCCAGGCGGAGCCGTCGCGGGTGGCGAAGGTGACGAAGCTCATCGGTACTTCTCCTATCGTCTTGCGCGGCGCGACGGGGTTGTCGGGGCGGCCGTCGCGCCGGGGAAATCAAGCCGCCGCGGTCTCGGGGAAGCGGGCGATGGCGGCCGTGGCCTCGTCGACCAGCTTCAGCGCCTTCCTCTCCATCTCCTCGACGCTCTCGAAGCCGAAGCGGTGCAGTTCACGAACATGGGAGTTCAGCGCCACCAGCCGGCCGGCAATGATCACCACGCGGCCCCAGCCCTCGTGGTGGATGTTCATCATCGGCGCGCAGGCGATGCCGCTGCGGTTCTCCACCAGCCAGGCCACCGCCTGGTAATAGAGCTCGACCCGCCACAGGATGTCGGGGTCGGGGTCGCCGATCATGGGCAGCTCGCGCTTCTGGGCCTTGGTGACGATGAACGGCGCCAGCAGCACCTCGTCGGGCTCGGAATCCCACGCCCCCGAGCGGTCCTGGGCGCGCAGCATGGTCAACAGGGCCTTGGTGAAGTCGCTCATGGCTCAGTCCTCGTCGTCGTCGATGAAACGCTCGGGGCCCGCGTCGGCGTCGCGCAGCGCCTTGCGCAGCCACGGCGGCGGATTGGCCTTGAGCATGCCGCGGATGCGGTCGAGCACCGCAGAGATGGCCTCGTCCTCGGGCAGCTTGATGGGGTGGACGCGGGCGCGGACCACCCGGGCGGCGGCCGGTCCGCCGATGGCGCGGACGAACAGGATGGCGGTGCCGTCCAGCGCGGCGATCTTGGCGGCCAGGCGGTCGTCACCGTCCTCCTGGTGTCGGCCGCCCTCGTCCGAGACGTTGTCGAACTGCACCGCCTCGAGGAAGGTGTGGTCATCGGGACCGACGTCGTAGAACAGGAAGGTGCGGGCGCTGGCGAAATGAGCGTCGCAGCGGCTGCGGTCATGGGTGGCGAAGGCTATCCGCATGTATCCTCCTTTGACGGGGCGGTCGGCCCCGATGCTGTCCTGGTCGGCGTCAACCAGCCGCAACCGGCGCGTCACCATGGAAGTGCTCCGAAGGGCCGAGATGGATGCCGTGCCCGTGGGCCGGGTGTTCCATCAGGATGTTGCCGAT
>JBFMHS010000102.1:0-4198 GCA_040751765.1 Pseudomonadota bacterium | reverse complement strand
GCCTGTTCCAGGCAGCCAGAGCGCGGGCCAGGGGCTACCGCAACACCGCCACCTTCATCACCATGATCTATTTGATCGCGGCCCCGCTTGGAGATATATTCAAATCCACTTGATACGTCGAGGAACCGGAAATGACAGTCTCCACCCGCGGCGCCCTGAATGCCGTCCACTGGGCGGACCGCGACGCCCACGTCGCCGCCATCCACCGCTCGGCGCTGTCGATGTCGCGATGCCTGGAAGCCTTCCGCGCCGTCACCGCCGAGGGCGAGACCCGCTGGTTCCGGGGCTCGTCCTCCCCCGTCCGCGCCGAAGACGGCACCATCGTCTGGGAGGGCGCCTGGATCGACATCAGCCCGTGGATGCGGGCCGAGCACCAGTTCCAGACGGTGATGGACCACGCCGAGGACTGCATCCTGACGCTGGATGCGCGCAACGGCATCGACTGGGCCAACGCCGCCACCGAGCGCCTTTTCGGATGGAGCCTCGACGAACTGCTGGGCCGCTGTCTGGCCGACCTGCTGTCCGAACCCTGCCGTCCCGACGCCCCCGGCCAGTTGTCCGAATGCCTGGCCGGCGAGATCATCCAGTGCTTTCCGCGCGGCACCCAGGAGGTGATGGCCAAGCGCAAGGACGGCGTCGCCTTCCCGTTCGAGATGACGGTGTCCGAGGTGCGCTCCGACGGCCGACTGTCGCTGATCGTCATCGGCCGCGACATCACCCGGCGCAAGGCCACCGAGCTGATGCTGGAGGAAAGCGAGCGCCGCCTGCGATCCATCGCCGCCAACCTGCCCGGGGTGGTGTTCCAGCGCGTGCTCGACCCCGACGGCACCTTCGCCTACCCCTACGTCTCGGAAGGCATCGAGGAGATCCTCGGCTGCGAGCCGTCGGACATCGTGTTCGATTCGGCGATCCTCTTCGACACCATGGTCGACGAGGACCGCGAGCGCCTGCTGGCGTCCCTGCTGGTCTCCGCCGAGACGCTGGAGCCGGTGCGCGAGGATGTGCGCGTCCAGGGCCGCGACGGCCGCATCCGCTGGCTGCGCGGCCAATCCCGCCCGCGCCGGCGCGACGACATCATCGTCTGGGACGGCCTGCTGCTTGACGTCACCGAGGAGGTCGAGGAGCGCATGAAGGCCGAGGCGGCCATCCGCGAGAGCGAGGAGCGCCTTCGCCTCGCCTTCGCCGCCGCCAGCCTGGGCATCGTGGTGTCCCGCCTCGACGGCACCATCCAGCAGGTCAACCCCGCCTTCCAGACCATGTGCGGCCTCACCGGCGAGGACCTCGCCGGCCAATCCATCCAACGCTTCGTGGACGGCCACCTGCCGGCCCGGGGCGACCTGCCGGCCAGCGGCGAGTCGTTCTGCTTCATCCACGAGCCCAGCCTGCCCGACGGCCGCGAGCGCCACTGGCGGGTCACCGGCACCCAGTTCTCGGCCAGCCGCGACGACCCCGATCCCTCGCTGCTGTTCATGATCGAGGACGTCACCGAAGTGACCCGCGCCGCCGAGGAGCGCCGCCAGTTGGAATTGGCGCTGCAGGAGGGCCACAAGCTGGAGGCGCTGGGCCGCCTGGCCGGCGGCGTCGCCCATGAGCTCAACAACATGTTGGGGCCGATCCTGATGGCCGCCGAGATGGTCAGCCGCACCGCCGCCCTCGACGACCGCAACCAGGACCGGGTGGGGCGGATCATCGAGGCCGCCAAGCACGGCCGCGACATCGTCCGCAACGTGCTGGCCTATTGCCGCAAGGAACAGAAGACCCTGGGCGCGGTGGACCTGGTGCCGGTGTTCGTGCAGTTCGCCGGCCTGGCCTCCTCGATCCTGCCGCCCACCGTCAAGGTAGAGACCCGGGTCGGTGCCGACACCGCCATGGTCACCGGCGACGGCGGCCAGATCACCCAGGTGCTGCTGAACCTGGTCAACAACGCCCGCGACGCCATGGACGGCCACGGCTTTCTGCTGCTGGCCCTCGAACTGGTGCCGGCCGGGACGCTGGCGCCGCCGCGGCGGTCCAGCGGGCGCGCCAACCCCTTCAAGGACCTCGACCCCTCGCTCGCCCACGTGCGGATCACCATCGCCGACTCGGGCCACGGCATGGCGCCCGAGACCGTGGCCAAGATCTTCGACCCGTTCTTCACCACCAAACCGGTGGGCCAGGGCACCGGCCTGGGCCTGTCGGTGGTGCAGGGCATCATCAAGGCCATGGGCGGAGCGGTGGCGGTGGATTCCGCCCCGGGCGAGGGCACGGCCTTCCACATCGTCCTGCCCGTCTTGCCGCCCGAGCCGATTCGGGCTATCACCTCATGATGATTGCGAAGGGGGGGAGAAGTCCCATGGGCCGCATCCTGATCGTCGAAGACACCCGGTTGATGCGTGACTCGCTGGTCGATGTGCTGGAAGCCGCCGGCCACGAGGTCGTCACCGCCGACAACGGCGTCCAGGCCTGCGAGATCGTCGCCGACGGCGCCGCCTTCGACGTCATCATCACCGACATCATCATGCCCGAGATGGACGGCATCCAGGCCATCCTGGAAATCCAGACCATGCAGCCCGAGGCGAGGATCATCGCCATCTCGGGCGGCAGCGCCCGCATGGAAAAGGCCCAGGGCCTGGAAACCGCCCGCCGCCTGGGCGCCGTCGCCGTTCTGGAGAAACCCTTCGAGGTGGACGCCTTGCTGGCGGCGGTCGAATCCGCCCTGGCCTAACCCCGCACCACCCATCCGTCGACGTTCTCGGCGCCGGCCTCGTTGGCGTCGATCTCGGCCTGGACGTAGTGCCAGTAGTCGGCGGCCAGGTTCTTGTCGATCAGGCCTTTCGCGGCGGCCGCGTCATCGCCGCCATAGGCGCGCCAAGGCCGGCCGCCCTGGTACTGGCCGGGTGCCGCCACCGGCGTGGTCACGATGTCGGCGCGCGGCGCCACCACCGGTTCGGCGGGGCGGAAGATCTCGGACAGGCCCAGGTCGTGCCAATCGACGCTGTGGGTGTACATCCAGTCGGCCAGCAGACGCGTCCACAGCACGAAATCATCGCGCTCGCTCGGGGCGGTGAATTCCACCACGTGCTTTGCGAAACCATAGGAGACGCGGGCGAAGGCCCGCCCGTCGGCGGCCTCGGCGCGGGCCCGGAAGCGGCCCAACAACTCGTCCTTGGTCAGGTGGAATGCGCGCTCGATGGCGGCACGGTCCGCCTGGGCCTTCAGCCGGACGCCGTCGCCGCCATGGGCGCGGGCGACCATGCGGCCGCCATCGCGGAACACGCCGACCACCGGCATGTCCACATGGGCCGACAGCGCCGCGAGGAAATGGTCGATGGCCGCCGTCTCGGCCGGCCGGCGCAGCACCACGTAGACATAGACCGGCGACAGCCCCGGCACCGAGCCGTCCACCAACCGGTCCACCGCCTCCTCGGGAAGTTCGTCGCCGGCGGAATAGATGGTGCCATCGGGCAGGCCGATATAGGCGCCCTCGACCTCGCCGACACCGTCGTCCACGTAGTTGTATTCCACCAGCCGGAACGGCGCGAGCTCGCGATAGACGGCCGTGGCGCGCGGCTTGGCCGGTGCCCTCGTCTCGCCCTCGGCGGCCTGGGCATCGAGCAGGTCGAGGAAATCCTGCACCACGCGGGCGGTGTCCACCCGGATGCGGATGACGTCGTCGCTGCTGGCGCCTGTCATGGGATTTTCCCCTTCCCTTCTCTTCGCCAAGGATAGCAAAGAACCGGTGCCCCGCCACCGCTTTCGTCGATGCCCAGGCGATGATGGTTGACTCGGCCGCCCCCTTGAGTAGGTTTCTCCGGTCCCGTCAAGAGAAGCGGGCCTGGCAAGGTGGGCGGATGGAGTACTTCCTCCAGCAATTGATCAACGGATTGACGCTGGGCGCGATCTACGGGCTGATCGCGATCGGCTACACGATGGTCTACGGCATCATCGGCATGATCAATTTCGCCCATGGCGAAATTTACATGCTGGGTGCGTTCATTTCCCTGATCGCCTATCTGGCGGCCACCACCATCGGCGGCGGCAGTGTCGCCATGGGGCTGATGATCGCCCTGCTGGTGACCATGGCGTTCACTGCGCTGTGGGGCTGGGCGGTCGAGCGGGTGGCCTACCGTCCGCTCCGGGGCGCGCCCCGGCTGGCGCCGCTGATCTCGGCCATCGGCGTCTCGATCGTGCTGCAGAACTTCGCCCAGTTGAGCCAGGG
>JBFMHS010000101.1:0-5194 GCA_040751765.1 Pseudomonadota bacterium | reverse complement strand
GCGCTCCAACCCCTCCACAGTTTCCGAAACCCGCATGCCCCCGATGGCCGAGCGGATCACGTCCTGGACGTCGGCGATGGACAGGCCGTGGCGGGCGGCGGCGCGGCGGTCGATGTCCACATTGAGGTAGCGGCCGCCCACGGTGCGCTCGGCATAGGCCGAGGCGGTGCCGGGCACGGATTGCACCGCCTTCTCGATCCGGGCGGTGACGCGGCCGATTTCCTCCAGGTCCGGCCCCGCCACCTTGATGCCGACCGGCGTCTTGACGCCGGTGGCCAACATGTCGAGGCGGTTCTTGATGGGCATGATCCAGACGTTGGTGACGCCGGGCACCTGGACCAGCTTGTCCAGTTCGTCACGGATCTTGTGCATGGTCATGCCGGGTCGCCATTCCTCCTTCGGCTTCAGGCGCACCGTGGTCTCGACCATGGTCAAGGGCGCCGGGTCCGTGGCGGTCTCGGCGCGCCCGACCTTGCCGTAGACGCTCTCCACCTCGGGCAGGGTGCGGATCAGGCGATCGGTCTGCTGCAAGATCTCCCCCGCCTTGCCCACGGAAACCCCGGGGAACAGGCTGGGCATGTAGAGAATGTCGCCTTCGTCCAACTCGGGCATGAACTCGGTGCCCAGCTGGCTGATGGGGATGGCGGTCGACACCGTCAGCAGAACGGCACCGGCCACCATCGCCAGCGGACGCCGCACCACCCCGGCCAGCAGCGGACGGTACAGCCAGATGAAGACGCGGCTGACCGGATTCTTGTGCTCGGGAATGATGTGGCGGCCGCGGATGAACCACCCCATCAGCACCGGCACCAGGGTGATGGACAGGATGGACGCCGCCGCCATGGCATAGGTCTTGGTGAAGGCCAGCGGCTTGAACATGCGGCCTTCCTGCGCTTCCAGCGCGAAGACCGGCACGAAGCTCAGCGTGATGATCACCAGCGAGAAGAACAGCGCCGGCCCCACCTCGCAGGTGGCGTCGGCGACCACCTTCCAGCGGTTCTCGCTGGTCAGCGGCGTCTGCTCGATCTTGCGGTGCAGGTTCTCGATCATGACGATGGCGGCGTCGACCATGGCGCCGATGGCGATGGCGATGCCGCCGAGGCTCATGATGTTGGCGTTGATGCCTTGCAGGCGCATGACCAGGAAGGCGGCCAACAGGCCGATGGGCAGGAAGAGAACCACCACCAGCGACGAGCGCAGGTGCAGCAGGAAGGCGGCGCAGACCAGCACCACCACCACCATCTCCTCCACCAGCTTGTTGGACAGGTTGTCGATGGCGCGCTCGATCAGCCCCGAGCGGTCGTAGGTGGTCACCACCTCGACGCCCTTGGGCAGGCTGGCCGTAAGGTCGGCCAGCTTGGCCTTGACCGCCTCGATGGTCGACAGCGCGTTCTCGCCCCAGCGCATGATGATGACGCCGCCGACGGCCTCGCCCTGGCCGTCCAGTTCGCCGATGCCGCGGCGCAGCTCCGGCCCCAGGCGGATGGTGGCGACGTCGGACAGCAGCACCGGCGTGCCGCCGGGGCTGGCCCTGAGCGGGATGGCCTCCAGGTCGGCCAGCTCGTCGATATAGCCACCGGCCCGGACCATGTATTCGGCCTCGGCCATCTCGATCACCGAACCGCCGGTCTCCTGGTTGGCCTTCTGCACGGCGGCCTTCACCGCCGACAGCGGCAGGCCGTAGGCCCTGAGTCGCAGCGGGTCGACCACGATCTGGTACTGCTTGACCATGCCGCCGATTGTGGCGACCTCGGAGACGCCGGAGACCGTCTGCAACTCGTATTTCAGGAACCAGTCCTGGATGGCGCGAAGCTGAGACAGGTCGTGGGCCCCGCTGCGGTCGACCAGGGCGTACTGGAACACCCAGCCGACGCCGGTGGCGTCGGGACCCAGGGCCGGCCGGGCGCCCTCGGGCAGGCGCGGCGTCACCTGGGACAGGTATTCCAGCACCCGCGACCGTGCCCAGTACAGGTCGGTCCCGTCCTCGAAGATGACGTAGACGTAGCTGTCGCCGAACATGGAATAGCCGCGTACGGTCCGCGCCCCGGGCACCGCCAGCATGGCGGTGGTCAGCGGATAGGTGACCTGGTCCTCGACCACCTGCGGCGCCTGGCCGGGATAGGATGTCTTGATTATCACCTGGACGTCGGACAGGTCGGGCAACGCGTCCACCGGCGTGGAGCGCAGCGCCCAGCCGCCGCCCACCACCAGCAGCGCGGTCATCACCACGACGAGGAAGCGGTTGGCCAGCGACCAGCGGATGATGGCGGCGATCATGGTGCCGCCTCCACCTTGACGATTTGGAACATGCCCTCGGCATCCTTGCCGACGGCGAAGCGGATCTTCTGGCCGGCCTGGATGCCGGCGGCGCCGGCATCCTCAGCCACCGTCAGGTCCATGGCCATGGCCGGCCAGCCGATGGCGGGGATGGGGCCATGGTTCATGGCGAATACCCGGCCACCGTCCTTGACCGCCTCGACCACGCCCTCGCCCCAGGCGAGGTCGTCCTTGGCCGGGACCGGCGGCGCGCCGTGGCCATGCGCGTGGCCGCCATTCTCCATGCGCGCGAACCCGGCCTTCAGGCTGGCCTCGGAGTCGATCAGGAACTGGCTCGACAGCACCACCCGCGCCCCCTCGTCCAGGCCCGCCAGGATTTCCGTGCGCCCCTGGTGCTGGGCGCCGACCTTGACCTCCGCCGCCTTGAACCGGCCATCACCCAACGCCAGCACCACCCGGTCGCTCTGGCCGGTGCGGATGACCGCCTCGGTGGGCACCGCCAGCACCGGCCCGCGCGGCTTCCCCTTCAGGGTGATCTCGGCGAACATCTTGGGCCGCAGCTTCAGGCCGGGATTGGGGAAGCGCAGTCGTACCCGCAGGGTGCGGGTGGTTTCGTCCAGTTCCGGGTAGATGTAGTCGACGCGCCCGCGCCAGACGTCCTGGGGCAGATGGGCCAGGCGGGCCTCTGCCTCCATGCCGGGGAACACGCGGCCGGACTGGCTTTCCAGCACGTCGGCGATCACCCAGATGGACGACAGGTCGGACAGGGTCATGATGGTCTGGTCGGGGCGGATGTACATGCCCTCGCCGACGCCCAGTTGCACCACCACGCCGTCCTGGGGGGCGTGGACGCGGAAGCGGCGGGCCGGCGTGCGGGTGGAGGCGATCTCCTGGATCTGGGCCTCGGAAACGCCCAGCGCCCGCAGCTTGAAGGCTCCGCCGGAACTCATGGTGGCGTTGCCGCGTTCGAGGTCGCGAACGAACTCGGTCGAGGTGGCGGCCAGTTCCTGCGAGAAGTACTCGAACAGCAGGTCGCCCTTCCTGACGTCGGTGCCCAGCGAGCGCACGGCCAGCCGCTCGATCCAGCCGTCCTTGCGCACATGGACGTGCGAGGTGCGGTCGTCGTCCTGGGCCACGTAGCCCACGGTGCGGATGTCGGCCGAGAAATCGGCCAGTTCGGCGACACCGGTACGGACGCCGATAGTGTTGACCACAGCCGGCGACAGGGTGACCTGGGAGTCGTCACCGGCTTTCTGGGCGCCGGGTTCCTCACCCTCGTAGACGGGAATGAGATCCATGCCCATGGGCGACTTGCCGGGCGCGTCACGCCGGTAGTTGGGGTCCATGGGCGCGACCCAATAGGCGATCTTCTTCTCGGAGGATTGCGAGCCGCCCTTCCCCAGGCGCTCATAGGCGATACCACCCGCCGTGCCCACGGCCACGGCCAGGGCGACGGCCAGCAACGAACGTGCCGACATGGGAACTTCCTTCCAGACAGACTTCAGGCCAGCGCGATCACTCGCGCCACGTCAGAGGCGGTCAGGAGGAATGACGGGGAGGTCGGAGCGTCGGGGAAGCCGCGTGCGGCATCCACGCGTCATCGGGAGGAAGCCAATGCACGATCCGTCCCTGCGGGCGGGAAGGAATCCCGGCCACGGTGGGGATGGTGCCGGCGATGGCGGTTCCGCAGGCCGGCGAGCCGGACGCGCAGTGGATCATGGCCATGGCGTCGGAGCCGCCGCAGCAATCCGCCGCTTGGTCGTCGTCCATCGCGCCGTGACCGCCGTGGGAACCATGCCCGGCGTCCATGTGGTGCATTGCCAGGACCTCGGCATGGGCATGGGCATGACCAGCCATGACGGGCTGCCCCAGCCCGGCGACGGCCGGCCACGCGCCGACCATCACGGCGGCGAACAGCAGGACCAGACGCAGGGCGAACTTGTTCATGGGCATCCGATTGGGTACGACCTGTTCCAGGAACCTACCGCCGCTTGCGGAAAAGCGTCAAGCACTCCCGGTGGACATGGCCGGCGGCTGACTACAGGCCGAGCGGATGGGCCGGCTCGAACGAGCCCGCCAGCAGCGACAGCGCCAGGGCGGCGATGACGCCGCCGCCGGTGAGGGCGACGAGGTGGGCGCCCAGCTCCATCGCGGCCATGCGACGCCCCAGAAGCGAAGCCGTCCATTTGCGGGCGCCCACGGTGAGCACCGCCAACCCGGCCACCGTGACGGCGGTGCCGGCGGACATGGCCGCCACAGCCCACAATCCGGCCCAGGCCAGCCCCATGGCCTTGGCGAGGACCAGCACCAGCACGGCGCCACTGCACGGGCGCAGGCCGATGGACAAGATCACCGCCAAGTGGCCGCGCCAATCCGCCGCGCGGGCCAGTTGCCGCTGGTTGGGGGCCAGGGAGGCGTCGCAGCCACAGCCGCCCCCATGCATGCCGATGGGCGTGATCGCCGGCGGGCGGAAGGATGCGGCGAGCCGCAGCACCGCTCGCGCGGCCAGGGTCACGCCCAGCAGCGCCAGCAGGGCGAAACTCAGGCGCTCGCTCCAGGCCACGGCCGTTCGCGCGTCACGCGGCAACGCGTCGGCCAGGAACAGCAGGCCGTAGACAAGTGCCACCGCCACCGCGCCCTGGACGAAGGACGACGCCACCGCCAGACGCACGGCGCGTCCCAGATGGCTTTCCTGGGTCAGCAGGTAAGTGGCGATGACCGCCTTGCCATGCCCCGGGCCGGCAGCGTGGAAGACGCCGTAGGCCAGGCTGACGCCGGCCAGGACCCACCCGGCCGCGTCACCGGAGGCGAGATGGCGTAGCGCGTCGGCCAATTGCCGGTGGAAATCCCGCTGCTGCTCGAAGACCCATGCCGCCGCATGGTCCCAAGGAGCGGCCGCCCAGGCGTCCGCGGGCGG
>JBFMHS010000100.1:0-23439 GCA_040751765.1 Pseudomonadota bacterium | reverse complement strand
GAGGCGGCGGATGACCTTGGACTGCCCGGCCCCCCACGATTTGCCGATGTTGGAGACCGTGAGTTCGTAGCCCCTCGTCGCGCATGAGGCCTGAGCCTCCGTCGTCACGCCGTTGAAGGCCGCCTCGGGTGTGTACCATGTTTCACCGCTGCCGGTGATGATGGTCCCAGACGCGCCGGGCACGGGCGTGTCAAGGGCCACGCCAGTTTCGTCCTCGAACTCGTCGGCCCAGCCATCCACCATCTTCAGCACCGACCAGCCGGCGTCGACCTGGTCGCGCAGGGTGTTGATGGCCAAATTGGTCTCCAGGAAGGCCAGGCGGTCGAGAACCGAGGCCGACAGGGTGGTGGCGACGGTCAGGCGCTCGTCGTCGCCGTCGGCGGATTCGGTCAGGGTGATGCCCTCGCCGGCCACCAGCTTGACCGCCAGCGGCCCGGCCAAGGAGTCGTTGGCCGACACCCGCACGCCGCCAGCCGAGGCCACCGCGATGTCGCGGGCGGCGATGGCGTCCGCCGCCGCCTGGGTGGCGTCGCCCACCGCGTCGGGATCGTTGGCGGTGTTGACCAGGGCGGTGCCGTCATCGTTCCAGCGCAGCCCACGCCGGGGCGCGGGTTCCGGCAGGGTCAGGTCGGCGGTGGACGACGAGGTCGGCGACCGCTTGACCGCCCGCCCCAGCTCCTCGGCCACCTGCTGGACGGCGGCGACCTGGAAATCCAGCTCGTCGTTCAGCGTCTTGGCCCGGATCAGGCCGTCGGCCTGGTAGTCGGTGGTGCGCGCCAGCGCCAGCCGCCGCCGCAGCGTCACTCCCGCCCCCGGCGCCGGCGGTGCGGCGAAGATGGCGGTGCCGCCGGTGGTGATGCCGGCGCCCGACACGCTGTAGCCCGAAACCTGCTTGACGTCATCCAGCCACACCTCCAGGTCGGTGTCGCGGAAGATGGCGAAGGGAAAGGAAAACGCGCTCTGGACGCCGTCGGCCACGTAGTGGATGCGCGGCTGCACGTCGTTGATCTGGATATGCTCGGCCATGTTATGTTCTCCTAATCGGTCAGTTTCATTTCGGTGGACACCGCCAGCACCGTGCAGGGCAGCGGCACGTCCTGGGCCACGCGCCACAGCGGCGAGAAGGCATCGCGTTTCCAGCCGATGGCGCGGATGGTCACGTCGCCCGAGAAGCTGGGCGGCGAGGCGTCAAAGCGGTCGCGGCCGAAGCGCCGGAACGGGATCGAAGTCAGTCCCCGCCCGGTGTCGATGGACAATGCCTGGGTATCGAGCAGGCGGAAGCAGGCCCGCACCAGCCGGGCGATGGTGCCGGGGCCGGCGCCGCCGCCCTGGGTGACCGGGGGCAGCGGCTCGATCTCCAGCAGGTAGGGCAGCCCGGCCTGGACCGAGCTCGCAGGCTCGTCCAGGGTGACGGCGCCGCCCGCCACCGTATGGGTGGAGATGGCGCCGCCGTCGGCGACCACCGTGACCTCGCGCCCCTCCAGGTGGGACAGCCCGCTCCAGTTGGTGGTGGGCTGGGCGCTGGTGCCGGTCATGGCCGAGTCCAGATGCACCGCGTCGTCGAACACCTCGATCAGCCAGGCGCCCTGGCGTTCGACCAGCACGTGGACGTCGCCCTCGACCACCGCCACCGAGCGGAAGGCGCCGTCGGTGTGGTGCTTGCACCAGGCGGTCACCTTTTCGGCGCGGTAGATGGTCAGGGTCCCCAGGCTGCCGTCACCCATCACGATGTGGAACAGGCGGCGGCCGGCGTCGTAGTCCATGGCCACCGGCGCCGCCATCAGGTGCTTGGCCAGCATGGCGAGGTCGGTGGCCTGGTAGGCCTGCTCGACGTCGGCGAACAGGAACTCGCGCAGGTCCTTGCCGTTGCGCGACACGAACAGGGTGGCGCCGTCGACGTCGCGCGGCGGCACCGTGCGGTCGATGGGCGAGCCCACCCGGGTCTGGCGCGTCAGCTGGATCTTGGTCGGCGTCAGCGGGTCGCCCGACACCATCCATTCCGCCCCCGAGGTGAACACCTGAAGGTGGCGGCCGGAGAACACGGCGCGGATGGCGTTGACCTGGTCCGACAGCAGGGCGAACTCGATGGCCTCGTCGTCCAGGCCTTCGCCGAGATCGAAGTTGAACAGGTCCGAGGACTTGGACATCCACAGCCGATTGGGCAGGTCGCGGGTGCCGCCGATCACCAGCCGGTCCTGATGGAAGCAGGCCGAGACCGGCCAGCCGCGCAAGGAGGACAGCGCCTGCTCCTCCCAGTCCTCGGTGGCGGCGGTGCCCACCAGCGCCTGCTTGACCTCGGCGGTGGCCTGGGTCGGCGAGGCGACGGCGGTGATCTTGACCTCCTTCTGCTGGAGGCGGAACCGCAGCCCCACATGGCCGGCCTGGAACACCGCCGCCGAGGCGGTCAGGGTGACCGTCCCCGACGAGGCGGACGCGGCCAGCGTCACCTTGTCGTCGGCGAACTTGTGATAGGGCTGCTGGATCACGCCGTCCTTCTCGTAGAAGGTCCATTCGGCGATGGTCCAGGCCGAGTGCGAGGTGCGGGTGATCTTGCGTGGAGGCACCTCGGGATGGACCACCAGCAGGGTGTCGGCGGTCTGGGTCCAATTCAGCTGGCCGATCTGCGCCTGGGTCCACGGGGTGGCGAAGTCGGCCACCTTGGCGCCGTCGGCATAGACGTCGATGCGCAGGTCGGTGACCACCAGCAGATAGGTCTGTTCGGTGTTAAACTCGAAGGCGATCAGCCGCCCGGGTCCGCGCGCGGTATCCAGCGTGCGCAGGCCAGAGCGCCGCGACACCCCGCCGGTGGGCGAGATGAACACGTTCCTGAGCTTCATGGCGCCGTTGGCATAGGCCGACAGGTCGCCGCGCCCCATCATGTCCAGCGACAGCTCGCCGGCGGTGAAGTTGGTCTTGGACAGGGTGACCTTGCTCATGACCGCACCTCGACCAGCGGGAAGTGGGTGATGGCCGAGGGGATGTCCTGCTGGCCGTCGATCAGCTTGGCGCGGCGGAATTCGTCCTCGGACAGGCGATAGAGGAACTCGGCCCGGCTGGTGCTCTCGGTCAGCGGGATGCAGAACTCGGCGGCCAGGCGCGCGATCAGCGCTTGGTCGAAGAACGGCGGGAACGACAGTTCGTCGGGCCGGAACACGTAAGTCAACACCACCTGCTCGGCATCGGTGTGCAGCCGGTTCTCGGCCAGGCGGTAGACGAGACCCGCGCCCGCTCCCGACACGCCTGCCGACAGCGCCCGCAGGAAGTCGGCGGGCAGTTGGAAGGCGTAGGCGAAATCGGCCACCGGCTCGGCCATCAGGCGCGGCAGGGTGGCCTGGCCGGTGGCGAAGTTCCACGGATGCGACGACAGCATGGCGTCGCGGATGGCGGGATACAGGTTGGCGGCGACCTCGGACTCGGCCGTGCCTTCCTCGAAGGACGCGATGGTCGCGGCGCCGATCTTCAACAGCGCGCGCGAGCACAGCGCGATGGCGGACAGTGCCATGGCGGTTACTCCTTGGATTTGGGGTTTGGGTAGAACTGTGGTCAGGCGAGCCCAAGCCCGCGGCCGAGGTCGCGGGTCAGCTCGTCGGCATCGTCCTCGGCCAGCAGGCGGCCGACATTCGCGGCGTTCCGCAGGGGTGTGCCTGGCCAAGAGTTGGCGCTGTGAACCCGGTCATTGGATGGACCGGGATCGGGTGGCTAGTTCTTCTCGGGTGGGTAATGGCGCGTCCGGGTCGGTCGGCGACGATGGCGGCCGCCAGCGGGAGAGTCACCCCGCCGCCCATCGCATCCAGTTGAGCCAGCTCGGCAGCGAGAACAGCAGCAGGTCCGCCGCCCAGTGGGCGGCGATGGCCGGCCACAGGGAGCGGGTGACCATCACCGAGAACATGGCGATCACGCCGAACAGCAGCGCGGCGACGATGCTGGCCGTGCCCAGGGACCAGTGGAAGGCGGCGAACAGGACGGCGGAGCCCAGGATGATGGGGCCGGGCGTCCAGCCCCGGCGTTCCGCCCAGGCCAGGAATGCTCCCCGCGCCACCAGTTCCTCGCTCAGCGCGACCAGGGGGATGCCGATGGCGGTGTCGAGGGCCAGCCATACGGGCGACGAGATGGCCGGATAGGCGTTCAGCCCGGCATCGGGAAAGAAATGCATGAGCAGGCGCCCGCCGCCGGCGGTGATCACGGTCAGCATGACCGCCCAGCCCATGGCCTCGGCCAGGGACGCCGGCCGGACAAGCCGCAGCACATCCGGCCGCGCGGCCGCGAAGCAGATCGCGACCGCCGCGCACCGGATGGCGTAGTCACCCGCCAGCCAGGCGGGGCCGTGCTCGAAGTCCAGGACCTGGTCGTTGAGAAGGAACAAGGCCGAGCCGAGGGCAAGGCCGAGCGTCAGAACCGCCTGATAAGGCCTGTCAGCCCCTGGTGCCGCAGCACGGATGAATGATCTTGCCACCCCTGGGAGGCTTGTCATACGGCGGCGGCATCCTGATCGGCGGTCGCGGTGGTTGCGGAGGGATGGTGAATGGTCCCGAACTCCATCATCACCTGCCAACCTGTCCGGTTGCAAGGAATGGCTGATCGCCCTCTCCGTCGGCCCTCCGGGCCGCATGAAGCCGTCCACCTTGAGGGCGTTGGCTTTCTGGAACGAGCGGATGCCGTCGAACAGGGCGGGGTCGGCCCAGTCGTCGATGCCGCGTTCGGTCGGGACCTCGTAGTGGCCCAGTTGGGCGAGGGCGCGCAGTCGGTGCCCAGCGGGTCGGTGAGTTTCAGCATGGTGCGATGTCTCCTGGATGATGCTCCATCCCCGTCATGCGCGGGCCTGGCCCGCGCATCCAACGCCGCGTGCTCCGGTTTCATCGGGTGGGCGGAGGCGCGTGGATGGCCGGGTCTAGCCCGGCCATGACGAAGAGGAGAGCCACCGCTTAGTCGGTGTCGGTGGCGCCGACCTGGGTCAGGTCGTTGACGTCGACGATGCCGTTGGCCGCCTGGCTGATGAAGAACAGGCCGGCCTTGGGGGTGCCGCCGGTCTCCACGTTGGCGATGATGATGTCGCCGGCGCGCAGCATGTCGACGGCGGCGTTGAAGTAGCCGGTGGTGTCGACGGTGGCCGCCGCGTCGGCGGTGGTGTAGTGCCACAGCGTGAAGCCGTTGGCGTAGGCCAGCACGCTGAGATCCTTGGACTGATAGGCCATGGTCCCCTCCTTAGGACTCGAGGCAGCGGAGCGAGATGACGCCGGTCGGATCGACCAGCACCGCGCCCTGCGACATCATGTTGTTGACGAACCAGGCGGCACGGTCGCCGTGGTAGGTGATTTCGGACTTGACCTCGTGGCCGCAGGCGTGGCCGATGGCGGTCTTGTGGTACCAGTAGCAGTAGCGGGTGGTGCCCGACTTGGTCAGGCCCGAATGGGGCATCCACAGGGTGCCCAGCCACTTCTTGGCCTGGGTGCCCTTCCACGGCAGGTCCTCGTCGCCGACATAGTCGGCATCCGAGAATTCCGGGATCGACAGCAGGTCCGACCACTGCTTCCAGCCGACCACGGCATAGCGCTCGCCGTCGTCGGGGACGTCGGCCTCGCCCAGCATCTCGAAGGCGGCCAGGACCTTGTCCTTGGTCAGCCCGGTGGTGCCGTCCAGGGCGTAGTTGGTGGACTTGTCCAACTCGGCGATGATCAGCTCGTCGGTCTTGCGCCCCAGGGCGTAGGCGCCGGCGTTGGTCAGCACGGCGCGCTCGTCGTGCTCGACCTTGATCTCGTCCAGCTTGTCCAGCCAGTCGCCGGCGTAATAGTCGTACAGCTGGCATTCGACCGCCTGGTGGTCGACGTTCATCACGGGGACCTTGCCGTGGCGGGCCTTGGTGCTGGCGGCACCCTTGCCGACCTTCTGGAACACCGCGATGGCGCCCTTGACGTTGTTGCGGGTGCGCACGGTGTTGCGGAGCTTGGTGCCCTGGCGCTGATAGGCAAGATGGACCTCGGCGCCGTACTGCTTGGAGTAACCGTTCACGATGCTCGTGGACATGGTCATTTTCCTTTGAAGAATGAGGGATGTGCTTGGGTTGGGGTGCGCGCCCCCGGCCGGTTCTGGCCGCCCGTCGCGCGAACTCGGGCGGCCGCCGTCGGGGGACGCGCGGCACCGCTTCCCGGGCCGTCCGCGAGGGCTCGCGGTCCGGTTCTCCGGGGGCGGAATTCCGTGGTGAGAAAAGACCTCCCCGCGCGGGCCGGGAGATGCCCGCGCGGGGAGGGGCGGCCCCGGCGCTCGACGGCAGGAAAGGCGACTGCCGGAGCGGCCAGGGGGCCGGCCATGTGTTTCCTTGTGCGTACCGAAAAATCCCGCTGTCGGGCGGCGGGAAAATCGCTATCATCCCGGGCGGCGCCCTGTCGGTCGGGCGCGTCAGGGGAGCGGATCGGAATCCATGAACCAAGTTGCGACATCGACGCGCGGCGGCTCGGGCAACGAGCAGACCAGCCGCATCGAGGCCCGCGCCAACGCGCTGCTCGAGGACTGCCGCCGGGCCTTCCAGGCCTTCGGCGAGCTGGACGAGCTGGCCGAGAACCTGCGCATCCTGTCCCTGAACGCCGAGCTGGCGGCCGGCCGCGCCGGCGACAAGGGCCGCGCGGTGCGCGCGCTCACCCAGTACACCCGCGAACTGGTCAATCGCCTCGCCCAGATCCAGGGCGAGATGAAGCGCATGGACAAGAACACCGACACCCTGTCGACCGGCATCGAGTCCGACCTCGCCCGCCTGCGCGACCTTGAGGCGTCGGGCGCCTCCGGGGCCGAGATGTCCGAGGCCATGCGGGCGCTGGTGGACAAGCTCGAGGCGCTGTCGGTCAATGTCGAGGACCTGTCCCGGCGCGCCCACGGCGTCGAGGAAGTGGTAAGCCAGTCCGACTCCATCGCCACCAACATCGCCATCGAGGCGGCGGCGGCGGGCGTGCATGAAAAGGAATTCCGCACGGTGTCCGACACCATGCGCCGCTACGTCGACGACCTGCGCAAGATGATCGACGAGGCCTCCGACGCGGTGCGCCGGGCGCTGGACAAGGTCGAAAGCCTGCGCCGCCTAGGCATCGAGACGCTCCAGGCGATGGGGCGCTGAGGACCCAAGGGCGGGGACGCGGTCCCCGCCCTTTTCCGTTCAATCCTCGCCGTACAGCCGGGTGAAGCCCTCCTGGACCTTGGCGATCCAGGCCGGGTCGCGCTTCTTCCAGTAGCGGGGATCGGCCATCATCTTCTTGAGGCCTTCCTCGGTCACCGGCTCGTCGGCGCCGCCGCGGGTGCGGCCCATGGCCGGCTCGCCCGAGGCCATCATCTTCTGCATGGCGATGATGCCCTCGGCGTTGGACGCCAGGGCGGCGTAGACCTCCGGCGACAGATTGGCCTTGCCCCAGGCCGAGACTTGGCGCGCGGTCTCGCCCCAGCGGGCGTCGCCGCCGAAATAGTCCTTCAGCTTGTTCAGGCTCTGCTCGGCGGCGAATTCCTCGCGCATGCGGTCGAGCATGGGTACGACCCGCTCGTGGGCGAGGTCGTAGACCAGCTGGGCCTGGCGCGGGGTGAAGCCGGCCTCGTGGAGGCGGCGGTTGACCTCCGCGTCGGCGGTCAGCAGCTCGTGGCGGCACTCGATGCAGTAGCCGTCGGGGCTGTCGGGCACGCCCAGCGCCCGGCGGAAGGCGGCCAGTTCCTCGGCCGAGGAATTGGCGGCCGGCACCCGCACCATGCCGTTCTGGCGCTTCTCCAGCTCCAGATAGGCGCGCAGCAGGGCGTCGGTACGGATGCCGCCGGTGGCGGGGTCGCGGAACTTGGCCGGCACGTCGGTGGGCATCTCCGGACCGGGGTCGAGCGAGTCTTCATAGTACATGGTCTGTTCTCCTGTGGTGTCGTGACGTCAGCGTCCGTCGCGGCCGCGAGCGACCAGCGAGAGGACATGCAGGACGAGCTGGCGCTGCCCTTCCAGGGCCCGCAGCGCGCCGTCGGAAGCCTCCGGCCCGAGGCAGCGGTCGAGGGTGAGGGCCTTGAGATGGCCCAGCACCCACTCCCCCTCGGAGCCGGAGAACACCCGCGCGAAGGCGCGGGCGAGCTGGAGGCGTTCGTCGTCGCCGGGCGGCTGCGAAGCCGCCGGTTCCAGCCATGACCAGCCGCGATCAGAGGACATTGCCGGCCTCCATCGGCTGGTCCGGGGTGGGCGGCGTGATGCCGCCGGCCAGCGGCTGCGTCAGGATCCGGGCCAACTCCGCCAGGGCGGCGGGGTCGGCCAAGGCGCCGGCCGGGCTGGCCCCGGACGGGGCCTGCTGCATCAGCTCGGCCGGCACGTTGAAGGCGCGGCCGAGCCAGCGGGCGGCCTGGACGGCGTCCACCGCCTGCTGGCCGGCCGGCCCCAGCTGGGCCAGGGCGCCCAGCCATTGCAGCATGTTGCGGGCGTCGCGCTGGGCCTGGTTCTGGGCCAGCGGCGACTTGTACTGCAGGTCGACCACATGGCCGTCGACGACGATCTCGGGGATCTCGCCGCGCCGGCGCAGGATGGCCACCGCCCGCATGACCAGCGGCGTCAGCAGCTCGGATTGCAGGCGGCCGTAGGTGGCCCCCAGCAGCCGCGCCATGTCGGCCGACCGCTCCAGCACCTCGGTGGCGGTCATCTTGGGCGCGTCGGGCTGGCCCAGCTTGTCGGCCAGAAGCGCGGTGCGGATGCGGCCGCGCAGGTCGTCGAGCACCAGCTGCGAGATGTCGAAGCGCCCCGGCGATTCGAGCGGCTGCAGGCCCTGGCTGCCCACCGCCTTGGGGATGATGGTGCCGGGGACCAGCTTGATGTTGGCCGGGTTCAGCACGCCGTCGTCGTCGGCCTGCCAGATGCCGGTGACCGCGATGGTGGCGTTCTTCAGCACCAGCTCGACCACCTTGTTGGCGGTCTTGATGTCGGGCAGGGCCTTCATGACCGGAGACCGGCCGTAGACTTCGCCCGGCGCCTTGAGCCAGCGGAAGTTGACGAACGGCGACTGCCCGAAGCGGCCCTCGGCCAGGATGGCGCCGTCATCCTCGCTGTCCAGCACGGCGGCGAACTGGTAGCCGTGGCCGTTGGCCGCCGGCACCACCGCCTCGACCACGCCGAAACGCAGCTCGGGGTCCTCCTCGGCCTGCTTGAGCAGGCGTTCGGGCAGTTCGGCGTCCCCGAAGCGGGCGCGCAGGCCCGCAAGGGTGAACTCCGAACGCCGGAAGCTGACGTCGAGCCGGCCGTCGGTCCCCTCCTCCAGCACCACCTGGGCCAGCGGCACGGCGGTGAAGCGGAAGGCCGAGGGCTCGCCGGGCGGCGCTTCCTCGAACAGCAGCGAGGCGGTGCCGCCGGTGACCACGTCCAGGTAGCATTGGTGCATTTCCACCGCGAAGTTGGAGCGGTCGAAATGGGACTGCAGCACTGTGGCGATCTTCTCCAGCAGCGGCGCCGCCCGGGTACGCTCGTCCTCGTCCAGGTCGGGGCCGGCGGTCAGGCCGAACCACTGCGCCCAGGGCGGCGTCAGCTCCGACAGCAGGCTGGCCGCCAGCTGGTCGACCGCATCGGGGGCGGTGCCGTCGAACAGGCGGTCGCCCTTCTTCTCGCCGGGCGTCGGCTGGTGCAGCACGGCGTCCCGGAGCGGCAGGGCGTAGTCGTAGCATTCCTGCCAGTGCGCCTCCCAGGCCGCCCGGCGTTCCTTGGCCTTGCGGTAGCGCTTGAGCAGATGCTCGGGCTCGTGGTCGGGGCCCAGCAGGTCGTCCTTGCGCCCCTTGGGCTTGCCGGCCTCCTTGTCGGGAGGAATTTCCTTGCTCATGGCGTCACTCTCCCAGCAGGTTCTTGAGGCCGCCCTCGGCCGGGGCGAGTACGCCGCGCTCCGAGGTGGCGATCATGCCCTGGCGACCGCGCCGGTTGCGGGCGATTGTCTCCAGGCGCTGCTTGCGCGCCTCGGCCTCGGGATCGGGGGCCGGCGGCGGGGCGGGCGGCGGCGGCGGTGACGGGGCTGAGAATAAACCACCCATGACACTCTCCTTCTTCCATGGCGCGGGGCGCCTGATCGCTGTTTGTTCCATTCGCATGCGCAAAAAAACCGCCGAGGCTGGTGCATCGGCGGCGTCCGGGCGCAGTTCTGGTGTTTGCGAAAACGACCATATGCCTAATTGCCTCCCGCGGTCAACGCTTTTTTTCCTTCCAAGCGAAAAAATTTGTAGAGCTGCCACGGCGTCAGGACCCGCCCATCCTGGATGCCCAGGACCCGCTTCACCGACTCGACGCAGGAATAGGGTCGCCAGGGGGCCGGTCGCAGGGGTGCCTGGCGGGTGACGGTGTCGACCACGATCAGCCCGGCTTCGCGATACCAGGCGGCGAGATCGAAATCGGGCGGCAACGGCAGCAGGTCGACCTCGGTGCGATGGGACAGGGGGTCGATGACGATCCAGCCGGCGGGATCCTGGATGGCCACCAGGCAGTGCCGGAACCCCGGCTTGAGCAGGCGCAGCCACCACAGCGCGGCCCGCCCCGAGAACGCCACCAGGGCGCGGCGCCCGGCGCTCACTACACGATTCCCTTGGCGCGCAACGCCGTTTCCAGGCGGTCCAGCGCCTCCGCCCACAGGATGGCGGCGCCGGCGTCTTCCCAGCGGTCGGGCGGCATCAGGCGGCGGCCGAAGCGGCCCAGGACGGCCAGATGGCCCTGGCCGAGGGTGCCCCGGCGGTGCAGGGCGATGACCGCCCGATAGATGTCGCTGGGCTCGCAGGGGCGCTCGGTGTCGGCGTTGCCGGCGCGGAAACGGGCGCCATCCAGCTTGGCGGCTTCGCATTGGCAGAACCACAACCAAGCCTCTTCCGCGCACCCGAAGGGTTGCCCGGTGCGATCGGTCAGCGGGCGGGCCGCCTGTTGTCCACGGCGCATTTTTGTTCCCCATTGCCATCGAACATTGTAGGAACATATAACGGGTGGTGGCGGGATGGAGTCAAGGGAAAATAGATTTATATTCCTGCTGCGGTCGCCGGGAAATTGCGAGACGATCTTCCCATGCTGAAGCACGCCGAGATCTGGGCCGCCATCGATGCGTTGGCTCGCGACAACGGGCTGACGGCCTCGGCGCTCGCCCGCAAGGCCGGGCTCGACCCCACCACCTTCAACAAGAGCAAGCGCATCACCCGCGAGGGCAAGCCGCGCTGGCCGTCCACCGAAAGCGTCGCCAAGGTGCTGGAGGCGACGGGGGCGTCGCTGTCGGATTTGGTCGGCTATATCGAGGGCGTCGGCCAAACCGCCAAGCCGTCTGCGCGGGTGCCGCTGATCGGCTTCGCCCAGGCCGGCGACCGCGGGTTCTTCGACGATGCCGGCTACCCCATCGGCGGCTCGTGGGACGAGATCCCGTTCCCCGAGATCGGCGACCCTCATTGCTATGCCCTCGAGGTCTCCGGCGACTCCATGGAGCCCCTGTACCGCGACGGCGACGTGGTGGTGGTGTCGCCCGCTGCCAGTGTACGCCGGGGTGACCGCGTGGTGGTCAAGACCGTCGAGGGCGAGGTGATGGTCAAGCAGTTGGTGCGCCAGACCGCCAAGCGCATCGAGCTGGCCTCGCTCAACCCCGCGCATCCCGGCCGTGGCCTGGCCACCGAGGAGGTGGCGTGGATCGCCCGCATCCTGTGGGCCAGCCAGTAGCTTGACTCTTCATTCCCGGTATGTTCTCCTTCCCGCCAGGAGAACATGCCCATGCCGCCACGCCCGCATTCCTTCGGCCGGCTGGATGCCCTGGAGCGCCGCTACGACGGCCCGGTTCCGCCCGCCGACCCCGCCCTGGCCGCGCTGCCGCCGGCCGGCGCCCGCGCGCGCCTGTTCGAGCGGCTGGCCGGCGACGACCGTGCCGCCATCGCCGTCCGCCGCGCCCGCTTGGTGGCCAAGGATGCCGTGACCGACCGACGGCTGGACGCCCTTGGCCGGTCGCTGGCGGTCAACCGCGCCCACTGCCTGGGGTGGCGGTAAGCCTATCCGACGATGTGATAGCCGCCGTCGATGAACAGGGTGGTGCCGGTGATGGCCTTGGCCTGGTCACTGACCAGGAAGGCGGCCATGGCGCCGCAGTCGTCGATGGTGGCCAACTGGTGGGTGGGGGCCTTCTCGGCCGCCGCCGCCATCAGTTCGTCGAAGCGGTCGATCCCCGAGGCGGCGCGCGTCTTCAGCGGGCCGGGCGACAGCGCGACGACGCGGATGCCCTTGGGGCCCAGTTCGTGGGCCATGTATTTGGTGGCGCTTTCCAGCGCCGCCTTGACCGGCCCCATGACGTTGTAGTGCTCGACCACCTTGCGGCCGCCATAGAACGATACCGTCATCAGGCAGCCGCCGTCGGTCATCAGCGGCTCGGCCAAATGCGCCATGCGGATGAAGGAGTGGCAGGAGACGTCCATGGCCAGCGCGAAGCCATCGCGCGAGCAGTCGGTGACGCGGCCGTGCAGGTCCTCGCGGTTGGCGAAGGCGATGGAGTGGATGACGAAGTCCAGCTTGCCCCACTGCTTGGCGATGGCGTCGAACACCGCCTCCAGTTGCCCCTCCTCGCGGACGTCGCAAGGCAGGAAGATGGGGGCGTCCAGGGCCTCGGCCAGCGGGCGGACCCACTTCTCCGCCTTCTCGTTCAGGTAGGTGACGGCCAACTCGGCGCCATAGGCCCGGCAATGGCGGGCGCAGCCATAGGCGATGCTCTGGTCGTTGGCGATGCCGACCACGAGGCCCTTCTTGCCGGCGAGGCTGAGGGTGCCGACCGGAGCGACGCTGCTGGTATCCGACATTGGGGGTGTTCCTTCGCAGTTATGTTGCGGCGCAGCATACCGCTTCCATGGGAGGGGTACAACACGCCGCGCCGGATTTCGCCAAACGGTCAAGAAAGAAAGCACAAATCGCCAATGTAAATCACTTGGCCTTGACGAGCCGTGTGGCGGGGGGCTATGTAAAAGCACCGTGGTGATTTGACCGACCGGCTTGCGGCCACGTAAAACAACCGCTAAAGAGGTTCAGCGCTCATGGGCATCCGCCCCGGCCCCGACCCTCGACCGGTCGGGTTTTTTGTGCCCGGAGGAAGCCGATGCCCGACAAACCCCTTCGCCCCCGCACCCGCCTTGTCCGCGCCGGCACCGCCCGGTCCGGCTTCTGCGAAACCTCCGAGGCGCTGTTCATGACCTCGGGCTACGTCTATGGCTCGGCCCAGGAGGCGGAGGAGAGCTTCGACGGCACTCGCGACCGGATGGTCTATTCCCGCTTCAAGAACCCCACCGTCGCCATGTTCGAGGAGCGGCTGGCCGCCATCGAGGGCGCGCCCGAAGGCATCGAGGTCGCCTGCCGCGCCACCTCCAGCGGCATGGCGGCGGTGCACGCGGCGTTGCTGTGCCAGCTGCGGGCCGGCGACCGCGTGGTGGCGGCGCGCGCCCTGTTCGGCTCGTGCCAGTGGATCGTTGCCGACCTGCTGCCGCGCTACGGCGTCGAGGCGGTGTTCGTCGACGGGACCGACCTGGACCAATGGCGACAGGCGCTGGACCGCCCGACGGCGGCGGTGTTCCTGGAGACCCCGTCCAACCCGACGCTGGAAATCATCGACCTTGCCGCCGTCTGCGAGTTGGCCCATGCCGCCGGCGCCCGGGTGGTGGTGGACAACGTCTTCGCCACGCCGCTGCTGCAAAGCCCCCTGGCCCTGGGCGCCGACGTGGTGGTGTATTCGGCCACCAAGCACATCGACGGCCAGGGGCGCTGTCTCGGCGGCGCCATCCTGGCGTCGCCCGGTTTCTGCGCCGACGTGCTGGGACCCTATCTGCGCCACACCGGGCCGGCGTTGTCGCCGTTCAATGCCTGGCTGCTGCTCAAGGGGCTGGAGACCCTGGACCTGCGGGTGCGCCAGCAATGCGATTCGGCGCTGGCGGTGGCCCGCTTCCTGGAGACCCGGCCCGAAGTCGCCCGCGTGCTCTATCCCGGCCTGGAAAGCCATCCCCAGCATGCCCTGGCCAAGCGGCAGATGGCCGGAGCGGGCACCATCGTGGCCTTCGAGATGGCCGGCGGCAAGGCTGCCGCCTTCGCGCTCCAGGACCGGCTGGAGGTCATCGACATCTCCAACAACCTCGGCGATTCCAAGAGCCTGATCACCCATCCCTGGACCACCACCCACCAGCGGGTGCCGCCCGCCGACAAGCAGGCCATGGGCATCGGCGAGGGCCTGCTGCGCCTTTCGGTGGGGCTGGAGGATCCACTCGACCTGATCGAGGATCTCGAACGGGCGCTGGCGGCCACCCCCTAAGCCCAGACCCGGGAACGATAAGGGAGGCGGCGCCTCTTTCGCCCTGGAGGTTGGGGCGCGCCGGCCCGACATGAGTGCCCGTTGGTTGGATGACCGTCACAAGCGGAGACCGCCGATGCGCAAGTTCGTTCCCGTCGCCCTGGTGCCGCTGGCTGTTGCCGCGTGCGCCGGCCCCACCCCGCCGCGCGAAACCGTCGCCTCGACCGGTGGCTCGGCATTCACCCAGGCGCTGGCCCAGGAATACCAGCAATACGCCCAGTCGGAATACCTGCAGTTGGACTGGCCCGACCAGGCCTTCTTCCGGGACAAGGCCAAGGTTGCCGCCCAGGGCTTCCCGCCCGCTCCCGAGGACCCGACCCGGCGCGCGGTGGGCACCGGCATCCAGATCCATCCCGACGTGGATTACGGCAATACCCAGCGGGCCGAGGCCATCCAGGAGCGCCAGCGGCTGCTGACCGCGCTGGCCGGCGACGCCCCCCGGCGCAATCCCCAGGCCGCCGCCCGCGCCCAGGTCGCCTATGACTGCTGGGTCGAGCAGCTGGAGGAGGGCTGGCAGAAGGACGACATCGACCGCTGCCGCACCGCCTACCGCACCGCCATGGGCCAGTTGGAGGCCCGTCCGGTCGCTCAGTTGCCGCCGCCGCAGATGCCGGCCGAGGTCGAACGCTTCCAGGTGTACTTCCCCTTCGACTCCGCCCAGCTCACCCCGTCGGGGCAGCGGGTGATCGCCGCCGCCGCCGAGGACATCCGGCGCGAGAATGCCACCCAGGTCGAGGTCACCGGCCATGCCGACCGCGCCGGCGACGACGACTACAACCGGCGCCTGTCGGCCCAGCGGGCCCAGGCGGTCAAGCAGGTGCTGGTCGCCCAGGGCATTCCCGCCGACCGCATCGAGACCCAGGCGCGCGGCGAGCGCGACCCGGTGGTGCCCACCCCCGACGACGTGCGCCAGCCGCAGAACCGCCGTGCCGTCATCGACTATGACTGACCCCCTTCCCGCGGGTGGGGCGGCCGCCGCCCCGCCGCGCGGAGGGATAGCGCCCCCCGGGCAGGAGTGGACATCGCGGCCCAGCGGTCTAGAATGACCGTAATGTGACCGGCACACTCGTGTTCAGGATAGCGCCATGTACACCGAGACCACCCGCGGCATCACCGTGACGGTCAAGCCGTTCTATCTCGACGACCAGTCGTCCCCGGCCGACAACCACTATGTCTGGGCCTACCGCGTCCGCATCGAGAACCACAGCGGCGAGACGGTCCAGCTCAAGCGCCGCCACTGGCGCATCACCGACGCCATGGGCCGCATCCAGGAGGTCCAGGGCGCCGGCGTCGTCGGCGAGCAGCCGGTGCTGCATCCCGGCGAGGCCTTCGAGTACACCAGCGGCACCCCGCTGCCGACGCCTTCGGGCATCATGGCCGGCGAATACCAGATGGAGGACGAGCGCGGCGGCAAGTTCGACGTGGTCATCCCCGCCTTCTCCCTGGACAGCCCGCATGAGCCGGTGCGCTTGAACTAGTCTTGCATCCGGGGGCGGGCGACGCCACATCCCCGAGGCGATACCTCGAACGGGACAGAGCGAAGGAAACGACTGCCGTGAACACCGACGACCTCACCCTCCCCGCCAGCCTGCGCGTCCAGGCGACCCGCCCCTCCCGCGCCGAGGCGGAAGAGGCCGTGCGCACCCTGATCCGCTGGGCCGGCGACGACCCCGAGCGCGAAGGCCTGGTCGGCACCCCCGACCGCGTGGTGCGCGCCTACGAGGAATTCTTCGCCGGCTACGACCAGGATCCGGTGGAGATCCTCCAGCGCACCTTCGAGGAGACCGACGGCTACGACGAGATGGTGCTGCTGCGCGACATCCGCCTGGAGTCCAATTGCGAGCACCACATGGTGCCCATCATCGGCAAGGCGCACGTGGCCTATCTGCCCGACCGCCGGGTGGTGGGCATCTCCAAGCTGGCCCGGGTGGTGGAGATCTTCTCGCGGCGTTTGCAGATCCAGGAAAAGTTGACCTCGCAGATCGCCAACACCGTCAACGAGGTGTTGCAGCCCAAGGGCGTGGCGGTGGTCATCGAGGCGGCGCACCAGTGCATGACCACCCGCGGCATCCACAAGCCCGGCGTCACCATGGTCACCAGCCGCATGCTGGGCGCCTTCCGCGACAACCCGGCCACCCGGCGCGAGTTCATGGCGCTGATCCAGGGCCAGCACGGCCACGGCCTGTCAAACGTCTAGGGCCAATCCCAGGTCCAGCACCGCCGCCCGCGCCTCGGCGATCTCGCCGGGAGTGGGCGGGCGGCGCAGCAGCGGATGGCGGTCGGCGCGGTGGGCGGGCCGATAGCCGGTGACCAGCCGCACCCGGGTGCCCGCCGGCAGGAAGGCCAGCGCCTCGCGGGTGCCGGCCAAGCCGCCCGCCAACACCATATGGCGGACCAGCAGCCGGTCACCCACCTGGCGCGCCATCTCCAGCACCGTCGCCCGGTTGGCCGCCGGATAGTCGGCCACGCCCAGGCACACCCGCCCCTTGGCGGCGTCGGCCAGTTTCACCTCGGCCACATAGGCGTGGATACGCCCCGCCAGCAGCGCCAGGGTCGCCGGCAGGTCGTAGCCGGGGCCGCGCCAGGTCACCGGCAGGGCGAAGCCGCGCGCGGCCGCCGCGTCGAGTGCCTCCAGCACCTGCACCGCCACATGGCCGGGATTGACCAGGGTCAGCCCGGCGCGGCCGGCGGCCTGGACGTCCAGCATGAGCGCGGCAAGGCGGTCCACCGGCATCTCCTCGCCCTCCGCCTCCCATGCCGCCGCCGGGGTGGGGCAGTGCAGGCAGCGGAGCGCGCAACCTGCGAAGTGGATCCATCCCTCGTCTCCCCGCCCGCCCCACGCATGGACGCGGGCATGGCGGCCGACGCCGCAGGCGGGCCTGGGCCGGCCGGCGATGCGGTCGGCCTTGCACCGGCGTGGGCACAGCACGCAGGACGGTGACAGGCGCTCGGACGGAGAGGGGGCTTGGTCCATGCCCCCTTGTATCACGAATCGCTGGACTCTCCGCGCCGGCCGGGCCAATGATCTGCGCCGAGAAGGGGGAGTGTCCGTGATCGACGTCCGACCGGTGCTGTTCATCAACGGCTACCTGCTGCTGGTGCTGGCCGGCGCCATGCTGGTGCCCGCCGCAGTGGATTTCGCCTACGAGGACCGCGACTGGCGGGCCTTCGCCGCCGGCGCCATGGCCACCGCCTTCGCCGCCCTGGGGCTGATTTTCGGCGCGCGTCCCGACGGCGTCATCGATTTCGGACTGCGCCAGGCCTTCCTGCTGACCACCTCGGCCTGGGTGCTGGTGTCGGGGTTCAGTTCCATCCCCTTCCTGATGGCCGATCTGGACATCGGCCTGGCCGACGCGGTGTTCGAGGCCACCAGCGGCATCACCACCACCGGCGCCACCGTCCTGGTCGGACTGGACGCCATGCCCAGGGGCATCCTGCTGTGGCGGGCGCTGCTGCACTGGCTGGGCGGAATCGGCATCATCGTCATGGCGGTGGCGATCCTGCCCATGCTGCGCATCGGCGGCATGCAGCTGTTCCGCATGGAATCCTCGGACAAGACCGAGAAGGTGAAGCCCCGCGTCACCCAGGTGGCGACCGGCATCGCCACCGTCTACCTGTCCATGACCGTGCTGGCGGTGGCGGCGCTGTGGCTGGCCGGCATGACCTTCTTCGACGCGGTGTGCTACGCCTTCTCGGCGGTGGCCACCGGGGGCTTCGCCCCGCACGACGCCTCGGGCGGCTTCCACGAAAGCCCGCTGATCGAATGGCTGCTGACGGTGTTCATGTTCGCCGGCGGCATCACCTTCATCCTGTTCATCACCCCGTGGAAGCGGGGCGAGTGGGCGATACTCAGCGACAGCCAGGTGCGGTGGTACATCCTGTTCCTGCTGTTCTTCGCCTCGGTGGTGGCGCTGTGGCAATGGGCGGCCGGCGGCATGGCCCCTCATGACGCGGTGCGCCACGCCACCTTCAACGTCGTCTCGGTGGTCACCACCACCGGCTTCGCCTCCACCGACTACAACGCCTGGGGCGGGTTGCCCTTGGTGGTTTTCTTCGTCCTGTCGTTCATCGGCGGCTGCACCGGTTCGACCTCGGGTGGGGTCAAGATCTTCCGCTGGGAGGTGCTGTTCGGCATGGCTGGCGTCCATCTCAAGCGCCTGATCCATCCGCACGGCATCTTCGTCATCGACTTCAACCGCCGCCGCATCTCTGAGCAGGTGGTCAAGTCGGTGCTGGGCTTCGTCATCATTTATTTCCTGACCTTCGCGGTGCTGGCGCTGCTCTTGACCATGACCGGGGTGGATTTCGTCACCGCCGTCACCGGCGCCGCCTCGACGTTGTCCAGCGTCGGGCCCGGCCTGGGCGACATCATCGGCCCGGCCGGCAGTTACCAGCCGCTGCCCGACGCCGCCAAGTGGCTGTGCTCGGCCGGCATGCTGCTGGGCCGGCTGGAGCTGTTCACGGTGTTCGTGCTGTTCACGCGCGCGTTCTGGCGGGGCTGACCGACATGATGGATTTCCGCCCCATCCTGCAGATCGTCGGCTTGATCCTGGCCGCAATGGCGCTGGCGATGCTGGTGCCGGCGGCGGTGGACTACCTGTCCGACGACCTCGACTGGCGGGTCTTCGTCGCCTCCAGCCTGGTCACCGGCTTCGTTGCCCTGGGGCTGATCCTGGGGACGCGCACCGGGGCCCGCGAGCAGCTCAGCATCCGCCAGGCCTTCGTGCTGACCACCGCCATCTGGGTGGCGGCGGCGGTGGCCGGGGCGGTGCCGTTCGCCTTTTCGGCGCTCAAGATCAGCATCACCGACGCCTTCTTCGAATCCATGTCGGGTCTGACCACCACCGGCTCGACGGTGCTGTCGGGGCTGGACAGCATGCCCCACGGCATCCTCCTGTGGCGGTCGATCCTGCACTGGCTGGGCGGTATCGGCATCATCGTCATGGCGGTGGCGATCCTTCCGATCCTGCGCATCGGCGGCATGCAGCTGTTCAAGATGGAGTCCTCGGACAAGACCGAGAAGATCAGGCCGCGCATCAGCCAGGTGGCCGGTGGCATCACCACCGCGTATGTGGGCTTCACGGTGGTCTGCGGCGTGCTGCTGTGGCTGGCCGGCATGACCCCGTTCGAGGCGGTCAACCATGCCATGGCGACGCTGTCCACCGGCGGATTCTCCACATCGGACGCCTCGGTCGGCCATTTCAAGAGCCCGCTGGTCGATTGGATCATCATCTTGTTCATGACCATCGGCGGCACCAGCTTCGTGCTGTTCATTACCCCGTGGAAGCGCAAGCGCTGGGCCATCCTCGACGATTCGCAGGTCCGCTGGTACCTGGGTTTCCTGGGTTTCTTCGCGCTGCTGCTGGCGCTGTGGCAGTGGGCGGTGAACGACTGGTCGGTGCATGATTCCGTCCGCCACGCGCTGTTCAACGTGGTCTCGGTGGTCACCACCACCGGCTTCGCCTCCACCGACTACAGCCTGTGGGGCGGGTTTCCGCAGGTGGTGTTCTTCATCCTGACCTTCATCGGTGGCTGCACCGGCTCGACCGCCGGCGGCATCAAGGTGTTCCGCTGGGAGGTGCTGTTCGCCATGGCCGGCGTCCATCTCAAGCGACTGATGCACCCCCACGGCATCTTCGTCATCGACTTCAACAAGCGCCGCATCTCGGACCAGGTGGTGGACTCGGTGTTGGGCTTCATGGTCCTGTACTTCCTGTCCTTTGCGGTGCTGGCGCTGTTGTTGACCATGACCGGGCTGGACACGGTCACCGCCCTGACCGGCGCCGCAACCGCCATTTCCAATGTGGGCCCCGGCCTGGGCGACGTCATCGGTCCGGCCGGCAACTTCCAGCCGCTGCCCGACAGCGCCAAGTGGCTGTGTGCGTTCGGCATGCTGCTGGGGCGGCTGGAACTGTTCACCGTGCTGGTGCTGTTCACCCGGTCGTTCTGGCGGGAATAGGGGGACCATGATCGACTTCCGCCCCATCCTTCAGGTCTCCGGCTGGCTGCTGTGCGTGCTGGCCGCCGCCATGATGGTGCCGACCGCTCTCGACGCCGCCCTGGGCCACGATGAATGGCGCGTCTTCCTGGGCTCGGCCGGAGCGACCTTGTTCGTCGGTCTGGCGCTGGTGCTGGGCACCCGCGCCGAGTGGAGGGACCTGACCGTGCGCCAGGCCTATCTGGCGACCACGGTGGCGTGGCTGGCGCCGATCCCCTTCGCTGCGCTGCCCTTCGTCTTCGGTCCGCTGGACCTGTCGTTCACCGACGCGGTGTTCGAGGCGACCAGCGGCATCACCACCACCGGCTCGACGGTCATCGCCGGGCTCGACCGCCTGCCCGCCGGCCTGCTGCTGTGGCGCGGGCTGCTGCAATGGCTGGGCGGCATCGGCATCATCGTGATGGCGCTGGCGGTGCTGCCGGTCCTCAATATCGGCGGCATGCAGATGTTCCGCATCGAGATGGTGTCGCCGTCCGAGAAGGCGGCGCCGCGCGCGGCCCGCATCGGCGCCGGCATCATCGGGGTCTATGTGGGGATGACGGTGGTGCTGGCGATCTTGCTGTGGCTGGCCGGCATGGGTGGCTTCGACGCCATCGTCCACGCCATGAGCACCATCGCCACCGGCGGCTTCTCCAACTACGACACCTCCATCGCCTATTTCGACGACATGACCATCGAGACGATCATCCTGGTGGGCATGGTCCTGGGCGGCATGCCGTTCCTGCTGTTCTTCCACCTTGCCCAGGGCAACTGGCGCACCGTGGTCCGCGACCAGCAGGTGCATTGGTACCTGACCCTGCTGCTGCTGGGGTCGCTGGCGGTGGCGGCGTGGATGGTGCGCAGCCTGGGCGAGGACCCCGGTACGGCGCTGCGCCAGGCGGCGTTCACGGTGGCCTCGGTGATGACCGGCACCGGGCTGGTGACGGTGGATTACAGCGCCTGGGTCGGCATGCCGGTGGCGATCCTGTTCTTCCTGACCTTCGTGGGCGGCTGCGCCGGCTCGACGGCGGCCGGGATCAAGGTGTTCCGGCTGCAATTCCTGTTCGCCAACGCGCTGGTGCAGGTGCGCCACCTGCTGCGCCCCCACGCGGTGCTGATCCCCACCTTCAACCGCAAGGCCATCCCCGAGGACGTCCTCGAATCGGTGATGGGCTTCCTGTTCGTCTACGTGCTCGGCTTCGCCTGCCTGGCCATGGCGCTGGCCTTCCTCGGCTTGGACTTCGTCACCGCCATCTCGGGAGCGGCGGCGGCGATCTCCAATGTCGGGCCGGGGCTGGGGCCGACCATCGGCCCCGAAAGCACCTTCGCGCCGCTGCCGGCGCTGGCCAAGTGGCTTCTGGCTGGTGGCATGGTGTTCGGCCGCCTCGAGATGTTCACCATCCTGGTGCTGTTCGTCCCCAGTTTCTGGCGGCAGTGATGAGCCGGGCGGCGCGCTGGACGGCGGTGGCTGTTCTGGTGGTGGCGGCGGTGCTGGCGCCCTTCCTGGTGATGGATGCCTGGTTCGCGCCGACGGTGGAGCGGGGCCTGGCGGCGGCCGGCGCCGAGGGGGTGTTCGTGGCGGTCGTCGCCCTGCTGTCCGCCGATGTGCTGCTGCCGGTGCCGTCCAGCGTGGTCGGCGTGGCGGCGGGAACCACGCTCGGGCCGTGGCTGGGAGCCGCCGCCGTCTGGCTGGGCCTGACCACGGGCTGCGTGGTGGCGTACTGGCTGGGGGCGCGGGCGGCCTCGCCTCTGGCCCGCCGCGTGCTGCTGTCCGACGCCGACATCGCCCGCGCCGCCGCCCTCGCCGACCGCTTCGGCCCCGGCACGCTGGTGCTGGCCCGCGCGGTGCCGGTGCTGGCCGAGGCCAGCGTGGTCGCTGCCGGCATGGTCGGCATGCCGTTGGCCCGGGTACTGGCGGTCACCGCGCTGGCCAATCTGGGCGTCGCCGCCGTCCTTGCCTGGGCCGGCGCCCGGGCCGCCGACCACCACGGCTCGGCCTGGGCCTTCGCCGCCAGCGTGGCGATACCTGCGGCCGCGTGGTTGGCGGCGCGGACGGCAAGGCGCTTCGGGGGCAACCGCCAATACCGGCTCCGAGCCCAACGGCACCGTTAGGGAAAGAGGCGCCGGGCGTTTCAGATCACCACCAGACCGCGTCCGCACCCGAGCGATCGCGGTTCTTGGCGCGGTACAAGGCGGCGTCGGCCCGGGCCAGCAAGGCATCGACGGTCTCTCCGGATTGCCATTGGGCCACGCCGACACTGATCCCGACGGTGAAATCGACGCACCCCTCGGGAGTGACGGCGGAGGCCACCTCCTCGCACAGGCGCGTCGCCACCTTGGCTCCGGCGGTGGCATCGGTCTCAAGGAGAAGCAACGCGAATTCATCGCCGCCCAGACGCGCCACCACGTCCCCTGCCCGCAATTGGGCTTCCATCTGCCGCACCACCATCCGCAACGCGATATCGCCCGCCGCGTGGCCGAAGGTGTCGTTGATGTCCTTGAACTTGTCGATATCGATGCACAGCATGCACAAGGGTGTCTTGTAGCGAGCCGACCGTGCCAGTTCATGCTTGGCCACCGGAAGAAATCCGCGCCGGTTGTAGATGCCGGTCAGCGGGTCGGTATCCGCCAATCGCTCCAGTTCGGCGTTGAGGGCGTGAAGCTCGCGGGTACGTTCCTCGACACGCCGTTCCAATTCGTCCTTGGCCTTCCGAAGCGCCTCCAACGCCTCGCGACGCTCGGTGGTGTCGCGGATCACCTGGGCGAAGCCGATGTCCGCGCCATCCGCTCCCCGAACGGGCTCGATGACCACCGTGGCCCAGAAACGGCTGCCGTCCCGCCTGACCAGCCATCCTTCGTTGGCATATCGGCGGTCATCGCTGGCGAGGCCAAGGGCGCGCTCCGGTTCCATCTTTTGGACTTCCTTGGGGTAAAACCGCGAGACATGGCTTCCTAGTATTTCGCGGTCCTCATATCCCAGTATCCGCCGGGCACCGATGTTCCAGCTCAGCACACAGCCGTTGGGATCGAGCATGAACACGGCATAGTCGTGGACGCTGTCGATCATCAACCTGGCCTCGGCGCTGTCCTGCTTGGCCCGGTTGGCTTCGGAGGTTGTCGGCTCGGGCACGGTCAAGGAACTTTCATCGGCGGGAC
>JBFMHS010000010.1:0-9670 GCA_040751765.1 Pseudomonadota bacterium | reverse complement strand
GGCATCGCTCATGGCTTCTCGATCCTTGCATAGCCCAACACGTCGAAGCGCACCGTCAGCACCGGATCGTCGGCCCCCGCCGGAGCGGCCGGGGCGGTGACCGACAGGTTGTCGAGCACCAGGACCGGGCGCGAGGCCTCAAGCGCGTGCAGCACCCGCTGCAACGCCGGCAGGGTGGCGCCGACCTGCGCCCGCAGCGCCACGCGGCGGAACGGCCCCTCCTCTCCGGCCGGCAGCACCCGCAGGCTGGCCAGGGTGCCGCCGGCGCCGTCCACCGCCTGCTTGAGGCGGTCCTGCATCTGCACCGCCACCAAGGTGTCGCTGGCGGCGCGGTAATGGGCCGGGGCGTCCGCCGCCTCGCGCTCGCGCTCGGCCAGGGCGGAATCCAGCCGCTCGGCGGCGCCGGCCAGTGCCGTCAGGGCGCCCAGCCGCGCCTGGGCCTCAGCGATGTCGCGGCTGGCGCCGCTCCAGGCGCCGACCAGCGGATCGACCACCGCCAGATGGACCAGCACCACCACCCCGCCCAGGATGGCGACCGCCGCCAGCCGGCGCAGCGACGCGGTCATGGCGCCCCCCCGGCCAGGCGGGCGGCGACGTGGAAGCGTTCCACGCCCAGCCGGGGGTCCTGGACCAGCGGCGAGCGGAACTCGGCCCGGCGGAACAGCGCCGCCTCCTCCATCCGCCGCACCACCTCCGATGCGGAGGGCGACCAGCCGGTCACCACCACCTCGCCGTCGGCCACCTCCAACTGGCCGATCCAGGCGCTGTCGGGCAGCACCCGCGTCAATTCGTCAATCACCGCCACCATGGGCGGCGCCGCCGCCTTGCGCCGGGCCAGGAAGAGGGCCTCGGTGTCGAGACGGTCGAGGCGGGACCGCAGCTCCGCCGCCTGGCGGGCACGATCCTCCAGGGCCGCCACCTGGGCGCGCACCTCCTCGGCGGCGTCGAGGCGGCGGTCGATGCCCACCAGCATGGCGGCCACCGCGCCGGCCGCCGCCAGCGCCACCCCCGCCACCGCCAGCCGCCCCACCCAGTCGCGGCGACGGCGGCTGCCCGGCGGCGACAGGTCGAAGGCCGCGGCCGACGGAGTCTCGGCGTCGATGGCGTCGGGAACCACGCCCCAGGCGCGGGCGAGGTCCAGCACCTCGTCCACCACCGCGCGCGGGGCGACCAGCATCTCGGCCTCGATCCGCTTGCGGGCGGGGTCGCGAGCCGCGACGCGGCAGTCGAAGGCGACGTCGGATGCCGGCCAGGGGGTCTGGCGGTCCATCTCGAAGGCCAGCACTTGGCGAAGGTTGTCCTCGGCGGCGGCCGGCAGCGTCACCTGCCGCCACAGGGCCCGTCCGGGCGGCAGCCGCAGCACCACCACGCCGCCCAGAACCCGCGCCAGCTCGCGGCGGTCGCGGAAGCATCCGAGCCGGGCGCCGTCACGCAGCACCACCGCCTCGGCCGGCGTCAGCGACACCACCAGCCGGCCGCGTGGACCGCGCTCGCGCAACCGCGCCGGCACCAGGCCGCGCAGCTCGGCCAGCCACCACGCCAGGAACCGGGTCACCACCGTCATCGCAGGTCCACCATGCTCTCGGCCGGCGAGGCCACCGCCAGCTCAGGCCAGACGCGCCGGTCCCCCGCCGGGAAGGACAGCCGCAGCCGGGTCAGGCGCGGCAGCTCAGTGCGGCCGCGCCAGCTGTCGGACCATCGGCCGTCGTCGCCGCCATAGGAAAAGCCGCCACCCGCGAGACCATCGACCAGCACCTCGGCGCGACCGTCGTCCAGCGCCTCGAACGGCTGGCGCGAGGCGGGATCGACGGCGGCCACCACCGCCACCAGGGCACCGCCGTCCAGCCGCAGTTCCACCGCCGACATCATCCCCGCCCCCGGCGGCACCATGGCCAGCAGGCGCAGGCGGGCGGGGCCGCCGTCGAAGGCCAGTTCGAGGTGACCGTCGGTGCCGCGCACCAAATCGGGCCAGGCCTCGGACACCAGGCGGCGCACCACGCGCTGGGCGTCGGCCACCCTGGCGTCGTGGGCGGCACGGCGCTCGGCGGCCCGCCAGCCGGCCAGCGCCGAGCGCAGCCCCTCGGTCGCCAGCATCATGACCTGGGCGAACAGCACCGCCGCCACCAACATCTCCACCAGCGTGAAGCCGCGCTCATCGGACATCGGCCAGCCTCAGGGTGCGCAGGGTCACCGGCCCCACCGTCACCGTGATCCGCATCAGGCGCGGCAGTCCGGCGACCCCCTTGGGGTTGGCGGGGTCTGGCACGATCTCGGCGCGCCAGCCGACGCCCGAGCGCGCCCCCTCCTCCAGCGGGCCGGCGGCCAGGCGGTCCAGCAGCGATTCGGCGGCGAGGACGGCGCCAGCTCGCGCTCCGCCGGCCTCGGCCGCCCGCCGAGCCGCCGACAGCGCTTCAGACAGGCCGGCCAGGGCGACGGCCATCAACGCAAGCGCCGCCAGCACCTCCAGCAGCACCCATCCGCCGTCATCCCGCATGGGAAACCCGCACCCGGCCGGTCAGCGATTCGACGACCAGCGCCCATGCCCGGCCCTGGGCGGAAACCAGCACCCGGCCGCCCGAGGAGCCACCGTCCGGATGGAAGACGATGACCCAGCGGCCGTCACGGGGCGGCGGCGACAGCGACAGCGTCACCTCGTCGGGCAGCTTGCGCCACCGCCCCCCCTCCACGTCGATGCCGCCGCCACCGGTGTCGACGCTGACGCGGACCACCCGGTTGCGCTCCATGGCGATGCCGCGCGCCTCGGCCATGGCGGCGGCCACCGCGTCGGACGCCCGTTCCGCCTCCATGCGCGACAGCGCGCCTTGGACATAGGGCGGCGCCACCACCGCCAGCAGGCCGATCACCACCAGCACCACCAGCAGCTCCAGCAGGGTGAAGCCGCGCGTGTCGGCGCTCACCATGACGTCACGTCCCCGTTCTCGCCGTCGCCGCCCTCGCGGGCATCGGCGCCCAGGCTGAACAGGTCGTAGTCGCCATGGCGGCCCGGCTGGCGGTAGAAATAGGGCCGGCCCCAGGGATCGACCAGCGAGTCCTTGCTCTTGACGTAGGGACCGCTCCACGACGGCGCCCCGGCCGGCTTCTCGACCAGCGCCACCAGCCCCTCCTGCTCCGAGGGATAGCGGCCGTTCTCAAGCCAGAACAGGTCCAGCGTGGTGGACAGGCTCTGGATCTGCACCTTGGCGGCGTCGGCCTTGGCGCCGCCAAGCAGCCCCAGCACCCGGGGCGCCGCGATGGCCGCCAGCATGCCCAGGATGACCAGCACCACCAGGAGTTCGAGAAGGGTGAATCCGGCTTGGCCGCGCATGATGTCCTCCTAGAGAGCCAAATCGTTGACGCGCAGGATGGCGAGCAGGATGGCGGCGATGACGCCGGCCACCAGCAGGCCCAGCACCAGGGTCAGGCCCGGTCCCAGCAGCGACACCGCGCGGTCGATGGCGCGGCGCGAGCGGGTGTCGAGCAGGTCGGCGGCACGGGCGGCGGTCTCGTCCAGGCGGCCGGTTTCCTCGCCCACCGCGACCAGCCGGGCCGCCACATCGGGAAACCACGGACGGGCGGCCAGCGGGTCGGCCAGGCCCTTGCCGTGGCGAAGGCTGTCGGTTGCGGCGTCCACCGCCTGGCCGACCTCGGCATTGCCGACGGTGTCGCGCAGGATGGCCAGGGCGGCCAGCAGCGGCACGCCGTTGCCGCCCAGGGTCGCCAGCCCGCGCAGCAGGCGCGCTACCTCGACCTCGGCCAGCACCCGGCCCAGCAGCGGCAGCCGCAGCAGGCGGGCATCCACTGCATGGCGGAAGACCGGATCGGAGCGACACCGCGCCACCACCACCGCCACCGCCAGCAGTGCCGCCAGCGGCAACCACCAAGCCACCTCGGCCAGGTCGCCGGCGGCCAGCACCATGCGGGTGGGCAGCGGCATCTCGACGCCGGCCTGCTCGAACAACGGCCGGAAGCGGGGCAGGACGACCGTCAGCATCACCGTGACCGCCCCCAGGGCGGCCGCCACCAGCACCAGCGGGTAGACCAGCGCCGAGGCCACCCCCTCCTTAAGCTCCACCGAGCGCTCGGTGAACTCGGCCAGGCGATGCACCACCACCTCCAGGGCGCCGGCGGCCTCGCCGGCCCGCACCATGCCGATGGCGAAGCGGGGAAACACGCGGTCCTGGGCGAGCATGGCGTCGGCCAGGGTCGAGCCGGCCCGCACCCGCGCGGTCAGGTCGGCGGCCACCCGCCCCGAGGCGGAGCCGGCCGCCAGCTGGGCCACCACCTCCAGCGCCCGGTCCAGCGGCAGGCCGGCCTTCAGCAGGGTGGACAGCTCGCGGTACATCAGGGCGGCGTCGCGTTCGCGCGGGCGGCGCCGCGCCAGCAGGTCGGCGGTCAGCATGCCCTTCAGCCCCGGCGGCAGCAAATGCGCGCCGACGGGCTCGGCCCGCAGCACCAGCCGGCCTTGCCGGCGCAAACGCTCGACCACTTGCACATGGTCCAGGGCCTCCATCTCCCCCTCGGCGACCTCGCCCGCCTCGTCGACGGCACGCCAGCGGTACAGCGGCATCGCTCAGGCCTCCCTGGTCACGCGCAGGACCTCCTCCAGCGCGGTGGCGCCGGAGCGGACCTTGGCGAGCCCGTCCTCGAACATGGTGCGCATGCCGGCGTCGCGGGCGGCGGCCTGGATGTCGGCCACGTCGGCCCGGCGCAGGATCAGGCGGCGGACGCCGTCATCCAGCGCCAGCACCTCGACCAGCCCCAGCCGGCCGCGATAGCCCGACCCCGCGCAGGCCGGACAGCCAACCGGCCGCCACAGCCGCTCGATGCCGTGGAGGCGGGCCAGCTCGGGCGGCGCCTCCTCCTCGCGGCGGCAGTCGGGGCACAGCCGCCGCACCAACCGCTGCGCTGCCAGGCCGGTGACGGTGGCGGTCAGCAGATAGGGCTCGATGCCCATGTCCAGCAGCCGACCGGCGGTGGCGGCGGCGGAATTGGTGTGCAGGGTGGACAGCACCAGATGGCCGGTCAGCGCCGCCTGCACGGCGATCTCCGCGGTCTCGCGGTCGCGGATCTCGCCGATCATCACCACGTCGGGGTCCTGACGCAGGATCGAGCGCAGGGCGGCAGCGAAGGTCAGGCCGATGGCCGGCCGCACCTGGATCTGGTTGACGCCCTCCAGCTGGTATTCCACCGGATCCTCGACGGTGACCACCTTGCGCTCGGCGGTGTTGAGGCGCAGCAGCGAGGCGTAGAGCGTGGTGGTCTTGCCGCTGCCGGTGGGACCGGTCACCAGGACCACCCCGTTGGGACGCTCCAGCAGCGAAAGGAAAGTGGCGGCGGCGGGCTCGTCGAAGCCCAGGCTCGGGAAATCGGGGATGGCGGCGCCACGGTCCAGGAGGCGCATCACCACCGTCTCGCCGTGCAGGGTCGGCAGGGTCGAGACGCGCAGGTCGAGGTCGCGGCCGCGCACCGCCAGGCGGATGCGGCCATCCTGGGGCAGCCGGCGCTCGGCGATGTTGAGCCGGGCCATGATCTTGACCCGCGACACCAGCGCCGCCTTGAGCCGCATGGGCGGCTCCTCGCCCTCGACGAGGGCGCCGTCGACGCGATAGCGCACCCGGAGACGACTCTCGAACGGCTCGAGATGGATGTCGGACGCCCGCATCTCGGCGGCGCGGGCGATCAGCAGGTTGACCAATCGGACCACCGGCGCCTCGCTGGCCAGGTCCTTGAGGCGCTCCACATCCTCGTCGGCGGCGCCGCCGCCGGGGGCGTCGTCCACCTCCTCGGCGATGCGGTTGAGCCGGGAGCGGCCGTCACCCAGCAAGCGATCCAGCGCCGCCTCCAGCTCGGCCGGAACCGCCACCCGCACCTCGACCGGCAGGCCGGAGGCCAGGCGAACGGCATCGGGGCCGTAGGGGTCGAGCGGGTCGGCGGCGGCCAGCAGCAGCCGGCCTTCGTCCCGGGACAGCGGCAGCAGGTGGAAGTTGCGCAGGAATTGGGGCGACAGCATGTCGTCGAGCACGGGGGTCTCGGGGTAGTCCTCGGGGGCGGCCAGCCGCAGCCCCAGCAGCTCGGCCAGCGCCGAAGCCATGTCGCGTTCAGACACCAGACCCAGCTTGGTGAGCACCGCGGGCAACCGCTCATTCGAGCCGTCGCACAGCCGGCGCGCCCGGTCGAGCGCGGCGGTGTCGAGCCGCCCCGTCGAGAGCAGCAGGTCGCCGAGCCTGGCGTCGATGTCGGTGGGCGCGACGGTCATGGAGCCCCGGAAGCGGTTGAAGGAAGGCCCGGCGGGACTGTCCCGCCGGGCCGCGTTTCAGTCGGACGCCAATTTGCTGTCGAAGGTGCCGATGCAGGACCGGCGGATGCCCGGCAGGCCGGCGGCGCCCACCGCCGGGATGTCGATGTACTCCTCGTCGATGCGGCCGTTGCCGTTCAGGTCCTTGGGACCGTACTCGTCGCCCTCGATGCCGTGGGGGACGCGCAACGACGGATGATCGAACGGCGCCGTCTCGCACCTGACCCGCTCGTCGGTCAGGGTCTTGAGGAAGGCGACGATGGCGTCGGATTCCTCGTCGGTGATCGGCAACGGCACCATCAGGCCGGACAGGTTGGTCTTGTTGCCGCCCTCGGTGCCGCTGGTGTCGAGCGGGCCGCTGGCCGGCTGGACGCAGTTGCCGCCGCCGTCCACGGTGCCGGCGCAGCGGCGGTCGCCGCCCCGGCGGTAGAAGTCCATGACCTCCTCCAGGGTGCCGTAGGCGCCGTAGTGGAAGAACGGGCCGGTCAGTTCGACGTTGCGCAGCATGGGCGCCTTGAAGGCGCCATCCACCGATACAAGCGCGTCGTCCATGGCCTCGGGCGCCGGGCGGCAGCCGTTGGCGGTGTCGTTGTTGAACGGCTGGAAGAAGGCGCAGGCGTCGGCGTCGAAGGTATCGACCACCTGGCCGTCGTCGTCGGTGCGGTCGTTGTACTTGGCGATCCATTGCTTGGCGAACGACAGCGGCTTGCCCCACGCATCGGTTCCGCCGACCCCAAGATCCTCGACCGACGGGCGGACGCCCAGGTTGAAGAAGCCCTCGTCGATCAAATGCGGCGCGCCGGTGGCGTCCGGCACCCGGGCCAAGGTGTTGCTGGCAAAGGGAAAGCGCGGATCGGGGGTCTTGAAGGTGGTGGCGTTGGAGAACAGCGGACCGCCATGGCAGAACAGGCACCCCACGTCCACGCGGTGGAAGGTGCGCTCGCCCAGCGCCTCCTGGGGGGTGTACTGCGCCTTGCCCTCCTTGACCCGGTCGAACTTGGAGTCGTCCGAGATCAGGGTGGCCTGGTAGCTGGCGACGGCGATGCCCCAGAACAGCGAGAAGTTATGCTGCATCTGGCTGTAGCCCTCGCCGGGATAGCCGGCGGGAATGGTGCCGCCGGTCCACCATTCCGGCCTGAAGGCCTTCTTGACCCAGTCCTCGTAGGTGCCGGTGATGCCCCGGCCCAGGGTCAGGCGGCTGAAATGCGGCCCCAGCACGCTGTCGTCGCGATGGACCTTCTGCTGCGACAGGGGCTGGCGCGGCAGCACCTTCTTGCCGAACTCGGCGAGGCTGCGACCGACGCAGATCATCTCCAGGTCCGACATGATCGGCCCCACCGCCTGCGACGCCAGGCTGAGATTGGGGATCGCCACCTTCAGCTTCTCCCAGCCACCGTCATGCCTGACCACCCAGGCGTTGGGATCGCGGTTGCCGAACGGGCTTACGCCGTTGAAGAAATTATTGGCGCGGCCGTCCCAGAAATTGCGGCGGTAGAACACCGCGTTGACGACGGTGGGCGTGTTGCGGGGCTCGACCCGGCGGACGTTCTCGCTTCCCACGTGGAAGACCGGATCGAAGCTCTCCGAGCAGCGGTCGGCGGGATTGCGGGTGGAGGCGTAGGAGCCGGTGTACTGGCCATTGTAAGCGCCCTGGGACGAGACGACGTCGTTGGTCTCGAAGGTGACGGGCGAGTTGCGGTCGCGGTCGGTCTGGAGCTGGAACAGCGGGAAATCCGAACGCTTGAGCGTGTAGTTGGGACCGCCCTTGCCGCCCGAGGGAAGGTTGGTGCTGAAGGTCTCGTCGCCGGCGTTGAGGCCGGGGCTGATCTGGCTCTTGACCCGGCTGTCGGCGCCGGCATGGAAGTGGCAGGTGGCACAGGCGGCGCCGTTGCTGCCGATGCCCATGTCCCAGAACAGCGCCTTGCCCAGCACCAGCAGGGCGTCATGATCGGCCACATAGGCCGACAGGTCGGGCGCGGGCGGCTCGAATCCCTTGAGGGACGGGGGAGCCGGCAGCGAGGGGGGCTGGGCGAAGACGGCGGTAGCGGCCAGTCCGGCGGCGACCGCCACGGCGAGCCCGGCACGGCGGCGTGATTTATTCATGATAATCATCGACCTCCTCCATCGGAAAGGACAAGGCTTTTCTATGTTTTCGCCACAAAAATAGAGAGGTCTATTAAGTATTTTTCCAGATTATAATGAGATATGCCCACAGAACCCGCGCTTTCAATTTTTCCTTTATTCATATCCACCGCAGAAAGTCATATGCCGACATGGAAAAGTGCCCGGCACCCCTTACGCCGGGCACTTCTCCGTCAGTCCAGTGCCAGCTTGGACTCGAACGACCCCAGGCAGGGGCGGCGGATACCGGGAAGGCCCGAGGCCCCCACCGCCGGGATGTCGATGTACTCCTCGTCGATACGCCCGTTGCCGTTCAGGTCGGCGGTGGCGGTCTGGTCACCCTCGATGCCGTGCGGGACGTGCAGGGCGGGATGGTCGAAGGGGGCCTTCTCGCACGCCACACGCTCGTCGGTCAGGGTGCCGAGGAAGGCCACCAGCGCCTGTTTCTCCTCCGCCGTCAGGCCCAGCGGGACGATATCGGGAGACAGGTTGCTGGCGTTGATCCCGAAGCCGGTGGTATCGCCCTGGCCCACGGTGCGGCGGTCTCCCCCGCGGTCGTAGAAGTCGACCACCTGCTCCAGGCTGGCGCGGCTGCCGTTGTGGAAATAGGGGCCGGTGAGGGCGACGTTGCGCAAGGTCGGCACCTTGAAGGCACCGTCGACGGCATCGCGCAACGCTGCGAGTTCCTGCGCGGTCGGGGTGCAGCCGGGACCGGTGAAGGGAACCGCGAACAGGCACGGATCGACCACCACGCCGTCGACGGTGGGGGTGCCGTCGACCAGGCTGGTGATGAACTGCCGAGTCAGCGACAGCGGCCGCCCGAAAGGATCGGTGCCGCCCACGCCCAGATCCTCGGCGGTGGGACGGACGCCGATATTGTAGAAACCGGTGTCGTAGATGGCCGGCTGGCCGGCGCCCATGAGCATCTGCTCGACGGGATTGGGATTGGGCAGCACGCCGGGGAAGGTCGCGTTGGAGAAGACCGGGCCGGTGTGGCAGTTGATGCACAGGCCCTTGCCCATGAACACGTCAAGACCCAGTTGCTGCTGCGGCGTGAACGCCGCCTGGCCGAGCTGGACACGGTCGTACACGGCGTCGTCGGAGATCAGCGTGGCCTGATAGGCCGCCACCGCGAGGCCCCAGAACAGCGGGAAGTTGCCCTCGATCTGGAGATAGCCGGCGTTGGGCAGGCCGGCCGGGATTTCGGGGCCTTGCCACCACTCGGGCCTGAACGCCTTCCTGATCCAGTCACCG
>JBFMHS010000001.1:0-8495 GCA_040751765.1 Pseudomonadota bacterium | reverse complement strand
CCTCGGCGCTATCGGCCAGGAACGGCGCCGCCTTCATGACCATCACCAACAACGGCAAGGAGGCCGACCGTCTGGTCAAGGCGTCCGCCGACGTCTCCGCGACAGTCGAACTGCACACCCACCTGATGGAGGACGGGGTGATGCGGATGCGCAAGATCGAGGGGATCGACGTCGAGCCCGGTGCCGCCATTGTGCTCAAGCCGGGTGGCTTCCACGTCATGCTGATCAATCTCAAGGTTCCGTTGAAGGAAGGTTCCAGATTCCCACTGACGCTGACCTTCCAGAAGGGGGGCGACATGGTGGTCGAGGCCACCGTGGCCGGCGCCGGTGCGATGGGGCCGATGGGCGGTATGGGCGGCATGAAGCATTGACCGGCTCCATCCGGGGAGGCGGCGCCTCCCCGGATGACGCTTCCTACCACGAAATCGCTGGGGATAACCCGCCGACCGCCTTGCACCTTCTTTCGACGCTTCCCTAGAATGCCTCCGATCGCCGAAGGGGCGTAGGTGTTTACCGCAATCGCGTCGAGGGTCTCGTGAAGGTTGTTTCCGCCGCATTCCTGCTTGCCGCCGGCCTGCTGTCGGCCGCCATCCAGCCGGCGGTGGCGGCCTCGTCGGGCTCACCCAAAGTGGCACGGGAGGTATTCGCTGCCGCCCGCAAGGACCGCCACGACGAGGCCGAGCGGATGGCCCTGGCCGCCAAGGACCGGCTGCTCGCCAAGCTGGTGCGGTGGATGGCCTATACCAAGCCCAACGCCAATGTCAGTTTCGCCGAGATCGCCTCGTTCATCGAGTCGAGCCCGGACTGGCCGCTGATGACCACCCTGGCGCGCCGTGCCGAGGAGGCCATCACCGCCGCCACCCCCGACGAGCAGGTGCTGGCCTGGTTTGCCAAGCGCCGGCCGGAGACGGTCGACGGCGCCATGGCCCTGGCCCGCGCGCTGCTCAATGCCGGCCGCCGCGACGAGGCGGTGGCGGTGATCCGCGCCGCCTGGGTCGAGGGCGGCTTCGGGGTGATGCAGGAGCGCCAGTTCCTGACCCTGTTCGGCGACCACCTGGAAAAGGACGACCACTGGCGGCGCCTGGATCGCCTGCTGTGGGAGCGGCAGGAGGCCGCCGCCCAGCGCATGCTGCTCAAGGTCGAGCCGTCGCGCCGCTTGCTGGCCCAGGCGCGGCTCGCCTTGCAGGACGGCAAGGCCAATCCCGAGCCGGCCATCGCCGCTGTTCCCAAGCAGATGCGCGACGATCCCGGCCTGATCCACGACCGTGTCCGCTGGCGCCGCCAGAAGGACTTGGATGAGGACGCCATCGACCTCCTGTCCCATCCCGCCCGCAACAAGGTCAAGCCCGAGTCCTGGTGGCAGGAGCGCGGCATCCTGGCGCGGCGCGCGTTGCAGAAGGGGCTGGTGTCGCGTGCCTACCAGACCGCGGCCGACCACGGCCTGGAGGCCGGGTCGACGCAATACGCCGAGGCAGAGTTCCTGGCCGGCTGGATCGCTTTGCGGTTCCTGGAGGAACCCCAGACCGGACTGGCCCATTTCCAGCGCCTGTGGGACGCGGTGACGACGCCGCTGTCGCGCTCGCGCGCCGCCTATTGGGCCGGCCGCGCCGCCGAGGCGACCAAGGACGACAAGGCCGCAAAGGCCTGGTACACCAAGGGCGCCCAATACCTCACCGCCTATTACGGCCAGTTGTCGGCCGCCCGCCTCGACGACCACCGCTGGCCGTTGCCAAAGGCTCCCCAGCCCACCGCCGACGACGTCAAGCGCTTCGAGGGGCGCGAGATGGTGCGGGCCATCCGCCTGATGCTGGACGCCGGCGAGCACCAGCCCCTGCGGGCCTTCTTCATCCGCCTCAACGATGTGGTCGACAGCCCCGGCGAGCGCACCCTGGTCGCCAACCTGGCCGCTGACGGCGGTCGCGACGACCTGGCGGTCACCGTGGCCCGACGCGCCGACCGCGACGGCGTGTTCCTGGTTGAGAAGGGCTGGCCGGTGCCGCCCCTCCAGGCCGAGGACACTCCCGAGAAGGCGCTGGTGCTGGCGCTGATCCGCCAGGAAAGCGGCTTCATGACCGACGTGCAGTCGCCGGTGGGGGCGCGCGGACTGATGCAGCTGATGCCGGCCACCGCCAAGCAGGTCGCCAAGGCCATCAAGGTCAAGTACAGCCCCGGCAAGCTGGACGACCCCGACTACAATGTCCGTCTGGGCTCGGCCTATCTCACCGACCTCATCGATTCGTTCGAGGGGTCCTACATCCTGGCACTGGCCGGCTACAACGCCGGCCCCAGCCGGGCGCGGCGCTGGATCAAGGATTACGGCGACCCCCGCGATCCCCAGGTGGACGTGGTCGACTGGATCGAGATGATCCCCTTCACCGAGACCCGCAACTACGTGCAGAGGGTGATGGAAAGCGTCGCCATCTACCGCCGCCGCCTGGGCAAGGATGCCGGGCCCACCCTGGAAGCCGACCTCAAGCGCTGGGCGCGGCGGTCGGGCGGATAGTCACACCTCGAACACCAGCATCACCGTCTCCCCGCCGCATCTCGGGCACCGTCCGTCCTCGTCCGGGACCGCACCCTCGGCCATCTCGACGCCCTTCTTGCAGGTGGCGTCGCGCCATTTCTGGCGCAGCAGGGCCGGCGAGTAGGGCAGGGCGCAGGTGGCGCAATAGGGTTCCAGGGCGTTCATCACCTCGACCATGGGCGGCTCGGGGCGGCCGACCCGGCGGCATTCGCTGGCGCACTGGGCGATGATCTCGTCCAGTTGGACGGGCGCCACCAGCAGGGCGCCGGGGCGCGCCTCGCAACAGGCGGCCAGGAAGTCGCCGATCACGTAGCGGGGATCGCGGGCGCGGGTGGCGTCGGCCAGCGGCAGAAGGGTGCCGCGCGGGCCGGTGATGGTCTCGACCCCACCCCGCCGCGCCCAGCGGTCATAGGCCAGCCACCCCGCCACCAGCCCCAGCGTGGCCAGCCACCACGGCGAATGGACCCAGGCCACCGCCAGGATGACCGCCACCAGACCAATGATGGTCATGCGATCCAGGGCCATGACCCGATAGACCTCCGAAGGGACTAGGCAGAGGGGGGCCGGGGGGCTACTTTCCAATCTTCAAGCATCCTCCACTCCAGGCAAAAGGTTCAAGCGTCATGCCGGAATACCGCTCCCGCACCTCCACCCACGGCCGCAACATGGCCGGCGCGCGCGGTCTGTGGCGCGCCACGGGCATGACGGACGCGGATTTCGGCAAGCCGATCATCGCCATCGCCAATTCCTTCACCCAATTCGTGCCCGGCCACGTCCACCTGAAGGACCTGGGCCAGATGGTGGCGCGCGAGATCGAGAGGGCCGGCGGCGTCGCCAAGGAGTTCAACACCATCGCCATCGACGACGGCATCGCCATGGGCCATGCCGGCATGCTGTACTCGCTGCCGTCGCGCGAGATCATCGCCGACGCGGTGGAGTACATGGTCAACGCCCATTGCGCCGACGCGCTGGTGTGCATCTCCAACTGCGACAAGATCACCCCCGGCATGCTGATGGCGTCGCTACGCCTGAACATCCCGACCATCTTCGTCTCCGGCGGTCCCATGGAGGCCGGCAAGGTCACCATCCAGGGCGAGACCCACGCGGTGGACCTGATCGACGCCATGATCAAGGCCGCCGACAAGTCGGTCAGCGACGAGGACGTGGCGGAATACGAGCGTTCCAGCTGCCCCACCTGCGGCTCGTGCTCGGGCATGTTCACCGCCAATTCCATGAACTGCCTGGCCGAGGCGCTGGGCCTTGCCCTGCCCGGCAACGGCACCGTGGTCGCCACCCACGCCGACCGCAAGGAGCTGTTCCTGGAGGCCGGCCGCAAGATCGTCGAGATCACCCGCCGCCACTACGAGCAGGGCGACACGAGCGTGCTGCCGCGCTCCGTCGCCAGCTTCGAGGCGTTCGAGAACGCCATGACGCTGGACATCGCCATGGGCGGGTCCACCAACACCGTGCTGCACATCCTGGCCGCCGCCCAGGAGGCCGGGGTGAACTTCACCATGGCCGACATCGACCGCCTCAGCCGCCGCGTGCCCTGCCTGTGCAAGGTGGCGCCCAACATCGCCGACGTCCACATCGAGGACGTCCACCGCGCCGGCGGCATCATGGCCATCCTCGGCCAGCTGGAGAAGGCGGGGCTGCTGCATGGCGGCTGCCCCACCGTCCATGCGCCGACCATGAAGGACGCGCTGGACAAGTGGGACATCAGCCGCACCGCGGACGCCAACGTCCACGAGTTCTACAAGGCCGCCCCCGGCGGCGTGCGCACCACCGTCGCCTTCAGCCAGGCCAACCGGTGGAAGGAGCTGGACACCGACCGCGCCAAGGGCGTCATCCGCTCGGCCGAGGCGGCATTCTCCAAGGACGGCGGCCTGGCGGTGCTGTTCGGCAACATCGCGCTGGACGGTTGCATCGTGAAGACCGCCGGCGTCGACGAGAGCATCCTCAAGTTCTCGGGTCCGGCGGTGATCTGCGAAAGCCAGGAGGAGGCGGTCGCCAAGATCCTGGGCGGCGGGGTCAAGGCCGGTGACGTGGTGGTGGTCCGCTACGAGGGCCCCAAGGGCGGCCCCGGCATGCAGGAGATGCTGTATCCGACCAGCTACCTGAAGAGCATGGGCCTGGGCAAGCAGTGCGCCCTGATCACCGACGGCCGCTTCTCGGGCGGCACCTCGGGGCTGTCCATCGGCCATGCCTCGCCCGAGGCCGCCGAGGGCGGCGCCATCGGCCTGGTCGAGCCCGGCGACATGATCGACATCGACATTCCCAACCGGACCATCAACGTCCGGGTGTCTGAGGACGAGTTGGCCAGGCGGCGCGCCACCATGGAGGCCAAGGGGGCCAAGGCCTGGAAGCCGGCCGACCGCGACCGCCCGGTGAGCCAGGCGCTCAGGGCCTATGCCGCCATGACCACCAGCGCCGCGCGCGGCGCCGTGCGCGACGTCAGCCAACTGGACAAGCGCTGAGCCGAGGGAAGGGGCGGGGGGCATGGCGGCCATCACCTGGAGCGAGATGATGAGCGTCGGCATCCCCATTCTGGATGCCGACCACAAGACGCTGGTGGGGCTGATCAACGACCTCCACCGCTCCATCGGCGACGACGAGGAATACGCCACCCTGGGCAGCGTGCTGAAGGCGCTGGCCGACTACGCCGACTACCACTTCGCCCGCGAGGAGCGGGTGATGGAGGCCTGCCGCTATCCGGCGCTCAACTCCCACATCGTCATGCACCACAAGCTGGCCCAGCAGGTGCGGGAGCTGAAGGCCCGCTACGACCAGGACCAGACGGCGGTCCGCGCCAAGGATTGCCTCGACTTCCTGCACAAGTGGCTGATCGACCACATCTGCTCCACCGACATGGACTACCGCGCCTGGGTCATCGGCCACAAGGGCGCCCAGGCCGCCGCCGAGGCGGTGACCATGACCGGTCCGCGCCCAGCCAATGGCGGGCTGGACTGGCGGGCGCTGCGGGTGCTGGTGGTCGACGACAACCTGAACTTCTGCCAGGTCATGCGCACCATCCTGGAGGGCGTCGGGGTGCACGAGATCCGCACCGCCCACGACCTGGGCACCGCGCGGGCGGCGCTGGGGGCGGTGACGGTGGACGTGGTGGTCACCGACTGGCACGTGGGGGCCGAGAGCGGACTCGACTTGGTGGCATGGATTCGCGGGCAGGCCGGGCTGGCGACTCTGCCGGTGGTCATGCTGTCGGGCCACGAACGGCTGGCCAACCGCGACGTGGCGCTGAACGCCGGCGCCGATGAATTCATGGAGAAGCCGATCTCGGCGCGCGGGCTGCTGATGTGCCTGGCGCGGCTGATGACCCGGCCGCCGAGGGAGAGGTCGTGATGGAGCGGTTTTCCGATCTGGTGTCCTTCGAGGGTGGCAAGCCTGTGCTGCCGCCCGAGGTCCATCCGCTGCCCAACCTGCTGCAGCTGGACGCCGAGGGCGTGCTGGAGGCCTTCCGGGTCAGCCAGCGCGAGGACTTCACCCGCGTCGTCGCCGAGGTCGACCGCCCCGGCGCGCCGCTGCATGCCCTGTTCGCCGCCCTGCGCGACCGTGTGCCGGCCGACAACCCCTTCCACCGCGTCGCCCTGTTCGAGAAGGGACGGCTGGAGGAAATGTTCCTCGACCTGCACGACCACGTGCTCAGTCATCCAGTGTGGCGGCATCCGTTTTTCGTGCGCGTGTTCGAGGGCCGGATCGATGCCGCCCAGCTGCACCGCTTCGCCACCCAGTACTTCAACCAGATCAAGAACACCCGCCAGTGCGTGGCCATGGCCATCGGCCGCTTCCACGGCCTGATGGACCTGCCCTATGGCGAGTTGAACGAACGCATCTCCGAGATCACCCAGATCTCGCTGGCCCAACTCGTCGCCGACGAGTACGGAGTCGGCAGCCATGCCGTCGAGGACTATCCCGACCTAGGCCACCTGCTGTTGGCCAAGACCCATATCGTCATGTACCGCCAACTGTTCGACGGACTGGGAATTCCGGCAGGCGAGCAGGACGTACCCATGCTGCCTGGCGTCGCCGACAACGTGCTGACCCAAAGGCTGGTGGCGTCCCATCCCGGCTACACGCCGCTGGAGGCGCTGGCCTCGGTGGGACTGGGGATGGAATGGGGCGTGCCCGAGTTCTTCAGCCTGATCCTCGGCGGCCTGATCCGCTTTGCCGCGCGCGAGAAGGCCCACCTGACCCAGAAGGACCTGGAGGTGTTCATCGCCCATGTGCGCTACGACGTGCTGCACGCGGTGTCGGTGATGCTGGTCACCAGCTTGCACATGCGCGGCCCCGAGGACCTGGGCGCGGTCAAGAACGCGTGCAACACCCTGATGTCCAGCCGCCATGGCATGATGACCGACCTCTACGCCCACGTCTTCGGCGAGGAGTGCGCCAGCATCAAGGACATCGGGCTGGAGGCGCGCTACCGCCTGACCGACCGCCGCATCGAGCACCTGCTTCGCGACGCCCGCGCCACGGTGGCCGACGACCGCGTGGTCGGCGGCTTCACCTATCGCGGCCGGACCGACGTGCCGTTCGTGTTCGCGTAGGTTACTTCTCCGCGAAGGCCTTCTCGATCACATAGTGGCCGGCACCGGCGTTGCTGCCCTGCTGGAAGCCGAGGGAGTCCAGGTAGTCCGCAAGGTCGGTCATCATCTGCGGGTTGCCGCAGATCATCACGCGGTCGTGTTCGGCGTCGAAGGACGGCAGGCCGAGATCGGCGAACAGGGTGCCTTCCTTGATCAGGTCGGTGATGCGGCCCTGGGTGCGGAAGGGCTCGCGGGTGACCGTGGGGTAGTAGGTCAGCTTCTCGCGCGCGGCGTCGCCGAAGAAGTCGTTGGCCGGCAGTTCGCGCAAGATGAAGTCCTCGTAGACCAGGTCGCGCACGTGGCGGCAGGTGTGGGTCAGCACCACCCTGTCGAAGCGCTCGTAGACCTCGGGGTCCTTGATGATCGACAGGAACGGTGCGATGCCGGTGCCCGTCGACAGCAGGTAAAGCGAGCGCCCCGGCAGCAGGTTGTCGAGCACCAGCGTCCCGGTCGTCTTCTTGTTGACCAGGATGGTGTCGCCGGGCTTGACGTGCTGCAGGCGCGACGTCAGCGGTCCGCCAGGCACCTTGATGGACAGGAACTCGAGGTGCTCCTCGTAGTTGGCGCTGACCATGGAATAGGCCCGCATCAGCGGCTTGCCGTCGACCATCAGCCCGATCATGGCGAACTGACCGTTGTCGAAGCGGAAGCCGGGGTCGCGGCTGAGCTTCAACGTGAACAGCGAGTCGGTCCAGTGTTGGACGTCGAGAACGGTCTTTTCCAGGATGTTGGACGACATGCCTTTCGCACCCGCGAGATTGCCAATGGCAACTCTATAAGGCATCTAAGAACGAATCGCAACGTGTTAAAATGCATTAGAGACGCATGTTATAGGGGTGAAATGCCCTCCATGGCGGCGAGAAGTGCCGAGTCAGCCCAGCGCGCCGCGATGGGCTTCCAGGCGGTTGGTGATGGCCTGGAGGTCGTCGGGCTCGAAGCCCAGGACGCGGACCGGGATCTTGCCGCCGGCCTTAGTGCGGAATGTCCAGCTGTTGCCGGAGCCCTTGCGCTCCATGCTCGCCACCTCGTCCCAGCGGATGGACTGCCGGCCGCCCGGCCAGTCAAGGACCAGGGCCTCGGGGGTGAAGGTGAACGAGGGCAGCTTGTCCAGCTTGCGGCCTTGCAGGAAGACGTAGCCGGCAGCCCCGACGCCGCCGAAGAAGATACCGGCCAGCGCCGACTCCATCTGCCGCGAGGCGATGAAACCCAGCACCAGGAACAGGATGATGCCCAGGATGTAGGAGCCCTTGCGCGCCTTCTCGATCGCCGGGGAATAGGTCACCGCCTCGATCATGCAGCCTCCAGCTCAATCCAGACCGGCGTGTGGTCGCTGGCCTTGTCGCGCCCGCGCGGGGCCTTGTCGATGT